>JABHWT010000324.1 GCA_018657645.1 Halieaceae bacterium | reverse complement strand
AGATCGCTGCCTTAACAGATCGACAACTTCCTGTCGCGCCGCCGTATAGCCACCACTGGCCCCACCCAGTGCTTTACCCAGGGTTCCGGTCGTAATATCAATCCGGTCCATGCATCCGCGCAACTCATGCGTACCCCGACCTCCCGCCCCCACAAAGCCGGTGGCATGGGCGTCGTCGAAATGCACCAGGGCGTTGTATTTGTCTGCCAGGTCACAAACTTCATCCAGCCTCGCTATGTAGCCATCCATGGAAAACACGCCGTCGGTTGTGACCAACTTGAAGCGGGCACCCGCCTGGTCAGCAGCCTTAAGTTGCTGCTCCAGGTCTGCCATGTCATTATTCTTGTAGCGGTAGCGCCGCGCCTTGCACAGACGCACGCCGTCGATGATGCTCGCGTGATTCAACTCGTCTGAAATGACCGCGTCTTCCTCCCCCAGCAAGGTTTCAAACAAACCCCCATTGGCATCAAAGCAGGAGGGGTAGAGAATGGTATCCTCGGTGCCCAAAAAGTCGCTGAGTTCGCGCTCGAGTTGCTTGTGCAAGCTTTGAGTGCCACAAATAAAGCGCACAGAGGCCATTCCGTAACCCCAGTCCTGTAATCCCTTATCCGCTGCAGCACGCACTTCAGGATGCTGGGCAAGGCCGAGGTAGTTATTGGCGCAAAGATTCAGCACTTCTGCATCGTCCTTGACCCCAATATGCGCACCTTGGGGGGTTGTGATCTGGCGCTCGCGCTTGTATAGCCCAGCAGATTCGATATCCGCCAACGCGTTAGAAATATGCTCGTGAAAGCGATCATCCATATTCTTTACTCCCCGGTGTCCCAGTTGAGAATGACCTTGCCCGCCTCACCACTGTTCATAACGTCGAAGCCGTGCTGAAAATCAGTGTAGTCCAGACGATGCGTAATTACCGGCGAAATGTCCAGTCCGGACTCAATCATGACCGACATTTTGTACCAGGTTTCGTACATTTCCCGACCATAAATACCCTTGAGGGTCAGCATATTGAACACCACCTTGTTCCAGTCGATGATAGTATTTTCAGCGGGTATACCCAGTATCGCAACCTTTCCTCCATGACACATATTGTCAAGCAAATCATTAAATGCCTGAGCATTGCCCGACATTTCCAGCCCGACATCAAACCCCTCTTTCATTCCAAGTTGCTGCCTGGTGTCCGCCAAATTTCCACGAGTGGGATTCACGGTGCAGGTCGCACCCAACCTGGCCGCCAGTTCCAGGCGGGAATCGATGACATCGGTAATAACAACATGCCGCGCACCCGCTTGCCGGCATACGGCGGCGGCCATGGCACCTATAGGACCCGCTCCAGTGATTAATACATCTTCTCCCAGCAAATCATACTGCAATGCCGTGTGCATTGCGTTTCCCAGTGGATCGAAAAGAGCGGCCACATCCAGGTCAATTCCTCCTACATGCTCCCATACATTTGCCATCGGCAGTACCAGGTACTCGGCGAATGCACCCGGCCGATCCACGCCAATACCGCTGGTTCGCGGACACAGGTGGCGCCGTCCCGCCATGCAGTTGCGGCAGCGACCACAAACAACATGCCCCTCACCGGATACAATCTGTCCCGGACGGAAGTCGTTGACGTTAGAACCAACCTCGGCGATTTCCCCAACGAACTCGTGGCCCACCACCATGGGAACAGGTATCGTCTGCTGCGCCCAATTATTCCAGTTATATATATGCATATCGGTACCGCAAATCGCCGTCCGCTTGACCTTGATCAGAACATCATTAATGCCAATAACCGGCCTGGGCACATCCTCCAACCACAAGCCCTCCCGGGCCTCTTTCTTGATCAGCGCTTTCATGGCAATACCCACTATAGTAGAATATTTCCGGTATAGTAGACCCCGCTTCGTCAATATACAAGATTATTTCCTGTATAGAGGATTTTTTAATGGATAAAACTACACCTGACCCCGCCGGACAAGTCCTTTGTGAGCGTGTAACTGAGCTTCGCCAACGTAACAACTTCACCCTGGATCAACTCGCCGCTGCCTCGGGCGTTAGCCGTTCCATGCTCAGCCAGATAGAGCGTGGCCAGGCCAACCCGACCCTGGCAGTCACTTTTCGTATCGCCCAGGCCTTTGGTATGAGTATCGGCGAACTGGTGGATGACCCCAATGCCAGCGCAAGCGTGCAAATCATCCACGGTAATGATCCCAATAACCTGTTCCGGGCCGACAGCCTGTGCCAGATACGCACCTTATCGCCACTGCACCTGGAAAAAAGCGTGGAGTTTTATGAACTGGCAATTCAACCGGGTGCCACACTTGACAGCTCCCCACACTTCGACGGAACCCGGGAGTTATTTACAGTGACTTCGGGTTTGGCGTCGCTGTCCGCGGGAGATACAGATTGCGAGTTGGAGTCCGGAGATACAGCCAGCTACAGGGCAGATCTCAGTCACAAGATAGGAAACATCGGATCGGAGACGCTGAAAGGTTATTTGGTTGTTACCTACAAATAAATGGCCCAAACTAGGGAATCAAAGGCTTCCCTATTGCGACCCTCGGCTGGCTATGCCCGCTTTTAGTTGAAACGCCTCGCCCTGAAGAGGGAGTAACCTAAAGAAGGCTCCCATGCAGCTGTCCACTGAGCACGGCCCGCTGAAGGGCGTGGGGTTCCAACCGGGAGTGGGTCGTGCTCAGTGGACAGCGTGATCTAGGCTCCTGTATGTGTTTCTGTAGTGACAAAGTCGCTTAAGTCAGTGCCGATCACCTGCTAGCACTGCATCAATCTGCTCCGATGCTCAACAGGTGGCCGGTTCCCGAATATGCACTAACCAATGCCCTCTTCCCTCTTAAGCAGCGCCAATGCCTTATCAAAACCCGCTAGTGTCTGCTGCAGATCTTCATCCGAATGGACACTACTCACCCACCCGCCCGGAAACCCCGCAATGTGTACACCCTGTGTAATGAGAGCGAGAACAAGTTTCTGGGCAAAGCCCAGGCGGCTGGTTTTTAAAACAGTGAAATCGTAATCCAGAGGGTTAAAGTCCAGCGGAGAGATTTTCAGCCCCGTCGGATTGGTGAAAACGAAGAAACCCGAAAAACTGCCGTACACAGCCCAGGGCATTTGGTGACTCACAAGCACGTCATTCATACCCGCGCGAAGTCTCTCTGCGAAATTGTTGGCACGCTCACAAACGTCCGTGTCGCGTATTTGCTTCAGCATGGCAATGCCGGCCTGAGCTGATACTAGATTGGCGTTGAATGTGCCGTTGTGCTGCACTTTTTCCTCGCCTTTCAACTCCATCGCCTCGAAATCAAGCATGTCCAGTATGGCCTTCCTGCCACAAACCGCCCCGCCGGGTAGACCACCTGCAATAATTTTGGCATGGGTACTTAAATCCGGCGTCACACCTAACGCCTGCTGCGCACCCCCGGGCGAAACGCGGAATCCGGTTATGACCTCATCAAAGATCAGCACCACATTCTTGCTCGCGGTAATGTCACGCAATTGCTCCATAAACCCGGGCGGGAGCGGCACCATGCCGAAATGGGTTCCGGTTGGCTCCAGGATAACAGCCGCCACGTCATCACAAGTATCCAGCGCAGCTTTTATAGCATCCATATCACCGGGAGGAAGCAGCAGGGTTTCGCTCTCGTGGCTCGCGTGGACACCCCTGACAACTCCCCCCTCAAAATGAGAGGAATAGCCCGAGGCTACGGCATCGTGCCAGCCATGGAAGTGTGCCTT
>JABHWT010000073.1 GCA_018657645.1 Halieaceae bacterium | reverse complement strand
GCTCCTTTTTCTATACCGGTGGACTGGTGGCCATCCATGCCAATGGACGCGACCGGGACAGCATCTGGACTGCCCTGAACAAAAAACAGGTCTATGGTACCAGTGGAGAGCGTATACTGTTGTGGTTCGATTTGCTCAACAGTGATCGGGGCAAAGTATCAATGGGCTCTGAAGTCGCCTTGAGCGATACCCCCCGCTTTCGCGTTGCCGCAGTGGGTGCTTTTAAACAAAAACCAGGCTGCCCCGATTATGTGCACGACAGCCTTACCAGTGAGCGCATGGAATCATTATGCGGCGGCGAGTGCTACCACCCCGGTGACGAGCGCAAACTGATTACCCGCATCGAGATCATTCGCATTCGCCCACAAATGATCAGGGATGAGCCTATGCTATTAGCCGATGGTGGCTCTCGAATTGAAGATGTCTGGAAGACGCTCAATTGCGAACCCAGTCAACAGGGTTGCAGTTTCGAGTTTGACGACCCGGATTTTGATGTACAGGCCCGCGATTTCATTTACTACGCTCGTGCAGTCCAGGAACCCAGCCCCCTTATCAACGGCGCTAATTTGCGTACTGAATATGGCAAAAATGGCGAGGCCATCTCGGTAAACCCATGCTATAGCGATAATCGCACTGACAAGAGCGACAACTGCCTGGCAGCGGCTGAGAGCCGGGCCTGGTCTTCACCCATTTTTGTCAACTACAAGGCGCAATAATCGCTGGCCACGCTTTTCTGTGGCCAACTTCCTGAATGATTGATACGGTGCCAAGGAGCAAATGAAGCGCGACTAAAAATCATAGACGACGTACTTCTTTAAAGCGGGAGCCAGCACTTCCTTAACATACGCCTGGTGAATTTCATGCTCAACATACTTCTGCATATCCGCGCTGCTCTTAAACTCTAAACTTATGGCAAAGGAAAATGAGTCATCGACTGTTTTTCTATCGCTCGGGACGGGAGCGCCTACTTTGAGTGCGCGTACAACTTCAATCTCGGATAATGCCTTTGTCTTATCGATAATGTCAGATATCTGCTGTTCGGATACATCCTCCTTTACCCACACGATAACGACATGGGTAATGGATTGATCAGCGGAGTAAGCGGGAACAGCAATGCCAAGCGCGATCATCACAGCCAATAATAACGTCTTCATAATTGAACCTCCTATTGCATTACCCCGAGATTATAGAGGCTGCTTGAAGCCAAAGAAACTCTGGCAGATAGTAGATTCAAACAATTCATGTACGACCAATTAGGTCGGACGCACAGGGCGGCGAAACTCGGCTATAGTGTCTCAAGATGGCATTTCCTCCATAGTAAGGTATCCCCACAGCACAACGAAGGCTACAAGGTGAAGCAATGGCTAACAAATTGATAAGTGCCGGCCTGCTGGCAGCAGTGTTGACTCAATTCAGCGGCGCTGCCCTGGCGGGATTAACCAATCAGCTCAAGGCTATACGTACTGAAACGAGCCAGCAAAGCGAGAAAAACGTAGCCATACCCGAACCCAGGCCTCGGGTAACCCGTGGCTTTAGCAAGGATAAGAACGCCTATTTCGGTGACACCCATGTGCACACGGCCCTCTCGTTCGACAGCTATCTCAATGGTAATCGCCTGAGTTTGGGTGACGCTTATCGCTTTGCCAGCGGGGAGTCATTAACTCTGGCAACCGGCGAGACAATGCAGCTGACGAGGCCCCTGGACTTTGTTGTGATGAGTGACCATGCAGAGGGCTTCGGGCTGTTTGTCACCTGCGCTCGCAAAAATCTGACCGAACGCCAGGTTGCTTTCTGTCGGGGCTTCGATAAACCATCCAAGGAAATGTACCGGCGAACCCGGGCCGAAGGGGAAATGCGACCACCCATCCGCTCCAGAGACCTGTGCGAAGATGATATGGCGGGCTGTCTCGAGGACGGCAGAAGCACCTGGAACGAGATCCGCGACACCGCAGACGAGTTCAACGAACCCGGGGAATTTACTGCCTTTGCCGGCTATGAATACAGCCCTCCGCTACCCAAAAAGGGCAAGATCCATCGCAATGTGCTGTTCAAAAACAGCAACACTCCCAAGCGGGCGGTATCGGCCTTTGACGCTGCAACCGTATTGGATTTGTGGCGCTTTCTGGAACAGGAGTGTACGGGGGACTGCGAGTTCCTGACCATTCCCCACAATATGAACAAAACCTGGGGGCTGGCCTATTCCGGCACGACGATTGACGGCGACACCTATAATCACCGCGACTGGGCCCTGCGCGGTCGCAATGAACCGATTGCGGAAATATTCCAGCTCAAGGGCAGTTCCGAGTGCGGCTACGGTGTTGGTGCCAGCGATGAAGAGTGCAACTTTGAGTTGATAGTGCCCATCTGTGAGGGCAAACAGGTGCCCGGTTGCTCGGGAAGAACATCCTTTGCCCGGGAAGGCCTGAAGATTGGTCTTGAATTGGAGCAGGAGCTAGGTTTTAACCCGCTTCAGTATGGTTTTATAGGTAGTACCGATACGCATAACAGTGCACCTGGCGATACTGAAGAATACGACTGGCGAGGCGGCGGAGCCCTGCACGATTCGCCGGCAAAGAAGAGGTTGAACCTCGACAGCGTCAACAAAACATTTGCCAAGTCTACTTCCGAGGGTGCCAGGCTGAAAAATCCCGGTGGCCTGGCTGTGCTCTGGGCCCAGGAAAATACTCGCGATGCACTATTTGAAGCAATGCAGAGTCGCGAGGCATACGCCACCAGTGGCAATCGCATTTTGCTGCGTTTTTTTGCCGGCTGGGAATTCCCTGAAAAATTGATCAACGATGCAGACCTGGTGAATAAGGCCTACAAAAGCGGTGTCGCTATGGGTAGCGCCCTCGGAAGTGCCCCAACTGCAGACGCCTCGCCCCAATTTCTGGTGTGGGCAGTAAAAGACAGCTTGGCCACAAACCTGCAACGTATACAAATGATTAAGGGCTGGACAGAAAATGGCAAGAGCATGGAACAGGTGTTCGATATTGCCTGCTCTGACAATTTGAAACCCGATCCAAAAACTGGCCGTTGCCCCGATAATGGCGCTTCGGTAGACATCAACACCTGTGCCGTCCGCGCCGACAAGGGCGCTGCGGAACTCAAGGTCAATTGGACCGACCCGGCGTTCAAGCCCGACCAATCTGCCTTCTACTACGTGCGGATTCTGGAAAACCCCAGCTGTCGCTGGAGTAGCTACGATGCGATTCGCTTGGGTATTGCACCGCTTGAGAATGTGCCGCCCACGGTACAGGAGCGCGCATGGTCTTCACCGATCTGGTATTCCCCCTGAGGGTACTGATACCGGACCGGGCATAGAACTTGGGCGTTATGCCTTACCCGTTCAGCTTTGTCAGAAGAAGAACGTCGTCGCGACTTACTTACCCTCGGCCATAAAACGGATGAGAGCTTCAAACTGCGGTACATCACAGTCCATACAAAAACCAAAGGGCGGCATGCCTTGAAAACCGTCAATCACATGATCGATCAATACATCCATACCCTGTTCCATGCGTGGCT
>JABHWT010000277.1 GCA_018657645.1 Halieaceae bacterium | reverse complement strand
TTACCTTGGGCTTGGGTTTTACCTTGGGCTTGGGTTTTGCCTTGGGCTTGGGTTTTGCCTTGGGCTTGGCTGTGGTCTTTGCTTTGTCAGCGGTTTGTTGTTGGGGCTGACCCAGCGCTCGGAGGAACATATTGCGGACCTCAGCGACGTGTACATCAACGGTTTTTGCACTCCATTCGCTAGTATCGACTGGAGGTAGCACGGTCACGTCGACGGTGGCCGAGCGGAATACAAAGTCACCCTTGGGTGCAACATCGCCGGCATTTCGAATAACAATGGGCACAATGGGTACACCCGCCTGTATAGCGAGGTGAAAAGCGCCTTTCTTAAATGGGGCAAGCCGTGGCGAAATGGTGCGAGTGCCCTCGGGCGCCAAAACTACACTCTTGCCCTCATTCTTCATGGCCTCGACAAGGGGGCGCATTGCATTGATAGCTCCGCGGGAATCGGCCCGGTCAATCATCACCACACCGCCCATTTCCAGCACTGTACCAATGACGGGGAGTTTCTTAATTTCCTTTTTCCCAACACCTGCAATATCCCGACGTAATAGCTTGGCACAAATAATCACGTCTGCCTTACTCTGATGGTTAAATATGAACACTGCGGGGCGATGGGACCACAGGTACTCTTCACCCTGAACATTGAGATCCAGTCCTATAAGGGCACTGGCGGTATCTGCAAATAGGGAGAAAGAAAAGTTCTGTGAGTCTCGCCGCGAGCCAGTCAGCGCATAGATAGGCAAACCGGCGATGAAGGTTGGAACCAGGCTGATAGTGGCACTAACGGAGCGTAGAAATTCAGCCAGGCTCGGTCGGCCCCGACTGCCAAAGTGGGCCACCGGCCATTGTTTGCCGCGCGCCAGGCGATCCAGTTTGGTGCTGGGGTTTAAAGCGCGAGGATAGCCCACTCGCTCCAGAAGCTGCAGATCGTCTGTGCTGTCGGAATAAAAAAAGCTGTCATCGAGGTCGGCGCCGGATTCATCGGCCAGCGCTTCGGCCGCTGTGACCTTGCCTTCTCCAAAGCAGGTGGGGCGAATTACACCGCCGGTAAATTGGCCGTTCTCCACCTCGAGCTCAGTACACAGAACGTGGTCGATGCCCAAATCCCTGGCAGCCGGCTCGACCTGGTAGGGAGTGGCAGAAGAAATGACGGCTACCGTGTGGCCCTTGGCCAGGTGTGCGTCTACCAGTTGCCTGGACTCCGGGTAGATGAGTCGCGCAATTTTCTGTGTGTACAGTTCCTCGGCAACGTCTATATAGTCTTGCTCTTCGATGCCCTTCATGAATTGGGAGGTGACCACCATCATGCCGGAGAATCCCAGATTGCCCAGACCAAAATTGGCCGCTGCGCTCATGAGTTCTATAAAGTCACGCGGGGACAAATCACCCCTTTTCAATTGCTCGCGGACAAATACCGTGGCCGAGTATCCGGCAATGATAGTGCCGTCAAAATCGAAAATAGCGGCGACCTCTGGTCCATCGGGTGATGATTCTATATTGCTCAGTAGTTGCTTGATACTTGCCATACTGTCTCCTTGTATAGGACCAAGCATAGCGCATTCTATTGCCCATATCCCATAAACTGCACAGATTATATTCGGATCGTAATTTTGGCCCAAGGGAGAGAGGCCGGTACAATAAAATCGTGGTTGCCGTGTTCGCTATCAATGAGAGGTTATTATTCGCACTTTTACGGGAACTGTTAAAAGGCGTATACTGAACTACTGTAGACCATCCATCGGAGCCCCCTAATGGCGGCTGGTAGAGCTTTACTCATGACTCTCGCATTGCTGTCCTATCTGGGTCAGTCATTGGTGTTTGCCGGTGTTGGCCATCAGCAACCTGATGCTACTGATGTCATCCAGGCCTCGTCTCACTCAATGAACGGCATGGACGCGGAAATGACGGATCACTCCGAGATGGACTGCTGTACCGAAGATTGTCAGTGTCCGGGAGATGGTTGCCAACCCGTTGCACCACTGATCGCCGCTAGCATAATAATCGCACTTCCAGATGCAAAACGAGGGTGGGAATACGGCGGTACCGATACAGTTTCTCTTCCTTTCTTTCGCTACAGGCCACCAATCCACCGCGCCTGATACCAAACTCGCGCTATAGAAGAAAACGCGAGCCCATATAGGGTTTGCCGTTGCGCGTGAATCTCCCAATCCCGCTTTGAATCCCCGTCGATTTCGCTGTGGGTCGGTGATTAAATTCTGTCTGTTGAAAGACCTTACCCGAATGCCGCGCTATAAAGTCGGCCGGTGGATGGTAATAGAGAAGGAGCACTGTGGTTATGTTTTACTGGTCTGCGGCGATGGGCCGCATTTTGAGGGTGACTTGCCTGCCCCTCTTGGTGATTGCGAATGTGCAGGTGGTCCAATCCTCTGCTACCGAGACCTCCGGCGGTCAAACACTGTCGCTGAACAAAGCGATTGTTGCCGCGCTGGCCAACGATCCATGGCAGGCGGGAAACCGGCATAGGCAGACTGCCTACGAGGCGCAGAGTGTGGCTGCGGGAACACTACCTGACCCCCGTGTTTCGGTAAACTTTGCCAATCTCCCAACGGATACCTTTGATTTCAATCAGGAGGCTATGACCCAGTTCAGGGTAGGGGTGACGCAGATGTTTCCCCGGGGTCAGAGTCTGCGGATGAAACAGCAGTACATGGCGGTATTAGGCAGCCAGCATCCACTGCTGGCGGCGGACCGTGAGGCGCAGGTAACCCTGACGGTCAGCCAGTTGTGGCTGGATGTGTACCAGGCGAGCGCCAGCATTGAAGCGATTGAATCCAATCGAGCACTGTTTGAACAATTGGTGGACGTTGCCATTGCGAGTTATTCAAATGCCCTGGGCAGGACCCGGCAACAGGACGTAATAAGAGCGCAGCTGGAATTAACGCGCCTGCAGGACCGTTTGGTGCGTCTACAGCAAGATAGAGACATGGGTAGCCAGCAACTGATGGAATGGTTAGCGGATGGCCCTGGCTTGAATGGAGACACCGAGGGGGGATTGTTGTACTCCCGAAATCACATGCAGGGTTTCAGTCTGCCAGACGAGCTGCCGCAGGTCAGACTGCGCCGTTCGCCCTTGCCCGTGAATGATGAGTTCGACCAGAAACACCTGATGTCTCACCCGGCAGTACTCGCGCTGGACAGGCTGGTTGAGGCGGCGCGTGTAGGCGTAGAACTGGCCCGACAAAAATATAAATCCGAATGGGGCGTCAGTGCCAGTTACGCTTATCGAGAGGATGATCCCAGTGGCCTGGACCGGTCCGACTTCTTTTCGCTTGGGATTTCGTTTGACCTGCCTGTATTTACAGCAAACAGGCAGGATAAGCAGGTTCGCTCGGCGGCAGCAAAAGCCGAAGAAATTCGAAGCCGGAAGTGGCTGCTGCTACGTCGAATGACCTCGGAGCTGGCAACCGCTGCCAAGCAGTTGGGTCATGTAGATCAACGCCAACGGATATTTCTGGATCAACTTCTCCCCCAGATGCAGGAGCAGGCTGAAGCATCGCTTGCGGCATACACCAATGACGACGGCGATTTCGCCGAAGTGGTGCGGGCGCGAATTGCACTGCTCAATACCGAGATTGAGTCGCTTCAAATTGCCGTAGAGCGGCAAAAAACCGTCGCCCAGCTGAACTACCTGTTAACGTCTTTTGCGGGAAGTGAAACTGCAGAATTGGCCACGACACCGTTCGATACTGCAGGAGAAATACGATGAATATGCGTATATCAACGCCGGTACTGCTACTGGCAGGCGTACTGGTGGGCTGGTCTTTGAGTTACTTTCCGGGAATGTCTGGAGAGCAAGAAAACCAAGATTCGGAACAAGCATCAGGTGGTGCTGATGCCGCTGGTGCGAAATCACGAGAGCCGCTGTACTGGGTGGCGCCGATGGACCCTGATTTCAGGCGGGACAAACCGGGGAAGTCTCCGATGGGGATGGATTTGGTGCCCGTGTACCCCCAGCGGAACCAGAGCCTGGATTCCGAGCCTGGAGCAGTGAGAATATCCCCGGCAGTGGTCAATAATCTCGGCGTAAAATCCGCGGTTGCCAGCCGTGAGCTATGGCGCTCACGAATCGATACAGTGGGCTATGTGAAATACGATGAAGACCGTCTGGTGCATATTCACCCGCGCGTGAAAGGCTGGATAGAGACACTATATGTCAAGGCGGCGGGTGATCCGGTGGCGGCGGGGCAGCCGCTGTATGAGATTTATGCGCCTGAACTGGTCAACGCGCAAAATGAACTGGTGCTGGCACTGGAGCGGAGCAACAGCAAGCTTATCGAGGCCTCGGAGTATAGGCTCGCTGCCCTGCAGTTACCGCAATCAGCTATCGATACGTTGACAGAAACCCGGCAGGTCCAGCAAACAGTCACTTTCTATGCGCCGCAACAAGGCGTCGTCGACAACCTGAATATTCGGGAGGGCTTTTATGTTCAACCCGACACCATGCTTATGTCGATAGGTGACTTGTCCGAGGTCTGGGTGGAGGCCGAGGTATTTGAGCGACAGGCTCCACTGGTAGAGGAGGGTGCTCGGGTTACCATGCAACTCGGTTATCTCCCGGGGAAGACCTGGCAGGGCCGTGTAGACTACATTCATCCCGTTCTCGATGAACAGACCCGCACTCTGAAAATCCGCCTGCGCTTCCCCAATGAGGGCCTCGAACTGCGTCCAAACATGTTCGCACAAGTGTCCATTTTCAGTGAAAGTGGTGCACCTGCGCTGATTGTTCCCAGGGCGTCCATCATTCGCACCGGGACAATGGATCGCGTTGTCCTCGACCTGGGAGAGGGCAGGTTCAAAGCGGTGAAGGTGCTATTGGGTCGTGTTAGTGGTGAACAGGCGGAAATCCTGGCCGGCGTAGACGAGGGGGACCGGGTAGTGATTTCTGCTCAGTTCCTGCTCGACTCCGAGTCCAGCAAGTCGGCAGATTTTGAGAGAATGAGTGACGAGTCTGATGGTGCCATGCAGCAGGGCGGGATGACGGAGGCCGAGTTATGATAGAGGCTGTTATACGCTGGTCTGTAACACACCGGGGCACCGTCCTGATGGGAATGCTACTGGTAATAGCTGTGGGCATTTATGCCGTCAGAAATACGCCGGTGGATGCCATACCGGATTTGTCCGATGTCCAGGTTATTATCAAAACCTCCTATCCAGGACAGGCGCCACAGGTGGTTGAAGACCAGGTAACCTACCCGTTGACCACCGCCATGCTGTCGGTGCCCGGCGCGGTTACGGTTAGAGGCTACTCCTTTTTTGGAGACTCCTATGTCTATGTCATTTTCGAGGAGGACACCGACCTCTACTGGGCCCGCAGTCGAGTACTGGAGTATTTAAGCCAGGTTGCGGCTACTCTGCCCAACAATGTACGGCCTCAGCTTGGTCCCGATGCCACTGGTGTTGGTTGGGTCTACCTGTATGCCCTGGTCGATCGCAGCGGCACACACGACATTAGTGAGCTTCGTAGCTTGCAGGACTGGTTTCTGACCTATGAATTGCAGGCTGTGCCGGGAGTCTCCGAGGTCGCTGCAATTGGCGGCATGGTGAAACAATACCAGGTAAAAGTGGACCCGGAAAAGCTGCGAGCGTTTGGTTTGCCACTGACCCATATCCAGAGCGCAATCGAGCGTGGCAACCAGGAGGTGGGTGCCTCGGTGGTGGAGATGGCAGAGGCGGAATATATGGTCCGCGCCA
>JABHWT010000404.1 GCA_018657645.1 Halieaceae bacterium | reverse complement strand
TGGAAGTATCGGGGTGTTTGCCGCCTTTCCAACAGTGGAGCGACTACTGGAGCGAGTAGGCATACATACCGACGGGGTTGGTACCACCCGATTGGCAGGTGCATTGCGCCTTGACCGGCCCCTGAAGGAGGAAGTTGCAGAGTCACTTGGTAGCTCCGTAGAGTTTATCTATCAGAGCTTTGTAGGTCTGGTGGCCCAGGGACGAGGCATGACGGTGGAATCTGTAGATGCCGTTGCACAGGGCCGGGTGTGGAGTGCCCCGGATGCGCTGTCACATGGGCTTATTGATAAACTGGGTGATCTGAGCGATGCAATTGACGCGGCGGCGACACTGGCGGAGCTGGACGATTATACGGTTGACTATGTAGAGCTTCCGGTGTCTCCCAGGGATTTGATACTGCAGCAACTGGCAGGTCGAATCGGGAGTATGTCCTCTGGTCTCGGCTCCTCTGCTGCGCATGCTTTGTCGACATTGGTCGAACCGCTAGTTAGTGTGGCAAGCGAAATTGCAAGTCTAGACGATCCCGGTCATTTTTATATCTGGTGTGTAGCCTGTGGCGTGCGCGACTAACCCGGTACCGATGCCAGTTTACCCTGGTGCAGCCACTATGGCTCCACCGGTCCACAAAACACGAGTAAGGAGTCATGCGTGCCCAAGGCCAGTGAATTAAAGCGAGGATCCGTGGTTGAAATTAACGACGATGCTTATATTGTCAATCAGATAGAAGTGAAATCACCGTCCAGCCGCGGTGCAAACACCTTGTACAAAATTAGATTCTACAATGTTCGCACCAAGGCAAAACTCGATCAGACGTTCAAGGGAGATGACCCGTTGGGAGATCTCGACCTGGAAAGACGTCGGGTTCAGTTCTCCTTCGAGGACGATGGATTTTACGTCTTTATGGATGAAGAAGACTACAGCCAGTATCATCTGTCCCCCGATATGATGGAGGGGCAATTGCCCTATATCAGCCAGGGACTGGAGGGGTTGATGGGGCTGCTTGTAAATGGGGAGTTTGTGGCAATCGAACTACCCCAGTCTGTTGTTCTTGAAATAACCGACTGCGCGCCTGGTATCAAGGGGGCCTCGGCTTCCGCGCGCACAAAGCCTGCGACCTTCGGCAGTGGCCTGGTGATTCAGGTGCCCGAATACCTGGACGTGGGTGATCGAGTGAAGATCAACACACAGGAAGCACGCTATATGTCCAGAGCCTGAGGTCCGGTGCCAGGGTCAGGGTGAAAGGGTAAAATCGGGCCGGTTGTGGAATCGATTTCCCTGTCGCCATTTTTGGAGGTCCGCCAATATCATATACAGACAGGGTACCAACAACAGTGTGATGACTGTGGCAAATACGATGCCAAAAGCCAGAGAAATAGCCATGGGTACTATCTGCTGCGCCTGAATACTCCGTTCCAGTAGCATTGGAGCTAGGCCGAAGAATGTCGTCAGAGAGGTTAGCAGGATTGCCCTGAAGCGACGATTGCCAGCGTGTACTACTGCAGTGATTAGTGTGGTGCCCGCAGCCGTGGCTTTATTGATGTAGTCCACCAGGATCAAACTGTCATTGACCACGACACCGCTCAGGGCAATGACACCCATCATCGACATCATGCTCATTGGGTAGCCCGTGATCCAGTGACCTACAATTGCACCGATTATGCCAAAGGGAATAACACCCATTATAATCAGGGGTTGCAAGTAGGATTTTGTCGGAATGGCGAGTAACGCATAAATTCCAAACAGAGCCAGGGTAAAGCCAATTGCCATACTTCTAGCCAGTTTGGCTTCTTCATCAGAGGCGCCCGATAGACCGTAACTCAACCCCGGGTACTTTCTCATCAGATCGGGCAGGATGCTTTCCTCCATTTCAGCGATTACTTTCCCCGGTTCGACCACGGTCTTGTTCGCCTCGGCGGTAACTTCAGCGGCGCGCTGGTAGTTAATGTGAGTACTCTTTAGCAGTCCTTGCTTGACCTCCATAGTGGCGACTGTTTCAAAGGGTACCTCCGATCCATCGGGGGTACGTAAAAACATACTGCTCAGACTGCTGGTGGTCTCTCGATCCGCTTTGGGATAGCGAACCATCACTTTGACTTCATCCATGCCTCTCTGTACGCGCTGTGCCTCGGCGCCGTAGAAAGCGTTGCGAACCTGATTGCCAAGATCATAGCGGGTTAGCCCCAGCGCCTCCGCTTCCGGCAGAAGCTCGAGATGAAATTCATCGGTAGTATCGCTGGTGCCATTGCGGAAATCGAACAAACCTTCATAGCGACGCATCGCCTGTTCCAACTCTGCTGCAGCCCTTTGTAGGACAGCGAAGTCCTTGTGCATCAAGTCAAAAGCAATGGCGGGACCAAAATCGCCACCGTCTGCACTGGTGAAAGATAGAATTTCCGAATTGTGAATACGCCCCACTTTTTTACGCCACAGGCTTTCAATTTCCTGGGTAGTAATTGAGCGCTTATCCTCCTTTGTCAATTCTACATCGACAGTGCCATTGATGCGCTGATACCCGTAGGTGAAAACATTTTCAATGAGCTTTTCGTCTGTTCCACTATCTTTTTGATAGTCGCTCTCAATTTCTTTCAGGGCCGACGCGATTTTGGAGATTGCCGCCAGTGTCCGGCGCTCCGGAGTGCCAGCCTCCATGCGCAATTCCATTCTAAGAAACTCGCCGGGCGTATCCGGTGACAGGACGGTGCGAATTGTGCCGCCGGCGAGCAAACCACCTGCAAGAATTAGCAGAGCCAGGAAAAATGCCAGAGTTACATAGCGGTTAGCGATACAGAGCTGCATCAGAGGCGTATAGCGATAGGCGATAAAATGCTTGAGACGTCGATTGACACTCTCCTGAACCCGGTCCATTTGTAGCAGTAAGCGGTTGGTGGGCGGGGTACTGTGTGCAAGATGGGCCGGCAGAATCCACTTTGATTCCACAAGCGAGAAACACAGGCACAAAATGACCACCCAGCCGCAGGCTTCGGGGAAGGCCGCAAACACACCTTCGATGAACAGGGTTGGCATAAACGCCACAATGGTTGTGAGTACGCCGAAGGTTGCCGGTGTGGCAACGCGATATACACCATTGATAACATTTTCCACGGTAAAACCGTGATCTTCCTGTTCGGAGTAGGCGCTCTCGCCCATGATAATAGCGTCGTCGACAACGATACCCAGGACCAGAATAAAGCCGAAGATACTGATCATGTTAAGCGAGGCGTCTATAAAGGGCGTGTTGATTGCTGTCATCGCACCGAGGAAGCACACTGGAATGCCCAGCATTACCCAGAATGCCAGCTTTATCTCCATAAAGAGCGCTAATACGATAAAAACCAGAAGCGCTCCGATGGCCAGGTTTTTTACCATCATGCCGAGTCTACCCTTGAGGTAGTAGGTAATGTCGGACCAGACATCCAGACGAACCTCATCCGGCAACTGCGTCCTTTTTTCCTCCACATACGCCTTGGTGGTGTTGGCGGTCTCGATGATGTCCTGCTCACCAATTGCATAAATATTAATGCCGAGCGAGGGCGTGCCATTGAATAACGAGAAACCCTGCTCGTCTACGAACCCATCCCTGACCTCGGCAATGTCGCCCAGCATAAGTCGAGTGCCATCGGGCCAGGTCTTGAGAACAATGGACTCGAAGTCACCTTGTACATAGGCCTGCCCCAGCGTGCGAAGCATAATGTCGCCATTTTCGGTGTTTACAGAACCTGCAGGCAGGTCCAGGGAGGAGGCCGCGATGGTGTTTGCAACCGCACCTAATGTCAGGTGGTATTCGCGCAACACCGACTCCGATATTTCAATAGAAATTTCGTAGTCTCGTGCGCCGATTACTTCGGCAGCTGATATGGAGGGCAAAGCGAGTAGCTCGCGTCTGATTTCGTTGGCAAGGGTTTTCATGCCCCGTTCGTCCATGTCGCCGGAAATCTGTATTGTCAGTGCAGGAAACCGAAGTTCCGGCTGACTGATAATAGCTTTCTCGGCGGACTCCGGAAAATGCTGCACGGCGTCGAGTCGGTTTTTAATATCGTCGATCAGTGTGGACAAATCGGTGCCGTCCTGTGGTTGCACAACAACCCGGGCAACCGACTCAAGGGCGTCGGATTCAACCCTTTTGATACCGTCTACATCATTAATTGCCTCCTCGATTTTTAGCACTATGCCCTTTTCTACCTCCTCGGGTGCGGCTCCGGGGTAGGGCATAATAATGGAGATAAACGGCATTTCAAAGGCCGGGAACAGTGCTCGCTGAATGTTGAAAGTGGAGGCTAGCCCCACTACCATGATGACGATCATGAGTAAATTGGCAGCGACCGGGTTATTGGCAAACCAGGCAATAATGCCCCAACGGTGTGGTCTGTTCACTGGACGTCGCCGTTCCTGATCCCGGCTCGTTGCAGTTGGTTGCTTGGCGTTTGGGACATGATTTCAACTCTGGCACCGGAAAACGAAGTGTCAAGAGCGGTGAGTGAGACCCGCTCTCCTTCCTCCAGCCCTGCAGTTACGTAAATATTGTCGCTGCCAGCCCGCAAAACTGTCAAAGTGCGACTGCGCAATTGCATGTTGTCGTCGATCACCCATACCAGGTTTCCCGCTCGCAAAATGTGGCGAGGCAAAGTGACCAAATTGAGATGCTCCCTCCCCTGGAGTATGGCATTCACAAAGGTACCGACTCTCAAAGCCTGTCGGCCAGGGTGTCGTAAAGCATAGGGGTCTTCGATCCGCGCTACGGTGAATAATACCCGGGAGCGCTCGTCAAACACGCCCTCCGTTCGGTGTAATTGGGCAGGCCAGTGCTTAATCTCGCCGGAGACATTTGTATACAGGTCAACTGGCGAGGCGCCGGTCTGATATCCAGCCAGACCGGGAAGGTCCAGGTAGGCGAGTTGACTCTGAGGGATAGCGAGGCGAACCTCCGCATAGTCGACTGAGAAAATGTCGACCAGGGGGGTGCCGGGGGCCACATACTGGCCTAGTTCGGCGTGTTTTTTACGTACCAAGGCGTCGTAGGGTGCTCGTATAGTGGTGCGCTCTAGGTTGTCCCTGGCTGTTTTGAGATCCGCCTGGGCCGCCAGTAGCTGTGCCTGGGCCTGCTCCAATTGAGGTTTGCGCAGATACAAACTCTTGGCCGCCTCGCTGCGCTGGCTGCCAGGGGGCAGTTTATCCCATTCACGTCGGGCGACTTCGGTGCGGCCCTGTTCCTGTGCCAGATTACTCTCAGCGGATTCCACTGAAGCCTGTGTGCGCAATAATTGGGTTTGATAATCTCGTGGGTCTATGGCCAGCAAGGTATCGTCCCTCGATACAAAGCCACCCACGTTAAAGGCTGGTGATACCTTCACAATGCGACCCCTTACCTCAGAGATTACCGAGGTGGCACGCAGCGGTGACACCGTGCCCTGCGCCTCGATTGGAATGCGAGTATTTTCTTTAACGACAATAGCTGTGTCGATGGTCACCGGGACGTAAGCTGGCTCTGCCAGGTCCGAGGGAGGCCGGTTCAGGTACAGAATAACGGTCGTGGCTGTTGCGCCAGCCAATAAGGCTACCGACAAAATAGTCTGGGAGAGTGCTTTAGCCAAGAAAACTACCGGTAGTTGACGGCTGCTGTGGCCTATGACTCACGAGCAGCGGTTAGTTTGCGTGCGACCGCGGATGTAAAACGCTGCTCTTTATACCATGTAGAGAGGCTAAAAACTTGTGAAAAACTTGTAATGGAGCGTAATAGGCGAGGCTGACTCTGCCCCTATCATGTGGTTTTGATCGGATCCGACTCGGCGGCTACTTGTGCCTCGGCTTCGTTAATCACGTGGACTTTGAGTCCGCTAGTGGCCTTGGGCAGGTCGGTTGCCAGTATCGCCAGGCCAGGTTTCAGGAGGTCCGCACTGACCAATACTTCCAGGTCTCCAGTGTGGCTAATACGCCGGCCTACAGGTTCGATGGGTATACTGTGCAGGCGTCCCTCCTCTATAGAATAGACGCGGATATTGTCATATATGCTCAGCAGCGGGACCGCGATGACATTGGCGACCTGTGGCAGGGCAATACTTAGATTCACAGCTCTGCCCAACTCCAGAGTCGCCGTTTCATCGACCACGGTAAAGATACCGTCTACGCCAGATTTTCCTCGATCTATTTCACTGGCCAACTGGACCAAAGTGACCTGTAGTTTGGATTGCTGGAGTCGAGCCGTAATCGGCGTATCGGTTTCCAGGGCCTGCTTCATTATGTCGATCGCAGAGGAGGGAATGGGAACCCGTACCTGCAGGGCGTTGATGTCATACAAAGATAGCAGAGCCTGCCCTTGCTGCACGCGATCTCCGGGGGAGACCAGCAGACCGGAGACGCGCCCGTCGAAGGGCGCGCGTATTTCGGTTCGGTCCAGGTTAAGGCGTTGATTCTCGTATGCGGCGTTTGCACTTGCAACTGCGGCGCTAGCTCTGGATTGGCGCTGTGGACCATTATCGACGAGTGCCTGCTGGCGGGCCAGTTCGATGCCCTGGCGAGCAACCTCCTGCAAGGTGTTTTCGAGCTGTTCAGTGGCAATCAAATGCTTGTTGTTCAATGTTTGCAGGCGTTGAGCCTTGCTTTCGGTTAGCTTGTGCAATGCCAACATATGCGCCAGGACTTGTTGGTCGGTGGTAATGTCGCGGGTGATTTCTTGCAGCTGAGCCTCGCTATCTACGAGTTCTGCCTCTTTTTGCTGGAGGCGTAAATCTTCCTCCGATCGATCCAGTGACACCAGCAATTCTCCCCGGGTCACGTGCTGTCCCTCGCGTATGTGTAGATGAAGAACCTCGGCTTGAATCGCGGCGCTGAGTCTGGCGTGGTGAGGCGTTTCAATTCGGCCAAACAGATGCAACTCCGGGGATATATTAGCGACCTCTGTAGTAAAACTGGTCACTGGCCAACTCGTTTCTTGCGCGGCATTTGGGTCGTGCTTTGGAGCCGTTGCCATCAAAGTGCCGGTAGAGGCCAGACAGGCGGTAAGGACACCGACCATAATGCGGTTCTTG
>JABHWT010000190.1 GCA_018657645.1 Halieaceae bacterium | reverse complement strand
GGCGCCAGGTTGCTGTCCATGGCCATTACAAAATTGATAACATTGGCGCGATTTTCTGCAACCGGATCGGGGAACACAAATACGTCATCGGAAAAGAAGTGGTCCAGCGTGTCAATGGCACCATCGTGTAGGAAACCGTACCCTTTAACCTGATCACCCATATGCACGCCATCACTATTGGGATTACTGCTACCAAACATACCCACTTTAGAATAGGCATTGCGCAGGTGTGGAATCTTAAAGTCCTCTGCAATCCGCGGTCCCTCAAATGTCATCAAACCACTGGTACCAAACTGGCCTTCATCCGGGTCCAGGGCATGACAGTGATTGCACGAACCGATGCCAGTAATATCGTCGACGTTGAAATAGAGATCGCGGCCCGCCTCCTGCTCTGCGGTCAGCGTATTGTCCAGGGCACGAACGGGATTGGGAGGCGGTATAATCGCCAGGGAAAAGTCGGTAAACACCTGCAATTGCTCCTCGCTTAATTCCTCTGCCCGACCAACCAAACCGACAAATGCCACGTCGAACTCCTTAAAAGCCGCCGCCGCAATACTCTCCTCCTCGCCGTTAACAATCGCTCGGTTTTCACCGGTGCGATCCCCGCGCCAGTGCTGTGGTCCACTATCGCGAATACCCCGAAATGTCTGCGTGGTCATCGGACCTTTCATAGGGTGAAATTCGGTTGTGATGATGGGACTATTGGCGACAAAGGGGTTGGGATTGTTTTGCATTTTGGCATCCGGATTTCCCAGGTCCCAGGCCAGACCATCGTTGTCGGCAAACAGGTGGCAGCTGGAACAGGCATTGGTGCCGTTGGCCGAGGTCAGGGTTGCATCGTACAGGAAGGGTCGTCCCTCTATCAGGTAGTCCGGCTCGGGATTAAACAGTGACTGTGATGCCACCACTTGCCTGCTTTGGGTATCAACCAGAAGCAGGCCATTGTCAAAGCGTGTGTAAATAGCAATACGCTCGCCATTCGGCGACAGGGCCAGCCCACTGGGCCCGCCACCGGGTAGAATCAGGTGGTCATCCTTATCTGCGGTATAGGCTGCCTGGGTGAGCGTATCGATATCCAGAAAAGCCAATTTGTTGGAACCAAAGGCGGCGGCATAGAGTGTATTTCCGTCATTACTAACAGCGATGGAAGTAATTTGACTTAGACTTTTCTGTGCTTCACTTCCCGGGGCACTCTCTCCCTCGCCCCGACTGAAGTCCACGTGGTCGTTCATGCGCACACTGCGGACATCGGCACCGCTGACTACGCTGATACGGGTCTCGACGATATGCCCGCGCACGGTGGTGGCGTTGTTTCCCGGGCCTTCAAAACGCACATGGTTGCGCGCCTCAGTATTGCTGACATAGAGTTCGGGACGCACCGGGTTCATCGCCATGTTAAACAGCGACGTTCCGACACCCGATACACGTGTGAGCACTACGGGCACCTCCGCCACTGCATCGATTTCAAAGACATCGTAGTCCGGCAGATCAAATTTCACCTCCGCGCTCCAATCGGATTGAGCCTCGTCTATCCACAATCCCTCTCGCTTTTTAACAATGAGTCCGGTGTCCGGCGCCTCAATACCCTCTACGTTTGTAGTAGGGTCCGGCTTGCTACCGCGGACCACTCTCTCGTCGAGGATTGTTGTTTGATTGCCCGACATAAACGCCGCGGCGTAGACGCGCGTACCGTCGTCAGAAGCCACCAGTGAGCGCAACGAATCGGCGAACAGGTTGATAATTGTCAATGGACCCCCGTTCAAATCATCGCGCTGCAGTGCATTTGCGTCATAAACCCACACATCGGCCCGGCCGATACCGGGGGTAGTCAGATCTTGGAGACTAAACGACGGGTGATTTTGCCCGCGAAAAGCTGCGGTAATAAACGCCCGCTGACTATCGACACCGGCAAAAACTATATCCCGCGGCTCGTCACCCACTAGCAATGTTTGCACTACCCGTGGATTGGCACCGACATCGACGATGCTCACCGAATCCGAAAGGTGATTAACAACCCAGACTTCGCTATCGTTGCGGACGGCCACAGCAACTGGCTCCAGGCCTACAAACACCGAGGCCTCCAGACTAAAACTGTCATCGCCCACACTGTAGATGTCCAATCGATTCGCCGGCGTGTTAGCCACAAATAGACGGCTGCCATCATCCGACCAGGCAACGGGCCTCACCTGACCGCTTTCAAACGCCACAAAATCTCCACTCTCGGGACCGGGGTCAGGGGTCGGAGATGGGGTGGGGCTTGGCGTGGGTGTGGGCTCTGGCGTGGGCGTAGGTGTGGGTGAAGAGGAACTGCTGCCCCCCCCACCACAGCCAACAAGAGTGATCAGTAAAAACAATATTGCCAATGAAGAAAAGCGAATCATAACCATTCCCTGGTGAGGTTTGCACACAAAATATCTCACTATTTTACACATCTTTACTTTACCCGCGCCAGGGAAATGCCCTAGACTATTTAGTAGTGAATAGCGGAGATTAAGCCCATGAACGCCCTGACCACAGCAAGCGACCATTTCGAACTTCCCCAAGACATTCACTTTCTAAACCGTATCAGCTATGGACCTACATCGGCTACTGTTTCTGAAGTAGCGCAGCTGGGCTGGAGCGCTACTTTGGAAAATCAGTTGGACTACCAGAGCATTGACACCTCCGAGATCGACACAACTCTGGCCGATGCCTTCCCCTCGCTGGAACTAACTCCCGCTGAAATCGTTGCTGCCGAGGACGAGGAGTTGTTTAACAAGCTGGTTCCCGACCTCATTATGTCCACGGTGCTGCGTCAACTTTATAGCCCCGCTCAATTATATGAGCGAATGGTGGAGTTTTGGTCAGACCACTTCAATATGAACGTCCTCGATAGTAGAGTGCGCCTCTTTAAAATCACCGATGATCGCGAATCAATACGGCCCAATGCCATGGGCAAATTCCGCGATCTACTCTACGCCAACGCACACAGCCCGGCGATGATGCTGTACCTGGATAATTACTCCAATACCAAGCAAGGTCCCAATGAAAACTATGCCCGCGAGCTGTTGGAGTTGCACACGCTGGGTGTAGATGGCGGCTACAACGAAGCCGATATTGTTGAAGTTGCCAGAGCGTTTACCGGATGGACCGTTAGCCGACGCAGCCTGACATTCAGTTTTCGTTTTGAACTTCACGACCGCGGGCCGAAAACGGTTCTCGGGCAGCCCCTGGAAAACACCTTCTGGGGTGGCATTTCCGACGGAGAGCAAGTGCTCGATCTATTGGCATCACACCCCTCTACCGCACGATTTATCTGCACCAAACTGGCCCGCCGGTTTGTCAGCGACGATCCCCCCGAACTATTAGTAGATGAAATGGCAGAAACATTCCTGGCGACAGATGGCGACGTCAAGGCACTGTTGAGGGTGCTCTTTAACAGTGAGTCTTTCTGGACTAGCCAGGAAATGAAAATGAAGCGACCACTGGACTTTCTCACCTCTACCGTCCGCCGATTTGGCATTCAGGCCGACAAAAAACTGTTCTCTTACTTTCATTCCAGGCTGAAACAAATGGGCCAGGTACCCTTCCTGTGGCATGCACCTAACGGCTATCCGGATACAGCGCAATACTGGACCAACACCGCGGCCCTGGTTAGCCGATGGAGCACCGGCAAAGATACGGCGTTCTTTTTACCCAGGGCGACCTTTAGCACGATACTGGCCGGCGCGAATACACCCAGGCGCATAATACAGGCCATGTCACAGGCACTCATCGACCGCAACCTGGACCCACAGGAGCACGATATTCTGCAACACACGGTATTTGAAGCACTGCCCCCCGACCAACCGGTGAACCGAGATCCGGTTAATTTTGCTCGGGTAGTAGCGATCGCATTGATAGGATCCCGCTATTTTCAAATGCGCTAACAGGGGAAAGGACAATGATTAAACGCAGAACCTTTTTGAAAAGCACCGGCCTGCTCGGCGCTTTACCGTTGCTTACGCCTCGAATTGGATGGGCAATGGATGGCCAGAGTGACAATATACTGATTACCGTTTTTTTGGGTGGCGGCGCCGATGGGCTCAATATCATCGCGCCCGTGGGTGAGGGCAACTACTTTGATCTACGCCCCACCCTGGCTCTGAAGGCACCCGGTAGCGGTGAAGGGTCCAGCCTGGATCTCGACGGTTTCTACGCAATGCATGAAGCGATGGGGAAATTGCACACCCGTTTTCATAGCGGTGAACTGGCTGTGGTTCAGGCTACCGGCCTTACCAGTGAGTCCCACTCACACTTCGACTCACAGAGTTTAATGGAGCGCGGTATTGCATCGGAGCAAAACATACTGGATGGCTGGCTCAATCGACACCTGGCCTTGCAAGCTGATCAGGACTCTGTATTTCATGCGGTGGGCCTCCACGACTCACTGCCCGTTAGCCTTAGTGGCGATTATCCGGCAATTTCTATGAGTTCTATTGCCGAGTTTGGATTGAACGCGCCCCAAGTGCTGGAACTAAAGCTTTCGGAAACACTGTCCCAGCTGTACAACCAGAATAGCCTGCTGGATGTGGAGGCCGGTAAGGCACTGGATGCGATGGCCGAAATGCGCTACGCAGACCCCGCGCAATATGAACCCGAAAACGGTGCCGAGTATCCCGATACCCAGTTTGGTCAACATTTTCGCGAATTGAGTCAACTGATCCGCGCCGACCTGGGTGTCGCAACCGCATCTCTGGCGCTCCACGGCTGGGACCACCACGACAACCAGACCCAGGTCTTGCCGGGTATTCTCGCTGAACTAAGCGACACGTTGGATGCATTTGCGCTCGATATGGGGGCGGACATGGACCGGATTACAATTGTAACCATGTCGGAGTTTGGGCGTCGCGCCTGGGAGAACTCATCGGCGGGCTTTGATCACGGCTACGGCAGCTTTATGCTGGCCATGGGGGCCGGTGTTGTCGGCGGACAGGTCTACGGCGACTGGCCTGGCCTGGGCTCAAACAATCTGGTTTTTTCCGGCGACCTCGATATCACTACCGATTACCGCACTGTGTTGGCCGAGCTTCTGTACAAGCGATTTGGCCAGACTGATATTGCAACCGTTTTCCCCGACCTGATTGCAGAACCTGAATTGGGAGTCTTTACGGCATAATATATCCAAAAGGTCTTACCGAAAGACGCTCTATGTCAGGGAGTGGGACTGCTGCCAATTGTTTACCCTATCCCTAGCAAACGAGCCACTACACCCCATATAGCGCTATAGTCCCATGCGGCAGTTACCATAGCACCCCGCATCCCGGTTCTGTGCAGGTAGAAACCAGAATAGGTTGGCAATCTATGAAATAGAGGGTAGTAGCGGAACTGCACCCTGCTATCATCAGCACTGGACTTGTTACAATCATCGTCTCGGCCACCTAAGTCAGGTTTTTCTTTAAGGATTAAAAATGGATAGTAAAGTCGTAGTAATCACTGGTGCCTCGACGGGGATTGGAAAAGCCTGCGCTCTTTGGTTGGACAAATTGGGGTTCCTTGTTTACGCCGGAATCAGGCGGGAAACGGACGGCGAGCAATTGCGAAAAGACGCCTCTGACCGACTCATTCCCCTGGTGCTCGATGTGACGGACGCCAATTCCATTGCCAAGGCTACGGATGCAGTCAGAGAGGCTACGGGCGGCGAGTTATTCGCCTTGGTGAACAATGCTGGGATTGCGTCTGGCGGGCCGCTTGAGATGTTGAATCTGGACGAAATTCGAGCCATGTTTGAAGTCAATGTTATCGGCATGTTCGCGGTAATACAGTCCTTTGCCCCGATGATCAGAAAGGCAAGAGGCAGGATCGTCAATATCAGCTCTAACAGCGGCCTTCTCTCAACCCCGGCCATGAGTAGTTACTGCGCGTCCAAGTTTGCCGTGGAGGCGCTTTCAGACGCCCTTAGGGTGGAGCTCCACGCCTTCCACGTTTCCGTGTCCATCGTCCAGCCTGGAAACATCGATACCCCCATCTGGGACAAGGGTGTGGAAACATCGGTCTCCGCCTTGAATGACATCACTGGGGAAGTGCGTCGAGAATACGGGCCGTTTATCGATTTTATGTTGGAAGAAACCAGAGACAACAACGGTGGGCCGGTCCAAGAGGTCGCCGATGTCGTCGCCCACGCCCTAACCGCTAAACGTCCGAGATACCGCTACCTTGTCGGGGAAAAAGCCCGTCTCTACGCCTTCATCGCCAAGCTGCCCACCCGGCTGCGGGACTGGGTGATTTTAAAGTCTTTGCCCAAGTATGGCAGGGCGCTCGACTAAGCAGAAGTGCTACAATGGACCCCGCCGCCGCAAGGGGTAACAGGACAGCTCGACGGTCAACAACAGGCGCAAATGCTAAAGCGATACAGGTGGAGTACGATGGAGAAAGCCGAATCACATGCAATTCTCTTGGCCGTTGTTGCGGCCCTGCTCCTGCTGCTTGTTTCCGTAGTGCACTCGCAGGATCTGGAACCGCGCAGCTACACCAATGTTCCCGTGGGAGAGACATTCGTGGTATTGGGCTACGCTCAATCCGATGGCGAACTGACACCCTCTCCGTCGACACCGCTCCAGGATGCCGAGCTAACCATTGATGCGGGGGTTTTCGGCTTAGCCCACACCTTTGCGCTGGCTGGCAAGTCGGCGAAAGTTGACATGGCGGTGGCCCGCGTCTGTTTCGAGGGTTCAGCAGTCTTTCGGGGGGAATTTGTAGAGGGGAGTCGCTGTGGTTATGGCGACCCGAAGCTACGCTTGTCCTGGAATTTCTATGGCGCACCGGCGCTAAAACTGGAGGAGTACTCCCAGTGGAAGCCAGGTCTGGTAGCGGGTGCCAGCCTGCAGGTGAGTATTCCCACGGGCACCTACAAGGCCGATAAACTGATCAATACCGGGACCAACCGGTGGATGGTCAGACCGGGGCTTGGAGTGTCTTATAAGTCTGGCCGCTGGCTATACAATGCCATAGCCTCGGTGCGTTTTTTTGAGGACAATGACGATTTTTTTAATGGAATTCATGTTGAGCAATCCCCCCTGTACTCCATACAGGGGCACCTGATATACACCTTACGCAAGGGCCGCTGGATTTCGCTTAACGCCAATTTCTTTGCCGGTGGTGAAACTACCAAGGATGGCTCTGATGCTAACGACAGACAGGAAAACTCTCGCTGGGGCATCACATTTTCCATGCCATTGAACAACCACCACAGCATCAAGTTGTATGCAAATACTGGTGTTGTCACCCGGATAGGTAACAATTTTGATACGCTGGGAGCGGCCTGGCAGTATCGATTTTAAAGTGCATCCCTGGCACAGCAAGCATTTAACAGGTGGCCGGGCTGCGGGTCAGTATTGCCGATAGCGCCTCTGCACATGGCGATGGCGGACAAGTGTGTTCTCCTGTCGCTCCGCTCGCTCTACTTTTCTATAAGGACTATTTAACGTCTTGCCAATATCATCAAACTGCACTTTTCTAACATTCAGTGTTGGCCAGTCCTCTTTCGGTGGCGCCACGCCATAGGTGTACCGAACCGTCAGAAAGCCATGATCGAGCCCGGTTGTATCCAGCCAGTTTTGCAAATCTGGATCACGGTGACTGACCACCCATCTGTAAATGCCGTCCTCTCCTACCTCCATTTGACTCGCATTCAAGCTCGATTGATAACTCTCAAAGTCCAGCGACTCTCCCCACAAATTCGACAAATGGAAACCCAGAAAACTGGGTGGCACGGGCACAGAAGATTCGATAATTAAGGCCTCTTCATCCTCGAGCTTAAAAACACCCCCTGCGTAAATGTTAGTGCTTTGCCCCCCTCCCGTCGCTATACCCATGGCGTTGGGAGCGTTCATATCGTTAGTGGGCATAAAGGACTTCTCACCTTCACCCGACAAGCCCATTTCTGTCTTGCCATAGGTCTCCAATAACACCGTATAAAACTGATTCCAGAAGCGCATGTGATTATTAGTCAGTTCACCGGCCTTTTTCATCATCGTAACAGCGGCATCGGGGGTTAATGGTTTTAAAGCTTCCTTTTCACAACCGACACGCAAGATCTCCAGATCGAGAAGGTCCTCATTTTCCCAATCGTGAAATAGCTCGCGACATACAAGAAACTGACCTACATGCTCTTTGTCGTGGCTGGTCCTTTTACTGAGCATAAAATTACCCTCGTGGTTTTCAGGTCGCTGCGGTGCCACGAGAATTTCAAAACTGCCATCGGGTTCGACCTGTAGGGAGTGGCAATCAAGGGAATCGGTTCCAATTCGGGTACCGGGAATTAGCTCCATTAAGCTGCCCGAGTCACCCGCATAGCCGCTGCCCAATTCGAATATCACGTACTGCGGCGCCCTTAAGCCCGCGACTGCAGGCTCACCTCGCCAATGCCGGCTATTTGCGGCTCTCCCCTTAATTACATAACTGTAATTGCCGTCAATTTCTGCACAGAGGTAAACCGCATCCGAGTTGTCAATTGTCGAGCGATTCATCGGTTGTATGGCGCGTTTAAACCGGGGGTACATTGGATCATCCAGGGCACGCTCTATATTGCCCAGCATAAAACCAAGCAAATAACGATAACCCTCCGCCAGATTTCGTTCCGTGGCAGGTGCCGGAAACAGCGCTGGATCATCTATTGCGTCGCGGGCCTCCTGCAGGCGATGGATCATTCCATCAAAGGCTGAGTGTAGTTGCCGTTTAACCGCCTCTATGTCCTTTGAATTATTTGAAGCTATTCCACTGGTCGTCATTATATTTCACCTTATTGCTTTCGCGAGGACTAAATCTTAATCACCATGACAGCTCTGAATAGTGCCATGACATTACCCGGAGCTCGCCAAAAACTACTTTCAAACTCAAGACAGGTCTGAATACCTAGTCCTGGTATCTGGGCCATTGATACGCATCGTATAAAGACGCCAATCTCGCCTCTATTTCCCGGGGTGTAATTTCGTAATCGTCGATATTATAATTAAACTTCGATGAGTGCTTTTTCTCCTTCTCCTGCTGCAGGTGCAAATACTCCCTGTACTCATCTGTGATTCCCAAACCAATAGCGCTGTAAACCTGCTCCACCGTTTCCTTGGGCGATTTTGTTAAGTCTCTGTAGTCCACGAATTTGTGCGGCGTCCCAGGACGCACCGCCAGCAAGTCTCTGGGCATCTCAAAACTATCAAAGGAAATAGCCGTAAGGGCTTGCTGAGAGGGGAGATAATCCTGCTTTTTCCAACCCTTGGACCGCCACTGCTGTTCAACCAGCTTCAGTGTACTGGGAATGCACTGCAGGGGGTCGCGCACCATTACAACGATTGCAGCATCCGGAAATGTATCCAGAATTGCACCCACCCACCCGCTCATTACGGGATTCTTGCTTAAATGAGTTTTGCTACTACCCTTAAGAACAAGCTGTCTCTTTACACACGCCTTGTAAAAATTCATCCAGCTACGTCGCCGACGCGCTGATAGTTCGTCAATATGAAATATGTCTACTTCATGCATCAACGGAAGATCCAACGCCCATTGTTGTGTCACGAAAGCCGCATTCATAATGAACTGATCTTCCTCGGGAATCCAAAGCCCCTGTTCGTGAATATGCCGCCACTGCCCAAATGTTCTCTCGTCCCAGTCCTGCAGGTACTTTTCAACTCTGCAGCCGAAAACAGTTCTGTCGAGCCAGGCTAGCATGGAAATAATTTTCTTCTCTGTAAGCGCAGGAAAGAACATTTCCCAGAACATAAAGTAGCTGAACCGATTACCATCGGCGGCCAACAGTCTATGCATTAGCGTTGTGCCACTTCTCGCATGCCCGACAACAAATACCGGGGCGACAACTTTCTGATGCCACAGAGCGGGGAAAAAAAGATAGTCTAGGGTAAAGAAAGCAGCATGAAAAATGGTCGTTAGTGGCACGAGGATCAAGAGCTTTACAAGCACTTTATTTCGACCAGGCCACTGTTTTTGCGCCCAGGCATAAGCCAGAACTTTGCGGTAATAATGGAAGTCAAAGTACATCATGATGCGGCTAGCTACTGCTCACGCCTGCAGTTCACTTTTTCGTTGCTCCAAAGACACATTCAGCATCCCGGGGCCTCTGCATCCGCCTCGAACAAAGCGTCGCCCATGGTACTTCTGCCGTCCAGTGTTTTTAGCGGCAGGTTCAGCATATGCAGGACCTGACGGCTATAGCACACCTGACCGGTAATGGAGTGACTACACAGCGCCAGGGCCGCCTCGGCCATCATTTCGACAGGTTCTAACATATCCGGCCGCTTACGAGCAATGTCTCTTACAAATTCTGCTCCGCTGGTCAGCACAATGCTCTCGGGTGCCAGGGTATTTATAAATACGCTATCAGCCGCAACTTCATGGGCCAGCGCTTCGGTATAGCGATCCAGTGCCGCCTTCGTTGCACCGTAGGGGCCAATTACATGGGCCGCAATAGGAGAATAGGGATACGGCACCACCGGTTGCTGCGCCGATGAACTACTGATGTTTAAAATCCAGCCCGCCTTGCGCTCGCGCATCCCGGGAAGCACCTGCTGCGCCAAATCAATTGGCGCATTTAAGTTCAGGTCGTACATCGTGTTGCGCTGTTTTACGGATGCCAGACTGGGCAAAATCATATCCGCAGCTGCTGCGTTGTTGACCAGAATATCCAAAGGGCCAAAATGCTCCTGGGCACGCGTAATTAAATCAGCGCGCTCAGATTCACGGCTTAAATCGGCCACCACAAAAGCTGCCTTGCCTCCGGATTGATTGATGGTCTCTACAGCTTCTCCAATATCAGGCCCAGTACCTCCACCACTATTACTGATACCTGAAGCCCCCATAACAACGCAGGCCCCCTCTGCAGCAAACCGCTTTGCTATCGCCCCTCCTATGCCACGCCGTGCGCCTGTTATAAAGGCCACTTTTCCATTCAGTGTATTCATTATCCGCTCCTTACCTGGATGATTTGTTCCTCGATCTCAGCCAGCTTGAAGGGTTTGACAAGCCTGCCCTTGAATCCAAAATCAGTATAGTGAGCCATGATGGGATCGTTGGAGTATCCACTGGAAACGATGACATTTGCCGCAGGATCTATGGCCAGAAGTTTCTCGATCGACTCCTTACCGCCCATGCCCCCCGGTATGGTCAAATCCATAATCACGACATCGTAGGGATTATCACCGTGAATCGCCTTGCTATACATCTCTATTGCCTCACCGCCGTCAAGTGCAGTTTCAACTGTATTTCCCAGAGTAACTAGCATGTTCGTTAATACTTCCCTTACCAGTTCATCATCATCCACGACCAGAATGTGTGCCGGCTCAGGCTCCGACCGCCCACTTATATTCGAGGCCGTCGATTCAATGATTAGAGGCGTGCCTCTTTCAGCAGGCAAGTAGATACAAAAGCTTGTCCCAACGCCAATTTCTGAATCGACACTGACTTGCCCCCCATGCTTGGTAATAATGCTGTGAACCATAGCCAGCCCCAAACCGTTGCCAGCCTGCTTGGTTGTAAAATAGGGGTCGAAAATCTTATCCAGATGAGCAGGTGCTATACCATGCCCTTGATCTCGAATAGTTATTTTCACAAAGTCCCCGGACAAATTTACAGAGAGGTCATCACAAGGATCTCTGACATTTTCTGCTTCAATGATCAGCAGACCTCCTTCGGGCATAGCCTGATTCGCGTTAATGATCAGATTGGCAAGAACTTGCGACATCTGACCAGGATCTGCCTTAACATGCCACAATTCCTCCGGAAGGCTTTGCTCGACTCTTACATTACTGCCACTTAGCGTGAAACTAACCGATTCCTGGACAAGCAGTGCAACATCGGCGGCCTCCAGTAGCGGATCACCTCCTTTGGAGAAGGTCAACAATTGACTCGTAAGGCTGACGGCCCTGTCCAGTGCTTTATGCGCAGTTTGGATGTGAGAGTGGGCGTCGTCGTGCGAGGATAGCTTGCGCTCCGCAAGTTCGATGTTTCCGAACAGTCCAGTGAGAATATTATTAAAATCGTGGGCTATGCCACCAGCCAGAACGCCAATGGACTCCAATTTTCTGACTTTAAGAAGTTCCTGCTCCGCCTTCTTACGCTCGGTGATGTCAGTGACAAAATTCAGTATCTGATTGTCGGAAAGTACCACAGATTCAATTGTCCAGTGGCGCGGCGTTCCGTCCTTTTTTGTGAATGGCGTCTCTGTCGCAGCCCTCCCGGATCTCACCACAGCTTCAAGATGTGCTTGAACATCCTGCTGAAACTCTTTCGGGGTAAGATCAACCAGCCTCATGGCCAATAACTCATCATGTGAGTAGCCCGTCATTTTCGCTACGGCCTCATTCGCATCGGAGTGGCTTCGCGCCTCACCGATAGTAATTATTCCAAAGGGTGCATTTTCCAGATAAATTCTGAACTTCTCTTCCTCTTTCCTGATTCGAGAAGTTTGCTTTCCGACCTGGCTTTGTAAACTTATCGTCCATAGCCACAGGAGTGCTGCGGTGACCGCGGCGACAATCGCTATAATAATCAATGCTGCGCTGATTCTCGCCGTGGGTGCTCCCGAGTCGGCGCCTATCCATTTTCTATACAGCTCTTTTTGCCGACCCAAATCAATTTGATCGACCGCCTTATCCACAATATTGAACAATTTGGAATCGCTGTTCGATACAGCGGCCGAAAGTCTGTTGAGATATCCGCTTTCACTGGCCGTTCGTAGGTTTGTGATATTAAACGAATCGGAATCAGTTTCCGCTGGCGATGTAGCAACTCGGTCAGAGTCTCTACTCGTCGTTGTCATTCTCAGGTTCGAAAAGCCATGTTCGGCGATTAAATAGGAAGCATACATCTGATTCACGATCATCGCATCGCAGTGACCGGAATAGACACCACGAATGCCCTCGAGATTATCGGATACATGGGTAAGACTAATCTCTGGAAAATGACGTGTAATGTAGTCATTAATCGCATAGCCGGCGACGGTGCAGACACTGTGGTCAGCGAGATGGCTAACGATTGATAACTCACTGGATTCTCGGGTCAAAAATACATAGGGAGCCTTTACAAAGGGGTCGGTAAAGGACAGGTATTCTTCCCGCTCATTGGTGCGCGCTACACCAACAATAACGAAATTCCTACCGCTTTTAGCATACTCTATCAGTTGATCCCAGGTGTCGAAGTTTCTAAAATTGAACGTAATGCCCAGGTGCTTTTCAATCTCCCTGGTAAAATCAACGAGAAGGCCGGTGTATTGCCCGGTGTCGTCGTAGTAGGCGTTGGGGGCTGCTTCGTACCCAAAAAGAACGTCCAGTTTCCCGTTGTTTTGTTGCAGCCAATCTCGTTCAGTCGGGGTCAGAAAATCTTCATCTAAAAACTGACAGGATGTCAGGGTCAGCAGTAGCAGTAAGCACAGTCCGCTACGCCCCCCTGGCCTGATTCGCACATGTATCCCACGCACAGGCCTATAGCGCAAAGAAAAAGTAAGGTGCCGTAGGATCGCCAGACCAACCGGAATGGATACCAGAGCCAGGATGCACTCAAATAGATTCATTTCGTATTTCATCCCCCCCGTCGATCCACTGGCTGACAATGACCCATTACTCGGGCCTATTGAGCCTCGCCATACTGGGTCAGTTCTACAACGACGCCGTCGGGCGCTATAAGATAAACGTAGGACAGGCCTGAGTCCTCGGTGACGGGCTCGCTCAAGATGTCCACACCGGCAACTCGTAGTTCCTTCGCTGCGCTCTTCACATTGTCAACCTGTAACCCAAAATGCGCTATACCGAGCCCTACATCATAGGCCCCATCTACTACAGGCGGAAGCCTTTTCGGACCGCTGTCTTTTGGAAAGTCGCCCAAAACTACCACCTGCCCCCCCAGCGCAAGGAAGATTCGGGTATCACCATTTCTATTCTTATCCCTGTTTAATTCGGCTGCCTCGAAGTGTTTGACATAGAATTGAGCTGATGCGTGGGGGTCAGACGAGTAAATATGGAGATGGTCCAAGGATTTAACTTTCATGATATGACGTGTCATCCAGTAGATTTAACATGACTTAAGATCAGTTGGCTCCCGCCGCAGTCAGCATATCAGCCGACTCCCTCTACGGAAGAGTGTCAGGCGTCCAAGACTGAACTTTTATCCAAGCCGGTGCCATTCAAAACAAACTTTTCTACCTGTTCTAGCGACAGTACTATAATGGTATCGTTGCATTTTTGGAACTCGGAAGATAGCGGGTGGCGTCAGTGATTCGAAGCTTGAGTATGGCGATGATTTTGTCGCTGGGATTGGCCATGCCGGTATCGGGCGCTATTGTAATTGACGGCGTGCTGGACGAACCAGAGTGGCGCAATGCCAAGGTATTTGCCGAGTTTATTACCACCGAACCCCT
>JABHWT010000074.1 GCA_018657645.1 Halieaceae bacterium | reverse complement strand
GTAGCTCAGCTGGTTAGAGCACAGCATTCATAATGCTGGGGTCGGTGGTTCAAGTCCACCCGTAGCTACCATATTTCTATGGGTGCATACTCGACACATGGGGTGCACCTTATACCGAATGGAACTGGTAAGGGGCAGCTGAACAGCCCTCACTTGGTGGGCAGGCGCAGCCGATTGGCAATATTGTTACGCTGCATATTAGAAGACCCTCCTACCATGGGCATGCACAAAATATCGCGTACATAGCGTTCCATGTCGTACTCACGCGCATAACCATAGGCACCCATCACGCGCTGGCAACTGAGTACAATTTCCACCGCTGTATCAGCGACGAATAACTTGGCCATGGAACTCTCCACACTGCAGTCCCGCCCCTCGGTCGCAAGCCAGGCTGCGTGATACAGCATGTATCGGCAAGCTTCCAGCTTGGTTCTGGCATCCACCAGGGCATGCCGCACTGATTGGTGTCCGCAGATACGGCTACCAAACTGCTTGCGCTCCTGAGCGTACTGCCAGGCATCCTCTACAGCAGCACAGGTGATACCGAAGGCGACAGCAGTGATCTCCAGTTTTTCCACATCCAGCGATGGGCCTGCCAACATTTTCCAACCCCGGTTCCAGCACGCCATGCCGCCAACAATATTTTCCACCGGTACAGAGACGCCTTCAAATATCACATCGGTGGTCTCGGTGTACCTGAGGCCGGTATGATCGATATCGACAATGCTCAGCCCCGCTGACTTCAAAGGTACCAATACCAGCGACAGGTTTTTGTAGCGATCTTCCTTTGGACCGCTTCGCACCAAAGTATAGATATAGTCCGCAATATGCGCACCGGTACACCACCGCTTGGTGCCGTTGATCGTTACCGTTTTGCCATCTTCACTCAGGGCCGCCGTCACACCCACGGAGGCAAGATCTCCACCCACGTCGGGCTCACTCAAGCCATAGGCAAAAAGGATTTCGCCGTTGGCGAGCCTGGGCAACAGTTCCTGTTTCTGCTGCTCATTGCCGTTCTCCAGGATATTCATCGCACCATAAAATGCGCAGTGAATAAAAGGTCCCGCCAGTGAAGTGCCTCGTTGGGCAAGTTCCTCGATGGTGACGATGGCCGCTAGAATATCCACACCCATGCCGCCATATTCCTCAGGCGTGGTCAGCCCTGTCACCCCCAGTTCGCACAGCTTCCTGAATTTCTCCCGAGGGAACTCCATTGTCTGGTCAAACTGCCTGGCCTCTTCGCGGGACAGTTCCTTATCCAGAAACCGGCGCAGAGACTCGCGCAGCATGGTGATCTGTTCGCTCTCTTCAAAATTCACTGACTGTCATCTCCTTTCATCTTCTGCAGGATGGTGACGGCGGCCACGTGGTTCCAGCCGAACACCTGGCACAGACCATTGCGAACGTCTCGGCTGACCTGCCTGGAACCGGCCTCACCGCGAAGCTGCCACACAATCTCACAGATCTGCCCAAGGCCAGAGGCCCCCGGGGGCTCGCCCTTACACTGAATGCCTCCGCTGGGATTGACCGGCAGACGTCCGTCAATATCGAATACCCCCTGGCGCAGCAAGCGGTAGGCTTCCCCTTTTTCACAAAGACCCAGTTGCTCGATATGCACCAGTTCGTGGCCTGAGTCGGTATCCTGTACCTCGCAGATATCAATATCCTGCGGACCTATACCTGCGGCCTGGTATGCCTTTTCGGCTGCCAGGGTAACGACAGGTGTACCCGGCCCGCCAGTGAGATCAACGCTGTACTGGTTGGCAGGCTCCAATACGGGAGGCGGATAGGAAGCAGTCTGCATCACGGTCGATGCGATTCTGATCGGCTCTCGAATACCCAGTTTCTGCGCCGCCCGCTCGCTGCAGACAATGGCCGCGGCTGCTCCATCGTCAGGGGTACAAAAATTGTATAGATGCAGAGGGTAGGCAACCATCGGAGAGTTAAGCACATCTTCCACGGTGATTTCGTTTCTAAACAGGGCGTTGGGATTGCGGGCACCATTGCGGTGAGCCTTCACCGCCACCCGGGCGAAATCTTCCTCAGTGGCCCCGTGTTCGTGCATATAGCGCTGAGCGACGGTAGCGAAGGCGATCGGACTGGCCTTCATACCCAGCTCGTTCTGCCACTGTTCTCCCAGGTCCTGGAACATACCCTGGTGCTTGTCGAAGCCGTACACCAGTACCACTTCACAGGAGCCGCTGGTGATTGCGTCGGCGGCCAACTTGAGCATTGCGCCGCCGGTGGCGCACATGGCGTTGATCTGGTAGATGGGCACGCCGGTCATGCCCAACTTCATCATTAAATCAATGCCCTCTCCCTCCTTTTTATAGACCACCTTGCCACACAGAACCAACTCAATATCCGGGTAGCTCAGGCCCGAATCTTCGAGCGCGGCCTGAATGGCGTGCAATGACATCTTCTCTGGTGTCTTATCGGGATAGCGTCCAAATGGGTGCATTCCGACACCAGCAATAACAATTCCACTCATTACTTCGTCTCCCGGGAGATTATGAATTTCATGTCCTCCATCCGCACCCTCATTCTTCCTGCCGCGGAGCGAACAGGGGTACGATGATATCGTTACCCTGTTCGTCCTCGGTAAAAACACCGAAAGTGAGATCCATTTTCATGCCAACCTGCAGTTTCCGCGGGTTACTCTCGGTTAGCGGTAGATATACCAGCAGCCCCTCGGGCAATTCGACCCAGCCTATGCCAAAGGGAACAAAGGGATCCGGTCCACGGTAGGGCGGCGGCGGCGGATAGTACATTACCGAAAACGCATACAGCGACCCGGTTGCGCTGAGCTGAATATCCTCAAGCGAAGTGCTTTGGCAGCTTTCGCAAATTTCCCGGATCACGAAGAATCGCTCTCCACAATTGCCACACCGACTGCCAAGGAGAGTGCCTTTCTCCCCCGCTTCACCCGGCAGTTTCATCATTCCATCTCTGAGCGATACTTGTGCAATTGTCATTTAACCTCCTGGTCGGTCTCTTCGCCGCAAGGGAACTGGCCTGGGCGCTACTCCAGCAGCGAGTTTACCCGTGTGTATCTACAATATATAGCTTACCTCGCCCCTGGCGACCAACTGGCGCATTCCACTATTTCCCTCGTATTTGCCGATGCCCTCCGGCGGCTTACCACGGCATTGCAAAAGACTTAAAGTATCATTTAGGGTCTATTAAGACAAGTAACATTATATCTGTAATATAAAGCTTATATGCATTTTTATATCTTTATGGTTCTTGTAGACAAGCTTATGGAAGACTGAGAAGCGGGAGTAAATAGAGCCAGGCCCGCCGCTGCTCAGAAGAGATCGTAGTCCAATAATTCTCGCCGAATTCCTCCAAACACTCGTTCAACGAGTGGATGCGAGCAGGTTCCTGGCAGTTATAGTTCGGTCCCCACTGGGTCTAATCAGCTCAGCCAGAGTGGTGAGCAGGTGAACAAGTAAGTAAAAGACCTCTTTCTTTCCTGCCTGGCACCTTACTGAACACGGTTAAGACATGTTGCAACTCTCCCAAATCCTCTGAGCCAGTTGTTGCTATGCACAATTACCTATATCAGTAGTTTTCCCATGCTCACACGTTCTTCTGTTACAAACCCGAGCTTTCTATAGAATGCCACGACATCTGAATTAGTAGAACGAATCTGAAGATTTACTTTTATACAGCCCATATTCTTTAACGCTTCGACTGCATATTGGACCAATCTACGGCCTACGCCATTAGCTTGATTGCTTTTATCAACTGCCACTGAATATAGCCAACCACGATGACCATCATACCCCGCGATAACTACACCGACTATAATCTCATCCTCAACAGCTACAAATATTAAATCATCAACTGCAAGCTTAGCCTCTACTACCGTTGATGGCTCATTATGACCTGGATCGTTCGGAAACGTTTTTTTCAGAAGGCCAACTACTTGAGCATTGTCACGTTCGCTATATTTTCTAATCTTCATACTATTTACACATTGCGTAACATCAGGTTTTGGAGCTAGAGAACCGCGTAGCGATTAAACAGCCCCAGCCGCAAAGCGGTGATACCAGCGCCTTGTTATACGGCATACAGTTTCCGCACTTTAATACTCTTCTTTCTTTTTTTCTACCCACGCCGGGCTTTCGGCCCGAGCACAGATTGCCAGAAGTTGATGAATTCAAAGTGGATCTCAGCGACGAGTTTTATCCTGACTATCATGGCTATGCGGAAGATTTTCTTACTCGGAACAAGCTTGAGTTCGATGCCATTTTTTTGATGGTCCACGGGGTGAGTAGACTAGAAAAAACAGGACGTCAAAAACAATGATGGTGGAGGCCTTGATGGATGATGGGAAAATCATATCCCTCGCTCCAATTATTACTGAATTCGGAGAGGAGTACGGAATGAAAGTGGTTGATATAACAATAGTGGACCCAACAACTACTAAACCGTGGTATCTCACTATTGAATTGAAAACTGAAAACCAGAGCCTGGCACCAATAACAGTTTAGCCAGAACTGATAAGTTCGCTAGGACTTGCTACTGGGTGTTGACCTACAGCGGTTGTTCAATAGCAGCATGCCGAAGTCGCTGTGGTTCGACTTCGACACCGCTACCGGGAAACTAGAACCTGTAATCCAACGTTAAGCCATAGGTACGAGCCATTCCAAATGTTCGCATATAGGTTGCATTACCGCCTACGCGGTTTCCAATAATGACTTCTTCATCGCCAATATTGCGGCCCCAAGCAGTCAGTGACCAGTCATCGTTGTTGTTGGGAACTAAGGTCGCCCTCAGATTGACCAGGCTATAGCTCGGTGCCCGCTGCCACTCCTGTCCAGGCTCTCCACCTCTGGAGTCGACGTAGATGTAATCTGCAGCCGGTGTCAACGTATACTCGCCCACTGGAATATCATAGGCAGCAGTGACATTATGGGACCATTCCGGCGCACTGTGCAGTTCAAAGCCAGAGACGTCCGCAGTAATGATATTGCCTAGCGAACTGCCATCCTGCACCGCGTCGTATTTTTTAACTTCGGTATCCAGATAGGAGGTCGACGCTTCGATCCTGAGGCGATCGGTCGCATACCATTGCAGTGACAACTCGGCACCAATAATTTCAGATTCAGGTACGTTGGTAAGTCCGGAAATGACCCCAACAGGTGTCACCGCGCCGCCCGGTTCCTGCTTATCTTCGTAATCATAGTAAAAGGCTGCACCATTGAGCTGCATGGTATCGTCCATTAGAGTTGCTTTGAAGCCTATCTCGTAGGCTTCCAGGGTTTCCATCGTATACGGCCCAACCTGTTGCGCTGTATTTAGGTTGGCGCCGTTGAAGCCACCGGTCTTGATTCCCTTTGAAATATTGAAGTAGGTCAGAACGTTGTCCGATGGGCGATAATCAACCCCGATCTTCCACATGTCATCGTCTTCCGACAAACTGGCGCGAATCGAGTCGGGGTAAAAATTCGCCCAGTCACCGGCTCCTGCCGCTGCCAAATCGACCACGCCACAAGTATTGGGCGTAAGTGGAAGTAGACCTACAGCGGGGTGTGCAAGAAACTCATGCAGATTGTACAAGCCAGCTACACCGGGCACATCGGCAGGTGTCACATCATTGGTACAACCATCAAAGTCGCTGTCAGACCAGGTGTATCGGGCTCCCATATTCAAGCCCCATTGATCATTGATGTCCCACTCGGCGTGCCCGAATATGGAGTACGACTCTCCCTCTACCCAATAGTGTGTATCCAATTGCTTTATGTTGTAGAAACCATCGCCAAAGTAATAATTGTAATCTTCTTCCATGTCATCTTCAGCGTAGAAGGCGCCAATAATCCAGGTGATATTGTCACCCCAGCTACCAGCCGCCCGAATTTCCTGGGAAAACACGGTAATGTCTGAATAGCTCAGGACGCTGCCATCCACACCTGCCCAGCCATCAGAATCGCCCGCTTCGGCTCGTTCAAAGTCCTGGTAGCCCGTGACCGAGGTAATCTCTACATCGCCTACCTGCCACTGTAGCTTCATAATGGTCGTCATCAGCTGGTTATCGCGCTGCGGCCGGAACACGCCATTGGGCCCATTGGTCCAATCCGCTTCGGTGTGATCTTTACCATCGCCGAAGTGCGCGGTCTCCGCCAGGTTTTTAAAATCATCGGGAAAATTGGGCGGTGAGCCACCATTTACGGTGTCCGCAAACTCCTGGGTAAACGGACTAAACTGCTGCCCAGGTCGAAAGTCCTCGTCCAGGCCCAATAGCGACCCTGCCACTGCCATATGTGCCAGCCCGTCCGACTGATCGTCGTTGTAACTCACAGTAAACTGCGCCGTAAAATCTTCTGTGACATCCCAATCGAACATGGCGCGAACAGAGTACAGGTCTTTTTCGCCGAGCTCATCGCCCGGCCGGGTGGCGCTCTCCTGCCAACCATCTCCGCGTTGTGTGGTTCTGAATGCCAATCTTCCCCGGGTCGTGTCGCCCATTGCACCGCTGACGTAACCCTCCAGTTCCCAGGTCGCATAATTACCGATCCCCGCCGTTATTCCCGCCTGAAATTCTTCGGTGGGTCGATTGCTGTAGACCGACATCTGTCCCGCTGTGGTGTTACGTCCGTAGAGGTCGCCCTGAGGGCCTTTTAGCACTTCGACACGACTGATATCATATATCTGCCCGGTCATCATGACCGGGAACGGGATCGCCACCTCGTCAATATAAAAGCCAACCGTGGAAGACGCCGCTGTAGAGTAGTCCTGGAAACCGACCCCTCGAAGCGTCCATGCACTAGTGCCCCCCAGTCCGCCGTCATACACTACGAGCCCAGGCGTTGTCATGCCCATGTCTTCTATGGTCTTCACCCCGAGTGCGTCCATTCGCTCTTGGGTATAGGCGCTAATGGTTAACGAGACGTCATTGACGTTTTGTTTCATTTTCTGCGCGGTAACGATCACTTCCTCGAGCTGCCGCTGGGCCAGAGCCTGCGCAGAAATAAAACTTGCCGCGATGACTGCGGTTGCGATTGCGGTTTTGCTGAATTGCTTGACCATATTATTTTCCTTCCCTCATCGGGATATTCACTGATTAAGCTATCTTGAGCTGTTGGCTTGCTATCTGGCAGCGCTCCTGTGAACGCGCATCGTCCAGCCAGGAAATTCGATACTTCTTGAGTGCTGCATTTACCTCCGGTTCCTCCGCATTTTACATGCCCGCAACCAAATTACGACTGTTTTATTTGCTCCTATTTTTCAATGGAAGGCGTGGCATTTGCCTGCAAATCTGCGCTGCGAAGCTATTATTCAGAGGTGTCCTAGCTGCAACGATGATAATATGGCCGGCCAGGCGGCCGCTAAAGCGAGAAAAAACATGGTTTCAAATTGCCGGAAGAGCCTTTTTTTCAAACTAGGTAGTTGTATTGTGTTTGTCGCTGCCGCTATGGCGATGACATCAGCCCGCGCGCTGGACAGCATCTACAAAAACGGCCATATCTTTACAATGGATTCGAAGCGAAGCTGGGCCCAGGCCATTGCAGTTGAAAGCGGCGTCATCGTGGCCGTTGGTCCCGATCGTGAAGTGCTGAAACTGGCCACTAAGGAGACGGCAGTTATCGATCTCGCTGGCCAGACCATGCTACCCGGTTTTCACGACTTACACGTTCACCCACTATTTGCCGGTATCAGCCATTTTCGCTGCGTGGTACAGGAGGGTGCCGATTTGCAAAGCGCCCTGAATAGCATTGAGAAATGCGCCAAAAACAAAACCCAGGGACAATGGATAACCGGCCGACAATGGGATGTGCCAGCCCTGGGCGTCGTCCCCCACAGGAGGATGCTCGATAAGATTGTCCCGGATATACCTATTATGCTGCGTGACACGAGTGGGCACTCCGCATGGGTGAACAGCAAAGCACTGCAGCTCGCCGGTATCGGAACAGCGCCCATTGAGTTAGAGGGCGGTATTGTCGAGCGGGACCCCAATGGACAACCAACAGGTATTTTGCGGGAAGAGGCGATCGACCTCGTCGAGAAAATAATCCCCAAGCCAGATGCCGAAACCATTGATAAAGCAATGCTGTGGGCACTGGATCAGATGCTGGGATACGGTATTACCTCCCTAACCGAAGCGTCCGGTGGATTTGTCGCGGGCCCCTATGCAGAGCTTGAAGCCTATGCCCGTCTGGCGGACGAGGATAAGCTGAAACAGCGGGCGAGAATCTGCACTACCTGGATGCCTCAGAGCGAGGAAATTGAGTTGGCTATCTCTATGCGCAACCAATTCGCGCGAGATCGCGTGCGCACCGACTGTATTAAAATCCATCTGGACGGTGTGCCCACCGACTCGCACACCGCCGCGATGCTGGAGCCCTACTCCGGTCAAGTCGAGGGGCGGCAGGATGAGGCCAGTAAAAAGGGGCTGTTGCTATTGGAGAAGGAGATGGTGAACCAGGCGGTTACCCGATTTGACCGAATGGGGCTCACTGTCAAGTTTCACGCCGCTGGCGACGCCGCAGTGCGGACCGGGCTGAGAGCTATCGGTGCAGCCAGGAAAGCAAACGGTTACACCGGTGTGATGCACGATGTAGGACACTGCACGTTTGTCGCCAAAGATGATATGGCCTACGGGGCGCAAATTGGCGCCACCTTCGAGGTCTCACCCTATCTGTGGAGCCCGAGTCCGATCAACGAGAGCATCAGCAACGCCATTGGCGACAAACGGATTGAGCGCGTATGGCCGGTCAGAGAATTGGTCGATTCCGGTGCACTGGTGGTGCCCGGATCCGACTGGTCGGTGGTACCCTCGGCGAATCCCTGGGTAGCGATTGAATCGCTGGTCACCAGAGAGCGGCCCGGCGGCAGCGATGACAGTTTCGGCAAGAAGCAGGCGATAGGGCTCATCGAGGCCCTGGAGCTCTTCACAGTTAATTCCGCGCGACATTCGGGAAGATCACATCAGCTTGGCAGTATCGAAGTGGGGATGCTGGCAGACCTGGTGGTCGTCGATAAGAACCCCTTTGAAATACCAGTTAACAAGCTGCACCGTGTTCACGTGACTCAAACCATTATCAACGGTCAGCGAGTGTACGTACGATGATAATGTTCTTGGTCAATCGCTATCATCAGGTTCTGTTTTTGTTTGCCTTGTGCTCCTTGCTTGGATCGTGCTCTCTATGGCAAGAGGGCGCGGCAGATAAACAGTCTCCGGAGTCGCAGACCAGCACCCACAACAAACTGGAAGTGGAGATGTTCATGGGCGGCTTCGCCACCGTTAACTCCTTTATCTTCTCCAACGGCAAGTCCATTGTTGTCATGGATGTGCAGCGCAAGACCTATGAAGCGGAAAAACTGGTTGAAGCTATCCATGCCAGGCAGCTGCCGGTCACCCATATTCTTATCACCCATGGCCATACCGACCACTTTACCGGCATGCCGCTGTTTCGCAAAACGTTTCCCAACGCCAAAATTGTGGTGGCGAATGAGGATATCAGACAAGATATCAAGGCCTACGCCATCTATATGGACGGCTTTGGCGCCACCGCCGCCGAACCCCCCCTGGAACCGCCGCTGAGAGTTAAAAGTGAGAGTAATCCAGACGGTTTCGATTATGAAAACTATATTGGGATATTACCTGAAAACAGGCTAACCCTCGATGGTGGCGGTACGCTGGAACTGACCACCGATTACAAAGAGGCGGAAGCCCCTCATATGACTACTGTCTACAGCCCTGAACTGAATGCCCTCTTTCTCTCCGACTTTGGTTACAACAAAGTACACCACTGGCAGGGGGATGATATCAGCTGGGAGGATATAGCCAATTGGCGCGAGGAGCTGCTGCGCATCAAAAACGAATATATTAGCCGTAATCCCGCAGTCTATCCAGGTCACGGTGATGTCACCGACATGAGAATGTTCGATGAGATGGTGCGCTATATCGACAACTACACCCGTATTGCGAAATCTGCGACATCAAGGCGGGAGGCTATGGCGCAAATGATGGCACTCTATCCCGACTATGGCGAGGCTGATTTCTTCCTCAAATACAGTATTGAGAACCACGTCAAGGAAACTGGGGCTCCACAAAACTAATTGTCCAATGGATTCAGCGCTATGGCATGGTCTATGATTTGCGCTCCATTATTGTTATTCGGGGCCAGTTTACCTCTCCACTTGTTGCCCACTATAGGGATTTATCTGCAGCCAGTCCCTTAATATTAATCGGTATACCACTCATTCGCGGCATGGCGTTTATCGTCGCGCAATGCCGGTCTGTGCTTATCAACAAATTGGTTGAGGCACTGTCACCATCCTGCCCGGCAAGACTGCCAAAGCCGTGAGCAATCGATACAACACCACACCTTAGCGTCGGATCAACGGCAACTCGCAGCGTGATTTCGCCCCTCTCAGAACTGATTACTACCGGGTCCCCTTCCATCAGCGATTCCCGCTGCATATCCTGTGGGTTCATGAAGGCCGGATTACGGGGGGTACGAGCTTTAATTGAAGGGAGGTCCTTGCAGGCAGAGTTTAAGGTATCCCGCATGCGTCTCGAGGCCATCCGATACTTAAACTGTGTTGCCGGAACTAGCGACAATATCTGTTGCAATTCCTCCGCTACATCTTCCGGCATCAGGCTGAAAAGGTGTGTGCTGCCGGTGGGTCGAGGTCCTACGAATTGTGGATCCCGATCAAACAGTAACCCTCTGTCGGCCTTTTTAATGTCTGAAAATGAACACGGTGCATGGCGTGTGGCTATTTCCAGCAGTTGATCGGTGGTGGGCTGCGACTGCAAGTTAAGCGGCTGGTCAAATACACGCATTGACAAGTTCAAACGTCGACCAAGACCAAGCAGGTAGTGCGCGTCATCACAAACCTCAGCTCCAGCAGGCACAGAGGCCACGGCAGGTGTATAGCGTGTATAAGGATCTGGCGTTACCAGATGTTCGTAGATATAGAGCGGCAGGTCGGCGCGTTCGTATTGCAGGGTAGGTGGCAGAATGTAATCTGACAGTTGCGCTGTCATGGTCATAAAGGGTTCTATGGTGACCAGTAAATCGAGCGACTTGAGCGCTTTGACTATTTTATGTTGATCGGGAACAGCGGAAGCAGGATTGCCACCGTGCACCAGCAAGCACTTTACCTGACCTTCGCCACCTTGCAGAATTTCCTCGGCCATGATCCCGGTGGGCAGCTCACCATCGATAACACCGTAGTTACCGACCCGGCTTTTGTAGCCCTCCTCCCACCAGCGCTGGGCTGGTAAGACCTCGGCATTGCGCGGGTAACGTGGTAGCAGCACGCCGGGGTTCGGAACTTCCTCACCCTCGCGGATAAATCTGCCACAGACAACATTGAGCGCTTCAATCAAGTGCTCCGCCAGGTTCGGAAATCTCGACATATCGGGTCCTGTCGCGCTACTAGCACTTCCGCGCGCGCTATCCCTGGCAAACAATTCAGTCGCTTCTCTAATCTTTACCGCCGGTACTTCTGCACGCTGGCTGGCGTATTCGAGAGTAAAAGGGGCCACAGCTGCGCGTAGCTCATCCAACTGCCCGGCATAGCGCTGGCAGAACTCGCTATCCTGCCAGCCCTCAGTTAAGATTAAATTCAACATTGCCGCCAGTATGGCGTGGTCTTCACCGGGCAAGGGCTGAATGAAAACATCGGCAAACCTGGCAGTTTCAGTTTCTCGCGGATCTATGACAATCAGCTTCATGCCACGTTCCCGGGCGCCCTTCAGGCGTTTCATCGGGTTGCGATTATCAAAGCCATTAGTGGAAAGGGTCAGAAGCGGGTTGGCGCCAAATAACATCAACACCTCACCTCGGTGGAAGGCGTCACGGCCTGCGGGCCAGGTCCCGATTCTGCCCATGGCCACTGCCTTGGATGATTGGTCGATAGTTACCGAGGAGAACATTTTGGCTGATCCCATAGCCGCCAGGAGGCTGTTTAGCAAGGTAACAGATGACGCGGTGAAGAAGGCTCCACCTCCCTTGTATCCGGCAATGGCCTCGGGGCCCTTGTCCTGTAAAATGCGGCTTATTCGCTGCGCTATTTCGTCCAGCGCCTGCTCCAGCTTAATGGCCACGAAACTTCCGTCGGGCTGTTTTTTCAGTGGTTTTAGAATACGGTCTGGGCTGTTGTGCGCCTCGTTTGCTTTCATGCCCTTAAAACAGGCATAGCCCATGGTTTGCGGGTCCTCGTGGTCACCTCGAATATGCTGTAAGTGATTGTTTTGGTCGACACTAACCACAACGCCGCAATGCCCCATACACATGCGACAGAAAGAGAGTTTTTCACGTCCGGCCATATATCCGCAGAGCTTTTTAGTTTATTGATTTCACCCCATGATACGCTCTTCAACGGGGTTGACAATTCTACCTAAAAAAGGGGGGCAGTCCCCGCCCCAAAATCTAGTTGATCGCCAAGGCCATTCTTAGTCTTGTATCCAGAAGTGTACCAGCAGGCACATTGAGGTTAGACCCACTGGTTAACAGCGAGGCTCCAAGACCTACTTTGGCGCCTTTACGTGCGCTGGAGCTACCGCCATACAATCCACCAATAGCTGCAGCTCTTGCCGTACGCCCCACAGTTCTGCCACCTTCATTTCCGCTTCTTGCCGCAAGGCCCTCAGTGGCGATCGGATAGAGCTGATCATTGACCATAACGTCGGTAAATTCCATTGTGAGTTCTGACTTACCAAATGCACGGCCTCCTTTCTTTGCCGACGTAACAGTGCCGTAGAGAATAGCGCCGCGAGGTACCACTGTAACGCCACCAGAGACCAGTGCTCCCTCCAGTTGGCCCCGAAACTTGTAACCCGCTCCATGTCTTCTCGCATCAATAGATTCAGCCATTCGAATCACGAGTTTGGTGCCAGCCGGTATCGTGCGTACATTGGAAGCCGGCGTTTGTGAAAGCGTTTGTGCAGTTGCGACACCTTCGCTCAAAAAAATGCCAACAACCTGATGCTCCATATAGGCCTCTACGGAGTCACCTGTATTGAACATTATGATGCCGTTACTGCTACCAACAAAATCGCCCTCCAGTATTTGTCCATCTGCCAACTCAAGTGAATCAGCAAACGTGGCATTTGCCATAACAACCAAAGCCAATACGCTCAATACCCTTAATATGATTTCCATATACCACCCCTTTTTAGTTCTGACAGCCAGCTAGTTTGAATATCACAACAATCATCCAGCTCCGATAATGTCATCCAATCCCGGTGTGCAGACAAACCGCTATGAGCGCCTATCTTATATCTTCAGGTCCTTATTCCCAACTAAAAACGTGAACACTAAAAGCGAGAGCCCGCTCACTAGAAAATGGTGCAGTCCAGGTTTCGGCATGCCAGGGCTTCGAATGAGGCAGAGCTGGTAGATTGGGTTCAGGGCATTAATAGACGTGCGGGTGCCCTATGAGTCACTTGCGGTAATCGACAGGTCCATTGTAGCGCTATATTTCGGCAAACATACTGGACATACGCCATGACTGAATTGGGCGCTGGAGCGCTCTGAAATGTACTTTTCCATCTGACTCCAAGCCCCATCATCATCTCGTATCCTATAACAAAATGAACATATGGGAATAACACCTTTGAGGGTTTTGAGCTCTAGAAGAGCTTCCTGTAATGCTTTGTTTTTTGCAGCAAGCTCCTGAGTGCGTTTGGTAACTTCCTTCTCCAGCGCTTTAGTGACCTCCGTCAAATAGAAAATATGGCCAGACTCTATGCACCTGGCCAGATCCGCCTGGGAGATTAGCCCTGTCAGTTGCCCCCGACCATCCACTATTATCATATGCCTGATCCCATGCTCAATCATGGTCTTGTTAACTTCTGGGATATAGGCGGATTCCGGCATTGTCTGCACAGGACTGTTCATCACATAGCTTGCTTTAACCGACTCGGCCTCAGCACCAAGCTCATAATATTTGACAATATCCCGCTCTGTAATGATCCCAACCGGATTCCACTGCTCAGCAACAACAACGCAAGTGACACAGTGTCTATACATCAGGTCGATGACCAGACGCAGCGAATCATCTGGCCGAACCCGAACCGCGGCCTTTGTCATAACTGATACGACCTGCTTCAGATCGACAAAGTACTCGACACCCATGCCATCGAGCATGTCAGACAGGGTGGCAACGCCAGCGAGCTGCCCATCGTCATCGGTGATAACAAGATGCCTGAAATTGTTCTCCATCAGGACTGAATAGGCCCCAAAAAGTGATGTTTCCTCATTCACAGTAACTACCGATGTGGTCGCAACATCAGCCACCAGAACTTGATCTGCTTTAAGGTTTTTATGAATAAAGTAGACCGCATCGCGCTCTGTCAACAAGCCGACAAGCTCGTCTCCTCGCTTTACAATCAGAATGCTAATGCGCTTATCGCGAAAAAGTGAAAAGGCGTCCACGAGCAAAGAATCTTCCGAGACCGAAATAACATCGCGACTCATAATGTCCCGCACACATATGCTCAATGTCGGCTCCGCGAATTAAGACTACAACTATATAATATGCTGTTTGAACATTTATTCATTGTTTTATTTGCATATCGGGAGAGATGTAATTGTATTATTGACATTTTACTTGAGTTTCGACAGAATTTGAGTATGCAAAGAGAAATTGGGGAGCGTATTCGCTCCTACAGAAAAACACACCGTCCACCGTGGACCATCAATCACCTGGCGCACGAGGTGAATATGGATCCGGGCCAATTAAGCAGGGCAGAGAGAGGCCTCGCGGGACTCTCCATTGAAACCCTGGCAAATATTGCGACTCAGTTTGGTATTACATTAGCTGAGTTGATTGACCCCAAATCTTCCGACCAAGCAGACGACCATTTGGCCTCAAAAGACATGGTGGAAAATGTAATCGAGCATGTTTGGAATATGCTGGACAGAAATAAGCTTGATCAGTTACGAAAATCGGAATTTAACCTGATCAGGCATCATATTAGAAGTGCCGTCGAGGAAGGAATCAAACGCGGCCAGATACTGGCCGAAACGGAGATTGAAGAACTCCTTTCCAGAACAAGATTTGACGCCTAAATACTGTATCCCGGTCGAGGAGTCTCATTTTTCGCCAGAAACTGATCGGAGAGATCAAATGAAAACATGTGGCCTTTTAGGTGGTATGAGTTGGGAGAGCACAGCTGGCTATTATCGTGCGATTAATGAGGGAGTTAAGACTGCGCTTGGCGGTCTACATTCAGCAAAGATCGCAATGTACAGTGTCGATTTCGACCCTGTACAGCAGTTACAGCATGCAGAGAATTGGAAAGGCGCAGCAAAATTACTTTCTGATGCGGCTCAAAAAGTAGAGTCTGCAGGCGCTGATTTTTTGCTTATTTGCACAAACACGATGCACAAAGTAGCGCCGCAGATTGAGGACTCAATCAATATCCCGTTGCTTCATATAGCTGATGCAACTGCGGAGTCACTTGTAAGTGAAGGTATTCAGTCTGTCGGTTTTTTAGGCACCGCCTTCACTATGGAGCAAGATTTTCTTACTGGTCGCCTCACCCAAAACTATGATCTAAAAGTTCTAATACCGAATAAGAGAGACAGGCAAATCGTCCACAGAGTAATTTATCAAGAGCTGTGTATGGGGCATGTGCAAGCGGAGTCTAAAGCCGAGTATCTACGCATCATCGATACGCTTTCCAGTATGGGGGCTGAAGCTGTCGTTCTTGGCTGCACCGAAATTGGGATGCTGATTGAGCAGGATGATACCGGGGTAAAATTGTTCGATTCTACGGCCATTCATGCCCAAAAGGCCGTGGACTGCGCCCTGGACAAGGCGAGCTAAGCATGCAGCTCACTCTGTGGCACGCGTACAGATAATGGCGAGTCTCTGCCCGCGACTCACAGCTCAACCGGCGCACTCATCGAAAATTTCAGATGACCATTCCAGCTTGCAAGTAGTGGCTTTTTTGGCAGGCCCAGTGACCGTAGGGTATCTGACATCTGATCCTCGCCCAGTTGCAAGCGGTAATCATTGCGGTGATAGCCCACGCCCCGATAGCTCTGGGTGAGGTAACTAACCATCGCCTGGCCGTCGATGACTGAGTACACGCCGGGAGAGATTTCTCCTCCCTCTCGATCACCGATCGAGGGTATAGAGACCTTCAGTACCCGTTTACCCTGGCGCTTCCATTCAAAACTGGCCAGCCCCTGTTCGTTGGTATGGGAGAGGTGCTCCACTGTTTTCGGGAAACCCCACATCTGAATCCCACATTGTTGCGACAACACAGAGGACACAGGCAGGCACCAGGTGAAGGTGGCAATGGTCCCTCGCAGCATGCTCCACCAGGTGGACAAATACGGCACTTGAAGAGCACGGTGAGGTGGTTTTACGGAGAAAGCGAAGGCTATTTCCTCGTACGCTCCGCACTGGGTATCGGTGTAGTGAACACAGACGAGATTTAGTAATGTATTGCCGGGCCACAGCTCGGCAACTTCGAAGCCACTGTCCGCTATTAATGCCTGAGCGGGTTTCGAGTGGACTGCATACAGCCCTACAACAGATTGGCCATCTCGAAAATGGGTAGGATACGCAAGGTCAACACCCTCTATACAAAAAGTGCGCTCGATGAAAGGCTCTCGAGTCATGCGAGACCCCAGCAATAGCCAACTTCTATAGTGGTATTACGCCCTGTCATCATCTTCCCTCATGGGTTTACCGTAGGACAAAAGTGTATCTTAGGCAATACAGTTATTTTGTCCAACAGGCGCTGACCGGGTACAGTATCACTGTGCCCCCGGCATAACGGAATCTTGATAGGAGAAAACAGAATGAATTGGAAGCCGGTCCAAACCAGCATGGAAACCCGGTGGACTAAAGCCGTAGATCCCGAAAGCACTTTGCCCGCGTACCCCCGCCCCCAGATGGTCAGGAAACAGTGGCTGAACCTTAACGGGCTCTGGGAGTATGCTGTAGTTCCCAAAGAGCAGCAATCTGTAGCAGATTATCAGGGCGAGATTCTGGTTCCTTTTTGCATCGAGTCCGCCTTATCCGGGCTCAAGAGGCCACTTCAACCACAAGAGCGTCTTTGGTACAGGCGCAAGTTCGAATTGCCCAGAAATTGGGCCGATCAAAGGGTCTTGTTGCATTTCGGGGCGGTAGACTGGGAGGCGTCTGTGAGTATTAACGGACACCACCTTGGAGTGCATCGAGGCGGCTACCTACCCTTTTCTTTCGACGTAACGACGCACCTGAAAGCACTGGAGAACGAATTGGTCGTGTCCGTCTGGGATCCGACGGACACGCACTGGCAACAGAAAGGGAAACAAGTTTTAGAACCAGAACAAGTTTTCTACACCGCCGTTTCCGGAATCTGGCAGACTGTTTGGCTCGAACCTGTTCCTCAAACCCATATTACTCGCCTGAAAATCACACCGGACATCGACAGTGAGCAGGTCAAGCTCGAAGTTTTCTGTGCCGGGGAAGACTCGATTAGGGTGGTGGCTTCGGTAACTGAAGATGGCAGGGAAGTCGCTTGTGCCGAGGGAAACGTTGCTACCGAGATGCTACTTGAAATCAAGGAACCCAAACTGTGGAGTCCGGATTCCCCACACCTATACGATTTGAATGTACATTTGTCCGTCGACGGCGTGAATACCGACGAAGTGGCCAGCTATTTCGGTATGCGAAAGTTCGGCATTGCAGAGGATGCAACCGGCACCCCCAGAATGACACTAAACAACGAATTTTTATTTCACAATGGACTGCTCGACCAGGGCTATTGGCCAGATGGTCTTTATACCGCCCCTTGCGACGACGCCTTGAAATACGATATCGAAGTATCCAAGCGGCTGGGATTTAACATGATCCGTAAGCACATTAAGATCGAACCGGCACGCTGGTACTATCACTGCGACCGTATAGGTATTATTGTCTGGCAGGACATGGTGAACGGCGGCAAAATATCAGTCAGTATTCCCCAAATGATGCTGGGAATGAACGGTTGGCTGCGACGGGATGATACAACGCAGAAGCATTATACAAAGGCCTGGCGTGAGGACACGGCTTCAAGGGATGACTTTGAAAGGGAATGGAGGGAAACCATAGACACGCTGTACAATACAACCTCGGTCGGAGTGTGGGTGCCCTTCAACGAGGCCTGGGGGCAGTTCGACGCAAACCGGATCGGAAAGCAAGTCAAGGAGCACGACCCCACCCGAACGGTGGACCACGCCAGTGGTTGGATCGACCAGGGCTGCCCTGATTTGCAGAGCCACCACATTTATTTTCGAAAGCTGATGGCTCCGAAAGTTACAAACGGCCGGGTTTTGGTTCTGTCGGAATACGGGGGTTACAGCCTGAAAGTCCCCGGTCATATCTGGCGGAAGGATAAAAGTTTCGGATACCGGAAATTCAAATCCAGTGAGGAATTGTTAAATGCCTACACATCATTGATCAGGGGGCAGTTGATTCCCCTGATTCCTGCCGGTTACGCGGCAGCCGTCTATACCCAGACCACCGACATAGAGACCGAGATCAACGGTCTCCTGACTTACGACCGTAAAGTCGTCAAAATGAGCGAAAAAGCAGTGCGGCAGCTCAATGATGACCTTATTTTTCAGGGCAGCGGACAGTCGCCACAGATAAGATAGGCACCATTGGGATCGTTCAGCTGACGGAAGAATTCAAACTCTCGACGGATTCGTCGTGTGAGCCGGGAGACAGGGTCGACAGCTGCGGTGTATTCTAGCCCAGGGAAGATTCCCATTTTTACCACCATGCCAGACGCATCTTGAAGGAACCACCGTCTAAAAAGGAGCTACACATGAATCTATTAAAGGCGGGTTTAAACCGGCGCCAGTTTCTGAAAAGCACTTCGGGTCTCGGTATGGCACTGACGCTGCCACGCGCCAGCAAACTGAGAGCGCAAGAGTTGCCTACCCAGATAACCAGCATGAGCGCATCCGAGTTATCAGAAGCAATTCGGCACAGAGAAGTCTCATGCGCCGAAGTCATGCGGGCATACTTGCAAAGAATTCATCGCTACAACCCGATCTATAACGCCATTGTCAGTATGGTCGACGACGACGTGTTGATAAGACAGGCCCAGCACGCTGATAAGGCGCTGGATAAAGGGGAATACTGGGGGTGGATGCACGGCATGCCCCATGCAGTGAAAAACCTGGCCGATGCGAGGGGATTGGAATCAAGTTATGGTTCAAGAATTTTTGCGGGAATGATTCCAGAACAGGACAGCCTTCATATCGCCCGAATTCGAGCCCAAGGTGCGATCTTTATCGGGAAGACCAACACCCCGGAGTTTGGACTGGGGTCGCAGAGTTACAACGATGTTCACGGCACAACCAAAAACGCCTATGATCCGAGCCTGACGGCGGGTGGCAGTAGCGGAGGTGCTGCCACTGGATTGGCAACGCAGATGCTACCAACCGCCGATGGGAGTGACATGATGGGATCGCTTCGAAATCCCGCGGCGTTCAATAACGTCATCGGCTTTCGTCCGAGCCAGGGGCGAGTTCCCAGCCCGTCATCAGGCAAGGATCTTTATTACGACCAACTGGCAACCAACGGACCCATGGGCCGTAATGTCGAGGATACCATTCGTCTCCTTGAGACCATGGCAGGATATGATTCCCTGGCGCCGCTCTCTCTGAGGGACGAAATCCCCACCTATGAGAGATTTCACCAAATCAAGCTTACCAAGCTTCGTATCGGCTGGATGGGTGACTACGCGGGCTATCTGCCAATGGAGCCAGGTGTGCTGAATGTTTGCGAGGGTGCGTTGAATGAGCTTTCGGGGCACGGCGCGACAATAGAGAAATGTATGCCGTCCTATGAGATGGCTCGGCTGTGGGAAACCTGGCTCACACTGCGTCATTGGGCGCTAAGTGGCGACAGAGCCCTCTACGATGACCCGAAAACGAGGAAGCTTATTAAGCCGGAATTGGCCTGGGAGATTGAGGGTGGCTTTGGCATGCCCGCAGCACGGGTTTCCAAAGCTGCTATTGGAAGAGCCGACTGGTACAGGGCCCTACACGAACTCCTGGAGCACTATGACATTCTAGCCTTGCCTTCAGCACAGGTATTTCCATTCTCCGCGGACATTCACTGGCCAAAATCGATTAGTGGTCGAGCTATGGATACATATCATCGGTGGATGGAAGTTGTCATCGGTGGGACACTGGCAGGACTGCCCGTCGTCAACCTGCCCGCCGGATTCGATGGGCGAGGTCGTCCGATGGGCCTGCAGTTTATAGGACCTATGGGGCGCGACCGTGAAGTGCTAGAGTTCGCGATGAGCTACGAGTCAGCTACCCGCCACCTCCACCAGCGCCCGACACTCAAGGCATGACTCACGACCGATATAGAGTGCTAGAAAGGAGTAATAAAAATGATTGTATACGGCGTTGCTTTACTCTCTGCCTGCCTGATTCTAGGGATGGCCATGGGACAAATCCTTGGAGTGTTACTTGGCGTTGAGGCCAATGTTGGCGGCGTAGGCCTCGCCATGCTGTTACTGGTATTTGCCTCCAATTCAGAACTATTTAAATCCCTTACTCAGGAAACTGCTGCCTCTGGGATCAAGTTCTGGAGTGCCATGTACATTCCCATAGTAGTCGCCATGGCAGCGCGGCAGAATGTAGCGGCAGCTGTGGACGGCGGCTTACTCGCTCTCTCTGCCGGCGTTGCAGCAGTCCTCATCAGCTTCGCTCTTGTTCCAATGATTGCAAAAATCGGCAGAGCCGCCCCGCCCGACACGGCCCAGTTTGAAGAGTAGGGCGCGGCCTAATGGATATTATCGAATCAGTCTTTATTAGAAACAATTTGATTGTCGCCTTCGCCGCTGTGGGCATCGTCATGTGGGTATCTTACTTTTTGGCGAATAAACTTACCGCAGGCCGCATACACGGCTCGGCCATCGCCATCGCCATTGGTTTACTGGCAGCCTATTGGGGAGGCATCGCCACTGGCGGTACTCGCGGCGTCTCCGATTTCGCCTTGCTTGGAGGTATCGGTCTTATGGGTGGCGGTATGATGCGAGATTTTGCCATCGTCGCCACAGCTTTTGGTGTGCACTTAAGTGAACTAAAAAAAGCAGGCATTGCTGGTGTAATTTCCATCTTCGCGGGAGTTATCGTTTCATTCATAGTGGGTGCAGTCATCGCAGTGCTGTTCGGCTACACCGACCCGGCGGCCATTACTACCATCGGCGCTGGCGCCGTTACTTACATAGTGGGGCCAGTCACTGGTGAAGCCATCGGCGCTAGCGATGCGGTCATTACGCTTAGCGTCGCGGCGGGCCTGGTTAAGTCCATTCTGGTGATGATTGGCACGCCGATGATTGCCCGCCACATCGGTTTAGATAACCCGCAAACCGCCATGGTATTCGGTGGCATGATGGGAACCACCAGTGGCGTAGCCGCGGGTCTGGCAGCTACCGATCCTGCATTAGTACCTTATGGCGCTATGACCGCCACCTTCTATACCGGTGTGGGCTGCCTGTTGGGTCCCTCGGTTCTGTTTTTTGTCGTCAGTGCCATGTTCTGATTTTTCGGTCATTGTAGAGTGAGCGCTCAGATGAAAAAGAAATGAGAGATGAACTAACGTGAGAGGGACGTGAATAAGGGGCTGATCCGGCGGCCATGCGGCAGGATTAGGTAAAAAGGGTTAAAGCCACTGGCGCCCCTGGCCAGCTCTCACGATTGTAGTAACTTCTTAAAATCGGGCTCTCGCTTTTCCATAAATGCCATGATCGCCTCCGTGTTTTCGGGCGATCCTGCCTGCTGCAGCATAAGCGTACGCTCAATGTCCAAGGCCTGCTGTATATTGCTGGTATGCGCTTGTTTCAAGCACTGCTTTGTCGCCTTCAGTGCACCGACGGGCCATTGCGCAATTTCTTCCGCAGCCTGCAGCGCACGCTCCATGAGCTCTTTTTCCGGCACAATTGCTGTCGCAATACCCACCTCCATAGCCAGTTCCGCGTCAATCCATTTTGCCGTGTACATCAACTCGGCTGCCCGGCGAGCACCGATGTTGGCCTGCAGCATGTAACTACTGGCAAATTCCGGCACCAGTCCCAGATTTACAAAGGGCAGACGCATTTTCAATGAGGGTGTGACATAAACCAGGTCGCAGTGCATAGGTATTGTCGCACCGCCGCCTATTGCAATACCGTTTACAGCAGCGATAACAGGCTTATCAAACTCAATCACTGCCTTGACACAATCATCATAAGACTTGCTGCCCTCGTCAAAAGACGCACTTAAATCCATGCCAGAACAAAAATTACCCCCCTCTCCCGAGAGAACCACAACGTTGACATGATCGTTCTCACGCGCCTCATTGAGTGCTGAAGCAATCTGGTAAAAGGCTTCGGCATTGAGAGCGTTTTTTTTGGCGGGGCGGTTTAATCGAATAGATGTAATGCCGCCCTGCACTCTGGTCTGAACACATTCCGTTGACATCGGTAAATTCTCCGGCGTTGTCAAATAATGGCAATTAGTGCTGGCAGCTCTGCTGCCACACTCGTTGTATGGGGTAACTAATACCACCAATCAACCGAGTCGGCGCCTGCGGCGCATGTCCTGCAAGTTCGTGTTGATAAAGGGGCGGGGGAAAGCCCCGCAGAAATCCTTAATCGTCCAGCACCAGACTCTTTAGCAGGCCTGTTACAATCGCTATACCCGCCTTCTTGCTCAGTCCCTGGTGTTCACGTAGACGGTGCCACATTTCAAAAGAGGCGACGGCATCCACGGCCTCTCTTTTCTCGACCGGCAGTGACTTGAGTTCCGGCAACCAGTTGTCGAGGTCTTTGCGCAGGCCACGCAGGTTGCGAGCATAGTTCTTGCGTAGCATCTCGTAGCGCCACCGCTGAGCCGCGGTGGCCAATATAATATTGGATACTTGCTCATAGGCAGTGGCATAGCGCTCTACCGCGTGTTCAAGGCGCTGTTCCACAGCCCCCTCCCGCTCGCCACCTAAAAACAATTTCTCATAGCCGTCGCGAATCTGTTCATCCATGGCTTTGGTCAGGGACTCCATGTCCTCAAAGTGACGAAAGAATGATCGAATACCAACCCCTGCCCGTTCCGCCACCAATTGGGCTGTGGGTACTAGGATGCCCTCCTCGATCAACGCCAAAGCGGCATCGACAATCGCCTTGCGACTACGCTCACTGCGCAGCCGACGCCCGTCCACCGTTTTTCCCTGTGTTGACTCTGACATGATGCTCTCGAAAATCCCCTCTTCACACACCCAATATGACAGCATTATATAATGGCACTAGTTATGCAACATCGTGCCACAAAAATGAAACAATGCCTAATACCACATTCTGGGGGCTGACTGCGTCACCCTTCCAGCTCGAAATGCAGTCGCTGGGCGACTATAGTGGCGTGCACCGGGCAACGACACTCGCCAGAAGCTCACTTTGTAGTTTCCGAAGCTGCAGGACTCGCTGTTTTGGGGGAAGTGGGTTGGAGGGCTATAAATAAGGGGACTCTTGGTGTTACTCTTCGCATGAACGACAATTATAACGTTGGAGGGTGATATGAGTATTAGAACAACTAAAGGCCGCGGAAAGCTCTATTCTTCAGTATTGGATACTATCGGCGATACGCCGGTCATCCGGATCAATAACATAGCGCCGGACCATGTAACGGTATACGTCAAGGCCGAGGCCTTTAATCCTGCGGCATCAGTAAAAGACCGACTCGCGATGAACATCATCGAAGCGGGTGAACGCTCTGGAAAATTAAAGCCAGGTCAAACAGTTGTCGAGGCAACAAGTGGCAACACCGGAATCGGGCTGGCCATGGTCTGCGCGGCCAAGGGTTATCCGCTGGTTGTGACAATGGCAGATAGTTTCTCGATTGAACGCCGTAAGCTGATGCGGTTTCTTGGTGCAAGGGTGGTATTGACGCCGCGGGCTGAAAAAGGTTTTGGCATGTACCAGAAGGCCAAGGAGTTAGCCGAAGCAAATGGCTGGTATCTTGCCAGACAATTTGAAACCGATGCAAATGCAGACATACATGAATCGACGACAGGTCCTGAAATTCTGGGGGATTTCCAGGGACAGCAACTGGATTATTTTGTATCGGGATACGGCACCGGCGGGACAGTTACAGGGGTAGCAAGAGTTTTACGGCGTGAACGCCCGGAGACAAAAATAATTCTGACTGAGCCGGCCAATGCTGCACTGATTACGTCAGGGCAGGCGCAGGTACGTACCGCAGACGGAGAACCCGCTGAAGGCCACTCTGAATTCGAGCCTCACCCAATCCAGGGCTGGACCCCCGACTTCATTCCACTGGTGCTGCAGGAAACCCTGGACAGCGGGTACTATGACGAATTGATTCCCGTGGCAGGGCCGGCGGGCATGCAGTGGGCTCAGCGACTGGCGGCAGAAGAGGGAATCTTTTGCGGTGTCTCCGGTGGAGCGACCTTTGCTGTGGCTATGCAGGTAGCAGAGCAAGCAGCTGAAGGCTCGGTCATTCTGGCGATGCTGCCCGACACTGGCGAACGCTATCTTTCAACGCCTCTTTTTGATGCGATTGTAGAGGAAATGTCAGACGAAGAAATCGCCTTGTCGAAATCGACACCGGGCTACCAAATGCCATGAGCGTGCAGGTCTCGACGGGCCATGAAGAAATACAGCCCGTCGAGCCACTACAGCGGTACCTTCCCCTATCATCGCTCGACTCCACTACACGGAATTGAAACGACTATACAATAGATTCTTCCAGGCTCCGGTATTGCAGGTGACAGCAACCCTATTGTATAAAAATTGATCGAGCGTTGATGTAGAGCAACGACACATTGGCTCAAAGCAAGTAAAGTAATACATATATAGCAGTGCCAAAGGCTAGTTGTATTAATACGCCATTACAGGTCGTTGCGCATAACGTACCCAATCTTCTAATCACCGTGAGGATTTTGCTATGAGAACACTACTCCTATTTACCTCGATAGTTTTTTGTCTCTTTCTTGCTGCCTGTGATACGGGGCCACGATCTTCCATAGGATTCAGCCTGCCAGACGGTGATGCCGAACAGGGCAGAGCGGTCTATACACAGCTACAGTGTGCTGCTTGCCATGAGATTGACGGTGTCCCACAGAACGCTGGCACCGCTGAACCAGCAATCTCTGTGGCATTAGGTGGCACAGTGCACCGTATCAAAACCTATGGGGAATTGGTTACCTCGGTAATAAATCCCTCCCACCGGCTAGCCAGTGGCTATGCTGAAGAAACAATACAGGCTGACGGAAAGTCCCTGATGCGAAACTACAACAGTGTTATGACTGTCGATGAATTAATTGATCTGGTAGCATTTTTGCAGTCTAAATATAACCTGCAGAAATTTACCCCCACCAAGTATCGGGGGTATTACCCAATGGGGTAGGTGCTTGCGTGCGCTGCCCTCAAGCCTGCGGCACTGAGAAAAAACACGCAGGCTCTACAGGCTCTGACCTGGATAGGTCCCAATCAAGTAAACTGCCAACGACTTCCGCTGCGCTTCTCCAAGCGGAAAGGTTGGCATGGGAGGATTCGGGCGCTTTATATAATCTGCAAGCTCCACCACATTGTACTTCTCTCCCAGACCTTCCAGCAGTTTCATGCCTTCTCCTGCAACGGCATGGCAACCGGCGCACTGAAGTTGAGTATAGATCGCAGAGCCCTCCTCCATCATCCGCTGTCTCTGCTCGGTTGCGATGCCTGTCAATGTCTCACTTGCGCGATAGGATGGACCAGATCTCGTGGTATTAATCTCCTTTTGCACTTCACCATAGGCAACCCGGTAGACAGCATGTGCATAGTCGTCCGAAATATAGATGGCTCCGTCTGGTCCTTCGGCAACATCGACGGGCCGCCCAATAACATCATCATCCTGAAGAAAGCCTGCCAAAAAGTCCTTCTGCGTAATCTGGCCATCCTCGCCCCAGTGCAGTGAGACTACTTTATAGCCATCTTTTTCGGATCTGTTCCAGGAGCCATGTAGTGCGGTCAAGGCAGCTTCGTGATACTCCCTGGGTAATTTCCTGGCTCGCACAAACGTAATACCGAGAGGGGCATTATGCGGCATAAATTTGAAGGCGGGCGCTATGGAAGATTCTATGATTGATGCATTGCCCTTTCCAAAATCCGGGTCGGGAATATTGTCGTCGTTAGCATACGGCCAACCATAGTGATTTCCCCGCTCTACTTGATTTAACTCACAGTGGGGAAAGTTGTCTCCCAGTAAATCTCGACCATTATCCGTCGCGTAGATCTTACCGTCCGCCGGCGACCAGTCGAATCCTGCACTATTTCTCAGTCCCGCGGCAAAAACTTCTTCCTGAGACCCATCGGACTTGTAACGCACCATGCTTCCACGACGCCTGTCTTTCTCCTCACACACGTTACAGGACGATCCCATGGTCACATACATCATGCCATCCGGGCCGAATCTCAGAGTTTTGCGCCAATGATTACCGCCATCGGGTAATCCCATGACAATGCGTTCATAATCACCCAGAGTTTCACCGGTCTCATGGTTGAACTTAATGCGACCAATGGCATCCGTTTCAGCTACATAGAGCCAGCCGTCAAAAAAGTCCATACCATTGGGGCCGTTTAGATCAGCCATTAAAATCCGTTTGCCGTCTGCCTTGCCATCGCCATTCGCATCGCGTTCCAACAGGACTATTTGATCCAGGTTACTATTTGCGACTAGCAGATCACCGTAGTGAGTAAATCTGAGTAGACGGGCATTCTCGACATTGTCTGCAAACAAACCCACCGAGAAACCTGCTGGTGCCGTAATCCGCCGTCCAAGGTCGGCCCGGTCGAACTCCTTTCCAAATAGCGGCGTATTCACCGCGCCCACTACGATTTTCAGTGCGAGAAATAAGATCAGCCCCAGGGAAACTACCGCGAGGGTCACATTGCGTGCCCATTTCTTACTATTGGTCATTCAATCTGTCCTTCTCTGTTTATACGCGTGGTTAAGGGTGAGAGGACATAGGTGATTCAATGTCGCCAGACAAGCTCAGCCGCTAATTTCGCGCCAGTGCCAGCGGCCCAAGTGCTTGCATCAACTGATCCATACGACCTGCCAAGGCATCCTGCCGACCTGTCAGTCTCGCAATCTCAGCGTCTTTCTCAGCCATTCTCTCGCTCTGCTTCAAGAGTTGTGCTCCTTGTTTTGATAGCAGATCATTTTGCTCTTGAACCACCTTGGTCAAGACCGCAACAATGTCCATTGCTGCCAACGATTTACGATCATTTCTAGCTACCAGTTCAGGCACATCCTCGGCAATAAATCCTATGTATTCTTCATCGCGGGTATTTTTGTAGACATATCGCACGGGCTCCAGTGCCACTAATGCCGCGGTGGCATCCTCAACACTCAAAGACTGAATATTGTCCTTCAGATTGCGCGATGAGGCGTTATACCATACCCCAGCCTTTGACAACCCTGCGGAATTCCACACTCTAATCGTATCATTCCCCGGAACAGTTTCTGTTCCTATACCCAATTTGTTGTACGCGGGCGTCTTACTGAATCGGCCATAGAGAAGGGGGGTTGTCGAGTTATTAGCGATATACAGATTATTGTGACCCAGTTCGCCATAACCCGCCTGGTAGCCGAGAAATACGTTACCTGCACCCGACACGTTGGAAAACCCTGCGCCATATCCGATTGCCGTGTTTTTCTTTCCCGTTGCGTTTGTAGTTAAGGCCCAGTAACCGGTTGCCGTGTTCTCCGCACCCGTCGTATTTTCCAGCAGCGAGGCATAGCCGTTTGCAGTATTGCTACTGCCCCACTTATTGCTGCCCAGCGCACGATATCCGGTAGCCGTATTGTGGCCGCCAACATTATTTTCTGCCAATGCAGCATAGCCATTTGCTGTATTGTAGTTACCGGTTCTGTTGGAGGACAGCGCATTCTCACCGGTGGCCGTATTGCGCTCTCCGGTTGTATTCTTCCCAAGCGCAAAACTGCCATTGGCTGTATTGGAACTTCCGGTAGTATTTGATAAGAGGGCTGATTTCCCGGTTGCCGTGTTGTAATTTCCCGTGGAATTGGTACTCAAAGCACGATCACCAATAGCGGTATTATTTCCACCTGTAGTATTACTTCTCAGTGCATCCAGACCAGTGGCTGTATTCGCCGCTCCATCGGTGTTGGAGTACAATGCATTATCACCGGTCGCTGTATTGCGGTCGCCGTTGATATTGCTGAACAGAGCAGATGTACCAGTGGCGGTATTGAATCTGCCTACAGTATTTGACTGCAGCGCGCCGTCACCCATCGCCGTGTTTCGAAGACCCGTACTATTTGAAAATAGTGCATTAGCTCCAGTCGCAGTGTTGTTATTGCCGGTGAGGTTCGAGTACAGAGCTTTACTGCCCTGTGCCGTATTGCGCTCCCCTAAGGTGTTAGACCTCAATGCTGCATACCCATTAGCAGTATTACCATGCGCAGTGGTGTTGTTTAGTAATGCTGAAGCGCCGGTCGCCGTATTTTCACTACCCGCGGTGTTGACAAGCAGCGCGCTATGACCAAATGCGGAGTTGAGAACACCGCTGTTAGTTAACCCCAAAGCACCCAGACCATAGGCGGTGTTACGAGGCTGTGACTGTGCGCTGGCCTGGACCAACAAAAGGGCAATCGCCCCAATCATATAGGCATAGGTATTGTTCTTCATGCTCGTCTCCTGCTGGCTTTATTCTTTTTCGAAAACACTGCGAAGCGGTATAAACCCATACGGCTTCACCCTAGCCTAAATATAGCTAAGGACACCCCAGAAAACCAGCATTTTACGCCATCAGTACTCGGCGACTGTCAATTTGGCGCACCGCTTCAGTTCCCGCGGTGTCAGCATTTGCGCCAAAAGTACGCAAGTACAATTCAGATTCAAACTGCAAGCCAGTTCTACCCCAGTCGACGCAACCCCAGGCCGCCACAAACATTGATATTTTCACCTGTAACAAAGCCCGAGGCATCGCTGGACAACCACAAAACAGCTTCTACTACATCCTCTACCCGTCCAACCCTTCCCAGGGGTGTCTCCTGAACGACAAACTCCTCCATTCCAGGTATCTCGAACATCGGTGCTGTCATTGGAGTTTCAATCAGAGTCGGTGACACCGTGTTGAATCGGACACCTTTACCCCCGTATTCCGATGCCGCCATGCGGCTTACGTGGTTAATCCCGGCCTTTGAGCCCGCGTATGGTGCCTGCCCAGCCGCTACAATGCTCGCCGTCATGGAGGAAATGGAAACAACCGAACCGCCCTTCCCCATGGCATTACCCATATGCTGGATAAAATACAGCGCTCCCGTAAATTGCACCGCCACCATCTTTTCCACGCGCGTCGGTTCAAGCTCTGCAATAGGGCATGCATCTTCGTAGCCAGCAGAGTTCACCGCAATGTCAATCCGTTCAAATTTGTCGACTACTGTTGCGGCCAGGTTTTCGACATCTGTGAACTGACTAATGTCGCAGATAATCGGTGTGGCGCCTATCTCATCAGCGAGAGAATACAGTCGCTCTTGGCCCCGCGCAGCAATCACTACCTGGGCACCCTCGGTGACAAACCGGCGCGCAACAGCTTCACCAATGCCACTGGTTCCACCTGTTATAACCGCGACCTTATTATCTAGTACAGTCATCGAATTAACCCCCCGCGTATTCACTGAAAAGCCACTGCCTCCCAGCAGATAGCAGCGACCAGGCGATAACACTGGTTAACCAGTACGGCAGTGGCAGTCAAGGGCCAAATAAAACAGCTGTTCCTGTTTATTAAAAGCCCGAGCTGATAGTATATAGCGACCTTGCTCAGGAGACTACTGTAGATGTTCGAGCACATTTTCAGCCCCATTTTTATTGGCAAGATGAAAGTCAAGAACCGCATTGGCCTGCCCCCTATGACCGTGGGATACGGCACACCGGATGCTACGCTTACCGAGCGACATCGCCTCTATTACGAAACCCGGGCCAGGGGCGGCGCCGGGCTCATCGTGAGTGAAGCAGCGGCCATTAATGGCAACCGAAAATACGGTATGGTCCCCCTTGGGCTCTATGAAGACGCGCAAATTGCCAGTTGGTCCACACTCGCCAAAAGCATCCACCACCACGATGCAAAGGTTGGGGTTCAACTCATGGATCCCGGACCGGAGTCTATACAAATGCTAACCGGCATCACGCCCGTCGGTCCATCAGCGGTTGCCGGGCGCAGCCTGTTTCGTTCACTGCCCCGTGAACTGACTACCGGCGAGGTCGAGGCAGTAGTCGATGATTTCGCCGAGGCGGTGCGCCGGGCGCGCGACGCGGGCCTGGATTGTGTACAGATTCACGCTGCGCACGGCTATGCCATGGTCGGCTCGTTTCTCTCTCCCGCGTTCAATAAACGTACCGACCGGTACGGCGGCTCACTTCAGAATCGCCTCCAATTTCTACTCGAAATTATCACCGCAGTCAGAGACCGGGTCGGACCAGACTTCCCCATTATGCTTCGCATGTCCGGAGATGAGCGCTGCACGGGCGGGCGGACGGTTCAAGAGACTCAGTTCATTAGCCGCATACTGGTACAGGCCGGTGTCGATGGACTGGAGATATCCGGCGGTACCATTCCGACTACATTTTACGCCGTGGTACCACCCCAGGGTACCGAGCTCGCCCTCAACGCCAGCTATGCCAGCGCTATTAAGGAGGTCGTTGATGTCCCTGTTATCTGTGTGGGTCGAATAAACACCCCACAAATTGCGGAGTTCGTCATTTCTACCGGAAAAGCCGATATGGTGTCCATGGGCCGGGCCCTGAACGCAGATCCCGAGCTGCCCAATAAGGCCGCCGCGGGACGACTGCAGGACATCAGACCCTGCGTCGGCTGCAATGAAGGGTGCATCAACGCCGTTATGTCAGGCCTGCCAGCCGGTTGCATTATCAACACCGAGGCTGGCAAGGAAAGCGATAACCTCCAAATGCCAGCGCAGCAAGCAAAGCGTGTGTTGGTGGCAGGCGGTGGTCCAGCCGGCCTGGAGGCAGCCCGCATGGCTGCTGTTCGCGGCCATGAAGTGACACTTTGCGAGAGCAGCGGAAAGCTGGGAGGTCAAGTAAACCTGGCCTGTGTCGCGCCTTTTAAGCAGGAACTCAGCCAGGTAGTTAGTTACCTCTCCCGCGAAGTGAAAAAAGTTGGCGTGAAGGTAGAGTTGGGCAGGGAAGTGACACCCGCTCTTGTGGAAGAGCTACAGCCCGAGGTGGTAATCGTGGCCACCGGGGCCACCCCCTCCCGCCCTGCGGGCATTCCGGGTATCGATGGCGACAACGTGGTCACTGCCTGGGAGGTACTTGCAGGCACATCCGAGGCGGCGATAGCCAGCGATGTTCTCATCGTTGGGGGCGGTCTTGTAGCCTGCGAATTGGCTGATTTTCTCGCCGACACCGATGACAACACGGGCGCAGCGACGACCAGAGTCACCATGATCGAGATGCAACCCCTGATGGCAACTCAAAGTGTCGACGAGATTCGCCACCTGGTAATGCAACGATTAGTTAGCAAGGGAGTGCAGATGATAAACGGAGCTACCGTGAATGAAATACTCGACGATGGAGTGATCTATACTAACGGCGATGGTAACAAGGAAACCATTCGTGGTGTCGAGTATATAATCCTCGCCATGGGTTCCTCACCACATGACAAGCTTTCCGCTGCTCTGCAAAATACAACCGCCGAGGTGCACGTCATTGGAGATGCCAAAAAGGTAGCCAGAATTCTGGAGGCGACGTCCGCAGCGGCAGAACTTGCCAGTAAGATATAGACAAAAAAATCACTACGATTAAGGTTTACGCGCTTGACGAATGACCATTTTGCAGCGACTCGCTCCCTGGGGAATAGTTTCCTGCACGGTGAGCCTGGCGCCACACAACCTCAACATGAAGCGATCCATATCCATGGCAGTATCACAGGGTTTTTGTTGATGAGGCGAGGTGAATCCATAGGGGCAATTCGGCAATTCCAGAGTAAATTCATCCCCATCTATCTCGGAAAACTCAAAGGGAAATCCAAATTTTTCGCCAGAACTGCGCATCATGGCCAGAGTCTCTTCGACCGAGCCGGACCTTCCCATCGACCCCAAAAAAGGGAAAACCGCAACCACGTGGCTTACACCGCGGGCCAACCACTCTCCCACCAACGGGACCCGACACAGTCCTTCGTGCATTTTCCCCATCCGCCGCATGGCGACTTTCATCTTAACCTGGTCCATTATCCGAGTGTATCATCATGCTAATGCAAATGGTCCAATTTCGTGTCGTGGACAACAACCAGGCCAGTGACCAGCGAGGAAACCAATGAAGAACCTGAAAGGACGGGTTGCGGTTATTACCGGAGCAGGCAGCGGGATCGGGCGAGCCACCAGCATTGCATTGGCCGAGCGGGGCTGTGCTATTGCATTGGTTGACATTGATCCAAAGGGGCTGGAGGAAAGCGTCGCCCTGGTTCGAGCCACCGGCGTCGACGCATCAACTCACCTGGCGGATGTAGCTGATAAAATTCGCATGCAGTGCCTTCCCGAGGAAGTGATCGCCGAACACGGTCACGTTCACATTCTCATCAACAATGCCGGTGTATCAATTGCCCAGAAATTTGAGGACCAGTCCATCGAGGACATCGAATGGATCGTGGGAATCAATCTGTGGGGTGTGATCTACGGCTGCAAATACTTCCTTCCCTACCTGAAGCGGGAAGACGAGGGCCATATTGTCAATCTATCAAGTATGTTTGGCATTGCTGCCGTGGCGGGACAGGGCTCCTACAGTGCCACCAAGTTTGCTGTGCGAGGCCTCAGCGAAGCACTCTACGCCGAGCTTTCCAGCGCCAGCATCGGTGTCAGTAGTATCCACCCGGGAACCATTAAAACCAGAATTATCCAGTCCGGCCGGGGCTTGAGTGACGCAAAAAAAGCAGATATCCAGAGAAAATTCAACAAAGTAGGCATATCGCCGCATCGCGTGGCAAAAAAAATCGTAGTCGCCATTGAACGCAATCAACTGTGTGTCCGCGTTTCAGCCGAGACCTACATACTCGACTGGCTAAAGCGATTTTTCCCGGTTTCTTTTCACAGGTTCATCGCCTTTTTCGAGCGGCGGCATCAATAGCATCGGTGGCAACTTATAGCCATCGGTAAACCAGAAAACCCACTCAGAAGGAGTAAAAACAATGACAGGAAGACTCGATGGAAAGGTCGCTCTAATTACCGGCGGCGCAAGCGGATTGGGGGAGGCCTCAGTTCGCCTTTTCGTGGAAGAGGGAGCTCGTGTGATTATAGCGGACCTGCAAAACGAGCGCGGAGAGGCCCTGGCCGCCGAGTTTGGTGAGGCTGCCATTTACCAACATGTGGACGTCACACAGGAATCCGACATTGCTGGCGCCGTTGATCTTGCAGTGGCACACTTCGGCCGACTCGATTGCACCTTCAATAATGCAGGCATAGTTGGCGCTGTTGGCCCCATTGACGAAATCCCCATCGAAGAATATGACTTCACTGTATCGATCCTTTTGCGGGGCGTATTTCTGGGCATGAAGCATTCTGCGCGGGTAATGAAGCTCCAGGGACACGGTTCTATATTAAGCTGCTCGAGCGTCGCCGGTCTGATCGGCGGACTCGGACCCCATGTGTACACAGCAGCCAAGGCTGCACTCATTGGTCTAACCCGCAATGTAGCTTCAGAGCTTATACATCATGGTATACGAGTCAACTGTATTGCACCGGGCAACATTGCCACACCGATGATTGCGGGCATGGTAACGGGTGATCCGGACGACGTGGAGAGAATTGCCGTAGCACTGGATTCCGGCTCGCCCATTAAAAACCGCGGTGGTCGAGCCAGGGATATCGCCCACGCTGCCCTCTACCTGGCTAGCGACGACGCCGCTTTTGTGAGTGGCCATACACTGGTGGTTGATGCCGGGATTACAACCGGCAGTAGCCACACCCCGACCAGCATATTTGATAGCCATTCGCCCCTGGTACGCGAAGCGGGTCAGCGGGGAATACCCACCTCCTGATGAAACTTCGCCAATTATTTAAACTGAATTATGGTGTATCATCCGCTTTACAGCACAAATATTGCCGACAAGAGTATTTACAATGAGAACTCAGATTGCACGAAATTGCACATTTACACTGCTCATCATCCTTATGGCTGTTTCTGGCATGGCCCAGGCAAAAGATTCTGGCCAATGGCAATACTCCCTTTCCCCCCTGTACCTGTGGGCAAAGAGTATCAGTGGAAGTTCCGTTGTGGGCCAGACCAGCGCGCCACTGGACCTGGCCTTCAAGGACGATATACTGGAAAACCTCGATGCAGCCCTGGCCTTCCATTTTGAGGCGAGAAAGGGTGATATCACGCTCTTTGCAGAATATAACTTCGCCCGGCTGGATCCATCTGCGAAAGGTCAAATAGGCCCCGCTCCTGTAAAACTGAGCCTCGACTTCGAGGATACAATGATAGAGGCCGGGGCTCGATACAGTTTCTACGCCAATGAAAAAACCGACTGGCAGGTGCTGGGCGGAGTACGCTGGATGGAACAGGACATCGATCTCAGGTTTGGGCGCACGGCCTTACCTACACCCAGGCGCCTCACCGGTGGTGACGACTGGTGGCATGGATTTGCTGGGCTCCGAGTAACCCACACAATTTCCGATCAATGGACGTTTATTGCGCGGGGCGATGTAGGCTACCGTGACGGTGATAATCAGGCGGCACAAGCCATTGCCATGTTCGACTACCGTTTCAGGGACTGGGGGTCATTCTTCGCTGGATATCGCTATCTGGAGACCGATTACAGCAATGATAAATCCGGGCGCCAGGGTTACGCCTTTGACGCCGAGCAGCAAGGGCCATTACTGGGCCTCAATTTCTATTGGTAAGCACGGATCATCTACTGGCCAGCATCCACTTGCGCAGGCGATTCGAATCACCGAAAGGCGTCAATTTTCCGAAGGAATTGAGCAACACTATGGATACAGACTCCCCGGCTATTACCGCCTGCATTACCAGGCAACGTCCCGCCTCATTGATATAACCGGTCTTGCTCAGTTCAATTTCCCAACTGGCATTGCGTAGCAAGCGGTTGGTGTTGCCAAAATTCAACGGCCCCCTTTTAGCATAGGGTCGAACCTCGCGGCGCAGGGTGGTTGTGGCTTCCTTGATCAGCGCGTACCCGCTGGCGGCAACAAGCATTTTCCCGAGATCACTGGCACTGGCTACATTATCGGCATTAAGCCCGGCCGGGTCGGTGAAGTGACTTCTGTCCATACCCAGTTTGGCCGCCTTGCGGTTCATATCGGCGATAAAAGCGACACTACCACCAGGGTAGGATCGACCAAGGGCCGTGGCGGCCCGGTTCTCAGATGACATGAGGGCCAGATCCAGCAGCTCTCGACGAGTCAGGATGGCGCCATATTCCAGGCGCGAACCGGTTAACTGAACAAGGTCGCGGTCACGTTTGTCGATAGTAATACGCTCTTGCATATCCAAACCGGCATCGAGAACCACCATTGCCGTCATCAGTTTAGTAATAGAGGCTATGGGTCTAGTGGTATTTACATCCTTGCCGTAGATGACATTGCCCCTGGCATCGGTTATCAGCGCAGACTCAGAGCGCAGGTCGGGGCTCCCCTCCAAATCTGCATAGCGCGACTCGCTGCTGGTCCCCATTGCACCTGCCGCGAACACCAGCAACAAAAAACTACCCAATATCCTCAAATTGCACTACCCCTGGCCCGAAAAAAGAATTCGTCTCCAAAGCAATTTTGCATCAAAAACCTGACGACCACCAGCTTCGACCTTATGGGTTGAGCATAGCGGGCCCGTTTCCGGCACACTTGTTTTAGGGAACAAACAGCAGCGGACTCAGAGGACATCATACAAGGATTATTACCCCGCACACTAACAACCACAGCCCGCTGCTGAAATACCTGGATAGGCAAAATAACGCTAGTTAACAGCGTTGCTCTATTATTACTGTGGTTTCTTAAGAGACACTTAAACTGGCATTCCCTTTACATCAGGAACATTGGAAAAAGCACAACACGCTGCCAGGGATAGTACATGTTCACTATATTTCATACTACAATAAGTCCATTCTCCGGGTTGTGTTGTCATTGGTTGGCAATTTAGGGCAGAGGTGAGGCAATGAGTGTGGTATATACAGGGTCCTGTTATAGCTATGAATATATCCCTTGCAGGATAAGAAGATACAGACAGAAATTCCGACCACTGGCCCTGAGCATGCTTGTATTGTGTCTAAATGCTTGCACTAGGGATATCCACGATCACCCAGATCTTATCACGGGAAAAGCGCTCTTTAACTTCCATTGTAAAGAGTGCCATCTAGGCTCTGGTACGGGTAACTTCCTGTACGGGGTGCCCGCCAACAAAAATACCGACCTGTCGACATCGCAGATCTCACATATGATACGGCACAACGGCGAAGCCGGAAGAAATATGCCGATTTTTGCTACCATGGGCAACAGTGAAGTCATCAAAATAGCAGAGTATTTGAAAGAGATGTAGCGTTCCCGGCGCCCATCTTTTCAACACCTTGGCCAGGTCATTTTTGAGGCAGCGAAGAGATTGAAAATCGTCCCGTAGGACATGCTGTCAACACATAGGAAACCATGTCTAAAGCGAACTCAAACTCACAAGTTTTCTATGGCTGGTGGAATGTTGTCACCTGCTTTGTCGGGCTATCCCTCAGTTACGCCATGTTCACGGTATTCGCCTTTGGCACCTTTGTCGGACCGCTAGAGGCCGAGTTTGGGTGGCAACGAGGCCCCATGTCCCTGGCCCTGACCATTGCCAATGTAACAGTGGCGATTGCTTCTCCCCTGATGGGCTCACTGGTTGATCGCATAGGCGTCCGCCGAGTCATGCTGGTGTCAATTGGATTGATGGGGGTTTGCGTGGCATCTATGAGCCTATTAAGTGGCAACATCTGGCACTACTACCTGATGCACCTCCTAATTCCATTGTTGGGAGCCGGGACTCTGCCGGTCACCTATTCCAGAGTAATTATTGCATGGTTCGCCAGGAAACGTGGTATCGCGCTCGGTATTTCCCTGGCGGGGTTCGGTGTGGGCGCTGCACTCATCCCCCCCCTGGCACAGTACCTGATTGAGCAGTGGGGATGGCGAGAAGCCTACCTTGCCTTTGCCGCCCTCATCCTATTTGTGTCTTTACCTTTAACCGCCCTCCTGCTACGTGAAACCCCGCAGCAGATGGGCCTGCCAGTTGACGGCGTACATGCTGGCAGCGGGCCAGACAACCTCTCCCAGAACGGTGATGCCAGTCTTGGTTTGAGCGCGGCCGAGGCGCTACAACAGCGCAGCTACTGGTTCATATTTGGCTCCTTCTTGCTGGTGGGTATTGGAATTACCAGCATACTGGCCCACCTCGTGCCCCTGTTGATTGGTCGCGGCGTAGATCCCACCCTGGCTGCCCTGTGCATGAGTTCACTGGGTATTGGTCTGATCGTTGGGCGCATCCTGGCAGGCTACCTGATGGATCGCTATTTTGCTCCCCATGTTGCCGCCCTGTTCCTGGTCGGATTGCTGGTAGGTGTCATAGTTCTTGCCGCGGGAGCCTCGGGACCCGTGGTATTTCTCGCTGCCATTCTAATCGGCCTGGCAACGGGTTCAGAGATCAGTGAAATAGCCTATATCGTCAGTCGCTATTTCGGTCCAAAAGCCTTCGGGCTACTTTATGGATCGATGTTTGCGGCATTCCAGATTGGATCCGCAGTCGGTGCATATGCCATGGGACGCTACTACGACCACGCGGGAAACTACATCGCGGCTCTCTGGGTTGTCAGTGCTCTGGTGGGCGCCGGTATTGTGCTGATGTTAATGCTCGGCAAATACCCCGACCTTGGTTCGAAAAACCACACTTGAGCCGATTGCTGGTAATAGGCCTGTTTGTTACCTTCCGCAACCACCTTCTATTCCATCAATCCCGCCCTGCCGAGGCCGCCAATTTCCACCGGATTACTTTCCCAGTATGGTTGCGTGGAATACTCTCGACAATAACCACTTTTTTCGGAATTTTGTAGCCGGCAATCTTACCGCGACAAAAATCCCTCAATAAATCGGTATCGAGCGGGTCGGCATTTTGGGTAACCACTCCAGCGCAGACCAGTTCACCCCAGGTTGAGTCGGGGATACCAAACACAGCGACGTCTGCAATCTGGGGGTGCGCCTCAAGGACTGCCTCCACCTCTCTCGGATACACGTTTTCCGCACCGGTTTTAATCAGTTCCTTCAGGCGCCCGACGATATACAGAAAACCATCCTCATCCAGGTACCCCAGATCACCTGTGTGAATCCACTCGCCCTCGTAAAGGGATGTATTCGCTTCATTGTTAGCCCAATAACGCGCGGTCACAGCACCGCGAATGGCAATCTCTCCCGTCGCTCCCACTGGCATGGGCTCACAATTGCTATCCCATATGGTGATATCCAATCCCGGAAACGGTTGTCCACAGGAATCGGGGTGAAGAAACGCATCCTCTCCTGTGATATAGGTCGCTGGACCCGTCGTTTCGGTCTGTCCGTAGACCCCAAAATAAACACAGTCCAGAGACTCGCACAGGATCCTGAGAGTGGCCATTGTCCTTGCCCCCAAACCGCCACCGCCGAGCAGCATTCGCAGCCGACTAAAGGGGCCGGAGCCGTCCGTCTTGAGCATATTTAGCAATGACTGATGCTGTGCAGGAGAGGCGAGCATTGTAAAGGTGGCGCCAGACCTTGCGATGGCCTCAGCTGTATCCTGAGCGGGAAGTTTACCCGGGATCACCGATAAACCACCTGCCAGAATGGTTGCACGGGTGCGAATCAAACCGGCCTGGTGAAAAAATGGCATTAAAGCCAGGTGCACATCATCGGTGTCTATGTTCATAGCATTGCGGGATAACTGATCGGTGTGCAGCGATCCTCCATGCGTTTGCAAAGCACCTTTGGGGCAACCCGTGGTGCCGCTTGTGTATATCAACAAGGCGGCATCATCCGGTTCCGCTGGTGAAGAGGCACCACCCAGACACCGTCCAGCGAGATCATCTGTAGGGTGGTCAAGGTCAGTCTGTCCGATGCCTATAAGGCTGTGAATAGCCTCGCACTCGGATTGCAGGTCCCGCGCCAACGCAGAAAAGTCTGCATCGGCTATCAACACCACACTGCCGGCATTCTTGAGCATCCAGGATAGCTCAGCTTGCACCAACCTGGTGTTAAGCACGTGGAATATTACACCCGCCCGTGCCGCTGCATAATGCCAGACGATGTAGTCAACACAGTTGTGCGCCAATATCGCCAACCTGTCACCCCGATTCACGCCCAATACAGGCAAAGCGGCTGCGAGATAGCCGGAGCGCTCACTCAATTGTTCAAATGACAGCGAGTCGCCACCGCCTGTTAAGGCTATTTTCTCGCCATATGCCTGAGCTGCATATTCTATTTCATGGTGCAGGAGCTGAAGCTGCATGGTGCTTCTTGATCCGAGTCTGTCTAACAAAAGACGTGGTTTTCTACTGTATCCAATCCCCTGAGGCGCATCAAGCGAAAGCGATAGTCCGCTCCCTCCTGTATTAAACCTGTACCATTGCTGCAACTCAGAGAGTTGTTTACCAAAATCACGGGTGCAAATGCGCCGATTCCCGAGTACGATGCACGGGAGTAGTACCACAGACGAAACCGCCTTCTAATAACACGAAGCGAGAAGAACAATGACATCCGCACTGAGACATATTGCCACCAGATTATATAGACTGACCGTTGTAGTTAGTTCCGTTGTGAGTATCAGCGCCTGCAGTAGTGAAGCTCCACCTAAAGTGCCCGATACACAAGCGACGTCTGTCACCATAGCAGATGCCGCCTATATTGATGGATCCATTTATACGGTAGACACGGGCAACACCTGGGCTGAGGCCATTGCCATCGCCGGTGGAAAGATCATTGCGGTGGGCAGCAACGAGGAAATTGCCAAACACGTTGACAGTACCACCGAAGTCTCCAATCTTAACCAGAGAATGGTTATGCCTGGCATTCACGATATGCATGTCCACCCCAGAGAGGCAGGGGAGAAATACAATTTTCAATGCAGCTTTCCTTTTACGGTCACCATTGATGAAATCGTCGCTAAATTGACAGAGTGCGCTGCCGAAACACCCAAGGGAACATGGATACGTGGCGGGCAATGGGCCATGGAGCTAATGGAATCAGACACCGTTCCGCACAAGAAGATTCTCGATGCAATTACCATGGATCATCCTATTTACCTGGGTGATTCAACCGTTCACGGGGCCTGGTTGAATTCCAGAGCACTGGAGGAACTGAAGATCGACAAGGATACGGTCAATCCCCCTGGCGGCGTGATTATAAGAGAGCCCGACAGCAGTGAACCCACGGGCATACTAATCGATAACGCCGCCTATAATGTGCTCCAGAAAATTCCCGTGTATACCAGCGAGCAATACCAAACAGCACTGGAATGGTCTATGCGGGAAATGCATAAGGTCGGCGTCACATCGATTAAAGATGCCCAGGTAGACAGCCACGCCCTGAAGGCATACAACAGCCTGGACAAGACTAACCGGTTGTCGATGAAAGTCAGCACCAGCATCGGCTGGAACGTATCCTGGACCGACACCAGTGAACAGGAGAAGGAAAACGTTAGGCTACGTGCTAATTATGCAAGTGAAAATGTCAATACTGACTTTATAAAAATCATGCTGGATGGCATTCCTCCCACTCGAACCGCCGCGATGTTGGAGCCCTATGTCCCAGACACAAAGCATGGCGATCAGTTTCTTGGGAAGCTGATACACTCCCCAGAAAAACTGACAGAAGATATGATTTATCTCGACAGTCAGGACCTTACCGTCAAGATTCATGCCACCGGTGATCGGGCTGTCCGTGTTGCTTTGGATGCAATCGAAGCGGCCAGAAAGGCCAATCCAGGCTCCAGCATGATGCACGAGATATCCCACTCCGAGCTTATTCACCCAGACGATATTCCGCGCTTCAAGGAACTGAATGTGGTTGCTGAGTTATCCCCTATACTCTGGTATCCACAACCGTTGGTGGAGGTCATGGCACAGGTTATTGGCCGGGACCGGGCAAACCGTTTCTGGCCTATTAAATCTCTACACGAAGCGGGCGCACATCTGATTTACGGCTCCGACTGGCCCTCTGTTGTACCTGACCCCAACCCCTGGCCCGGTATTGAGGCCATGGTTACTCGCCGCGACCCCTATGGCACAACGCCGGGAGAGCTATGGCCCGAACAGGCTATGGACCTGGCCACCACTATTCGCATTTTTACCATAAACGGCGCCGTCGCGGCAAAAAGCGCCAGCACTACAGGCAGCCTTGAAGTCGGCAAATCAGCCGATTTTATTATTCTCGACAGAAATGTTTTCCAAATACCGGTGGAAGATATTGGCGACACCAGGGTCGTATCGACGGTAGCATCGGGTAAAGCGGTATACAGTTCCCCCCTATAGCCCAGCTAATGCGCATCCAGAAACACTACTTTTTTCACTAGACCTTGGAGGCGACTGTAAAGGTTAGCTGTTTTGGACACCATCGCCCGGCCTTCGGCTTCCCTCGCTACAGCCAGTTTTCACGGGCCCGCCTTGACG
>JABHWT010000075.1 GCA_018657645.1 Halieaceae bacterium | reverse complement strand
TGCGTTCCTTCTTCGTCACAGAAGAACATTGAGTAGTGTTCATTGGTGGCATCATCCATGGTGACAATCAGGTCCCAGTACTGCCCTGGCACCCAGAGATGCTGGCTGCCATCCTGATGCAACATCATCCCCGGCCAGGGAGACCGGTCACGCTTCTTGCGATGAGCCCCGCGCTTAGGAGCCTTCTTCACTGCGCCAGCCGCTTGCAGAGAATATTTTACCCACGAATAGCTACGCTTGCCTCCCTCCCGCTTATACCAGGAATAGTAATGCTGCACATTCCAGCCCCTGTGACGATTACGATACCTATCAACCATGCGCATAACCTCGTCGACAGGGGCACGGCGGTGCGATGCCTGTGACAAGCGCTTGTCGATGAGTCCATCCAAGCCTTCTTCCTCGTACCGATCTATGTAACGACGAAATGTCCGGGCACAGACCCCCAGCAAAAGCGCCGCTTCCTCCTGGGTTAGACGACTCTCCGTCCACCCCCCATAAACTTCCTCAAATCTCATTAGTCGAGTCTCCTGTAGCCATTCTGTCCGTCTCATAATCACCCCTCCTCGGGGTACTATGAGAACCGGACAGATCATGTGCTACAAGACCGGACAGTTTATGTGTTACTAACACCTCTGCAGTGAGTACTTGCACTTTTGTATACAGGGTATAGGATAATTAGATGAAAATATTAGTTGCCGATGACAGCTCCGCTATGCGTATGATGGTGATGCGTACACTCCGCCAGGCGGGTATTGATGCCGGGGACGTTTCCCAGGCCGAGGATGGGGCGATAGCGCTGGACATGATTCGCGATGACGAACCGGACTTAGTGCTGTGTGACTGGAATATGCCGAATATGACAGGGATTGAGCTGCTGACCACACTGCGGGAAGAGGGTATCGACGTTACATTTGGCTTTATAACCACCGAGACTGGCAATGCTCTGCGGTCACAGGCCACCGATGCGGGTGCCAGCTTTATGATCACCAAGCCTTTTACGGTTGAGGCATTTGAAAAAGTACTGGACCATATCGGCGGATAGTTGGGGACGCCTAGTTGGGGACGCCTAGTTGGGGACGCCTAGTTGGGGACGCCTAGTTGGGGATGTTAACCGAGTCCGCTGGGCAGGGAGTGCCTTGGCGTGTTATCAATCAAAAACTGAGATAAAACTATGAGTAACTTTGTAATGCCAACGACCGATGCTATCACCAAGTTGCTGGCCGTGCTGTATGGAGAGGATCTGGAAACTGAGGAATCCGATGACGAGGAGATTTCCGACCAGTATATCGCCGTCTTTTTGGATGACGAGGATAAATTGGCTGCACTATGCGCCTGTGACCTGGCTTTTGTCGGTTATACCGGGGGAGGGTTATCTATGATCCCCGCTGGAGGAATCGAGGATATGATTGACGAGGAGGACCTTTCCAGCACCCTGGTGGGCAATTTTTACGAAGTTATGAATATATGCTCCAAACTGATGATGGTTGATAGTGGGGCCCACTTGCGTCTTGACAAGGTATTGCCTCCGGGAGAAGAAGGGGCCGCAGCAGTGGCCGAATTGGAGGGCCGATGTACTAAGCAATCCTTCGAGGTTGAGATCCCACGCTATGGCGACGGTATGATGACAGTTGTAATTACCTGATTTACCACCGCTCTCAGGGTACTAGTACAATTTTGCCCATATGCTGCCCGGATTGCATATAGGCCTGCGCCGCGCCGGCCTGTTCCAGCGGAAACTCGCGATCCACTACCGGCCTGACACTGCCATTTTCCAGGAGGGGATACACGTTAGCCAGAATCTCCTCCACCATTAGCGCTTTCTGGGAAAAAGTCTGTGCCCGCAGGGTAGAGCCGGTGAGGGTGAGTCGTTTCATTAACAGGGGAGCGAAGTTGACTTCGGCGCTAAAACCACGAATGAAAGCGATATTGACGATTCGACCTTCCTCGGCGCAAACATTGAAGTTCTTTTGGATGAAATCTCCGCCCACCATATCAAAAATGACATTGATCGAGCCGGCTAACTGCCGTTCTTTCAGCACTGCCTCGAAGTCTTCGGTCTTGTAGTTGATCGCCCGGGTAGCCCCCATTGACTCAAGCGCGCTGCACTTTTCTTTGGTGCCCGCCGTGGTGTATACCTCGGCGCCCAGGGCACTGCAAATCATGACACCCATGGTGCCAATGCCACTGGCGCCACCATGAACAAGTATTTTTTCGCCGGTCTGCAGGCCCGCCCGTTGAAAAATATTGTGCCAAACCGTGAGTAGTGCCTCCGGCAGTGCCGCAGCCTGTGCCATGCTGAGATCTGCCGGAATGGGCAGGCATTGAGAGACTGGCGCCACCGAGTAATCGGCATAGCCGCCGCCGTGAGTGAGCGCACAGATTTCATCGCCTACCTGCCATTGGCTAACCCCCTGTCCCAGCGCGACGACCTCGCCAGCCACCTCCAGGCCCATAATAGGCGAGGCATCGGCCGGGGGGGGGTATAAGCCTGCTCGCTGAAGGAGATCGGCGCGGTTTATACCTGCGGCGTGAACTTTAATTAGGACCTCCCCTGCAGCCGCAATTGGCATCGGTTCATGCGCCACGCTCAGGGCTTGATCGTCCGGGTCGACAGCGACCACGCGGCGCTGAGAGGGTAGGGTGGTGGGGTTCATGATTGGCTCCAATGCAGCGGCAATGCGCTTGTTCACTATTTGAGTTGGCAGTGTAGAACACCGTACTACACCAGGCAAAGCGCCAGACATCAATGACTTTGACACAATGAAAGTGGTATTGTCTGAATCGGCGCAATGAGCGGGAAAATAAAGCCCGCCTTTTATGTGAAAAATCAGTTTCGGAGGATAATAATATGACAAGTGAAACAGGTGCACCCCAGGGCAACCCGGGGGATATAGTTAACTGGCCAATGCTGAAAATATGCTACCGAACCGACCCGGAAAAGATAGCAGCGCTGTTGCCTCCAGGCATTGAGCCGGGTGCCAGCCCCCATGTAAACCTCACCATTTACAACTTCCCGGTACCGGATGAGCCCGAGTTTGGGGTGGTCACCACGGTAGACGCTGATTTCAATGGAATATCGGGTGAATATACATTGGGGTACGGTATCGATCAGGAATCGGCTATTTTTATCAGTCAGGAGAGAAATGGACAGCCAAAGTACCCCTGCGCGATTGAGTTTTATCGGCTTGGGCCCTCCGTCAGCGCTCGCTGTACGCACCAGGGCTATACCTTTGTAGAGTTCAAAGGGCAGTCGGTCGGACCGGCGGAGATACCCGAAGAATACGACCAGAATGAGTGGTGGATCAAGGTGTCGCGGGCCTGTGGTATGGTCTCCGAAGGCTATGACTTCCCACCGCAGGTTGTACACGTTCGCAGTCGCTACGGTACTGCCTGGCGCGAGGAAGTAGAGGGAGAACTGATTTTGAGGGACAGCCCCTGGGATCCTCTTTTCAGTTTGCTGCCCCTTCGTGAGCAGTTGTCCGCTCATCTGTGGTGGCCCCTATTTCTCGACCGGGAGATCAAACTTGCCGGTAAACTTGATCCGGATGCGTTTACGCCATTTGCGGATACCATTTCCGGTTCGCGCTGGCCCGGCCATAATGGGGGTCCTAAAAAGGGCTGAGTACTCTCGCCTGAGAGGTGTTATGTGTTTAAAAAAATAATGGTGGGACTGCTATTGGCAGCTGCCGTGACAGCTTTCATCGGCGTTTACTTTCTGTATTCAACGGGCCTGTTGCGTGAACCTCACTACGATAACCAGGCTCCCATCATCCCAGAACTTAAAAGCCCTGCGGTATTGGTGCTGAGTAAGACCAATGGCTTTGTTCACACAGAGGCCATTCCCGCCGCCGGTGCTATGTTGGCGGAGTTGGCGGTTCAAAATGGCTGGCATATATACCAGAGCGAGAACGCTGCCAGCCACAATGCACAGGATCTTGCGCGATTTGATGTAGTGGTGTGGAACAATACATCCGGTGACATCCTGACACCCACCCAACGTGAGGACTTCAAGGTTTGGTTGTTGGGCGGAGGTAAATGGCTGGGAATTCATGCTGCGGGCGGTGATCCATCCTACGCCTGGAACTGGTATGTCGACAATCTGCTTGGGGCACAGTTTATTTGCCATACAATGGCGCCCCAGTTTCAGGATGCCAATGTGTTGGTCGTTGACCACGAGGAGCCCCTGACCATGCACTTGCCATCGTCATGGCATGTACTTCAGGAGGAGTGGTATGGCTTTGACCGCAACCCGCGCCAAAGTGGTGCCCGTATACTGTTGGCAATGGATGAATCTTCCTACGATACCGAACCCTTACTGTTTCCCGACTCCACCATGGAGGGAGAGCACCCTATTGCCTGGGCTCGAAGTTTGGGAAAAGGGGAAATTATCTACAGTGCAATAGGGCATACAGCGCAAACCTATGCGCTGCCGGAATACCAGCGCTTCATTGCCGGCGCAATCAATAAATTAGCAGGGCAAAGGCCGTGAACAGAAGTCCACCCATCAGGCTTGCGTGGTGCGCAGGGCGATTCGGCTAGTGGACGTTAAAATCGGAATGAACATGTTGCTGTGGGGAGCCGAAACCAGGGCTTCCCATATCCCGGTTATCGAACAACTGGCTCTGGCCGGATTCGACGGCGTTGAAATCTCCGTGGTTGGCCAGGCCGAGGCAGAACTACAGCAGTTGCGCCAGGCCACTCAGGATATGGGCCTGGCACTGACTGCCAGTACTTTTGTGCCACCCGAGGCCAACCCCATTGCTTCTGACGCCGCCATACGCCGCAACGCCGTTGACTACTTGAAGGCGAGAGTCGACGAGGCGGTATTGCTGGGTAGTGACATCCTGGTTGGTGGCCTGTACCAGGCCCACAAGGTGTTCAGTGGCGTTGGCCCCAGTGAGCAGGAATGGCAATGGAGCCGGGATTGTCTACACCAGGTCGGCGAGTACGCAGCGCTTTTCGGGCTGAGACTGGGTTTGGAGTTTCTTAATCGGTTCGAGGTGTACCTGGTAAATACGGCGGCGGATGCCACGGCCCTGTGTCGCGACGTGGGTTTGGCAAACGTGGGTGTGCTTTACGATACCCACCATGCGAATATCGAAGACCCAGACCCGGCCATCGCCCTGCCTGCCACTGGGGACCGCCTGATTCACGTTCATTTGAGCGAGAGCCATCGCGGAACGCTTGGCAGTGGCCAGGTAAAATGGCAGGAGACCTTCGCCGCTCTTCGATCAGTCGAGTACAACGGCTGGTTAACTATCGAGGCCTTTGGGACAAGCGATCCCGCTATCGTGGGCGCTGCCAATATCTGGCGTGATGCCTTCGACTCACCGCAACAGCTTTACACGGATGGCATAGCCTTTATTCGTGAATCTCTAGCACAGGGCATTTAGAAATATGTTGGTGCTGGTTGGACTAATGATTGGCTTCGCATTAGGAGTTGCCGGAGCCGGAGGTTCCATCGTGGCGGTACCGGCATTGGTGCTTGCGCTGGATCTGCGACCCCAGGATGCGATGGGGATAAGTCTGGGGGCTGTGAGCGCGGCGGCGATGGTCGGTGTCGTTCTGCGTCGTCACGACCAGAGCCCGGCGTGGAAAGTGGCGGCTAGCCTGGCAATTACAGGGATGGCTACTGCCCCTGTGGGGCGTTGGTTGGCGAATCAGTTTAATGAGCAGTTTATAGTGATTTTATTCAGTCTGTTGGCCTTCTACGTTGCTCGAAGAATGTGGAGACAAGCTGGAGCCAGTTTGGACGCGACCAGTGAAAGTACGCTCTCCTACACCGAGGCGAATCGTGGCAACGGCGGCCCTGAGCACTCGGTCCTGGTGTTACTTGGTGCAGGCGTGGGTCTACTAGCTGGTTTTTTTGGCGTTGGCGGTGGGTTTCTTATCGTGCCCTTGCTGAGGCTTTACGCGGGCATGCAAATGGAGAGGGCTATTAGCACCTCATTATTGGTAATTGCCTTGATTGGAAGCTCCGGTTATCTGTACCATGTACTGACTACGCCAAGGCAGGACGCGTGGTTATTGAGCGTGCTCGCAGGCGCCAGCATCACGGGGATTTTGGTAGGGACTGCCGTGAGCAGTCGCCTGTCCGGACCTAGATTGCAACAGGCATTCTCCGGTTTTGTTATAGCCATAATGACATTCATGCTAGTCAAGACGTTTGTATGAGGAGATTCAGAGATGATATTTCGCCAACTGTTTGACGAAGAAAGCTACTCCTACACGTACTTGATTGGCGATGAAGGTACTCGCCAGGCATTGATTATTGACCCGGTGTTGGCCAAATACGACGTCTACGTTCAGCTCATTCAAGAGTTGTCACTGAACCTCGTTTATGCCATTGATACGCATGTGCACAATGACCATATCACTGCCCTTGGCAAGCTTCGTTTACGCTTTCGCTGCGAGACTGTTCACGGGGACGAGTCCCGGGCCAGTGGAGTGTCCCTGCATGTGGGTGATGGCGATGCACTGGGGCTGGGGGATTTATGCCTGCGTTGCCTGCATACCCCCGGGCATACTGAGGAGTCCTATTGCTTTCTAATGGAGGACCAGAACCTGGTTTTTACCGGGGACACACTAATGATTCGAACCACCGGACGAACCGACTTTCAGGGGGGAAGTGCTGAAAAACAATATGCCAGCCTGTTCGATAAACTGCTTTGCCTTCCCGATGATACACTGGTGTATCCGGGGCATGACTTTCGTGGTATGACCAAAAGCACGATTGGCGAAGAGCGGCAGTTCAATCCGCGCTTGCTGGTGGCTAGTGTCGAGGACTATGTGACTGTGATGGAGCAAGTCCAACTGGCGCCGCCCAAGGGAATGAATGTTGCAGTACCAGCCAACCTCCGGGTTGGTATCTGATACCGCCTTTTAAGGTGGCGGCTGTTATCAGTGCGCCCATTGCCACTCCGACCAAGTAAATATTGCGCCACTACCAACAAGGAAATTACAAATGCCAGACGTACCCGTGTACATGATCGCTAACTTTGAAATTGAGGATGCGGAGTCCTACCGCAAATATGAGAAGGGTTTTTTCCCAATCCTGAAGCGCTTCGGGGGCAGTTTTTTTACTTATGACGACAGCACTATTACTCTGGAGGGCCCAGATGCGCCTCCTGGCAGGATTGTTATTTTCCAGTTTCCCAGCGAGGAAAAAGGGCGCGCCTGGTATAACGACCCCGATTATCAGGCTCTGTCAGAGTTTCGTCGCGCTGGTACTAAATTTCATTTTCTCACCATGGTGCACGGCCTGCCTCCCCGGGGATGAGAAAGATTCGCATGGGCATGGTCGGTGGTGGTGACGGGGCCTTTATTGGCGCCGTTCACCGCATAGCGGCTGCTATGGATAGTCGCGTTGAGCTGGTTTGCGGATGCTTTAGTGGTGATCCTGAGCGGGCCTTAAGCAGTGGTCAGGCCCTTGGTTTGGAAACCGACCGCGTGTATTCGGATTACCACACCATGATGGGAATGGAAGCAGCTTTAGCGGCCGATCGGCGCATGGATTTTGTCACTATTGTTACTCCCAATCACTTACACCTGCCGGTGGCCAAAGCGGCCTTTGAACAGGGATTTCACGTGTTGTCAGATAAACCGGCCACGCTTAATCTGGCCGAAATGAAGGAGCTGATGGCAGTCGCTGAATCGAGTGGCAAGCTCTACGGCCTAACCCATACCTATCTTGGCTATCCCATGGTGCAGGAAGCCAGGCAGCGGGTCGAGCGTGGCGAACTCGGAACGATTCGTAAGCTGATTGTTGAATATAGTCAGGGATGGCTGGCTGCAGCGGATGATCCCAACAATAAGCAGGCGGCATGGCGAATTGATCCCCGGCAGGCAGGGGAGAGTTGTTGTATGGCGGATATTGGTAGTCATGCGTTTAATCTGGCCGAGGCCATATCCGGACTCAAGGTGACCGAGCTGTGTGCCGACATTGGTCCGCTGGTGCCTGGCAGGCAGCTCGACGACGATGGCACTGCAATGCTGCGTTTCGATAATGGCGCGCGCGGTGTGCTAATCGCAAGTCAGGTCTCAGTTGGTGAGGAAAACAATCTGCAAATTCGCATTTACGGCGACCGGGGCGGTCTTCAATGGCAACAGGAACAACCCAACAGTTTAAAGCTAATGTACAATGACCAACCCGCCCAAATTGTTAGGACGGGTTGGTCGGGCACGTCGGAAGCAAGCTGCAGCCTCACCCGTACACCGGCGGGACATCCCGAGGGTTATCTCGAAGCCTTTGCCAATTTGTATCTGCAATTTGCCGAGCGGATAGCGGCGGCCGAAGAGGGGCGCCCACCAGCCGGACTGGCATCGTCGATGCCGGGGTTATCCGATGCGTATCGCGGCATGGCATTCATTGAAGCGGTGGTCGCGGCCAGCGCTGGCGGTGACAAATGGCATTCGCTCAAAGACCACCCGGGTAATACGGAGGCGTAAATGGGTAGCATGCAGGGACCGGGACTATTTCTTGCCCAGTTTGTCGGGGACCAAGCCCCCTTCAATTCGCTGGAAGCCATGACCCGATGGGCCAGCGATCTGGGTTACAAGGGCCTTCAGGTTCCCACCAACGACAGTCGCCTGATAGACCTTGAAAAGGCGGCCAATAGTAAAACCTATTGCGAGGAATTGCAGGCAATAGTGGGGCAACACGGATTGCAGATTAGTGAATTGTCCACTCACATCCAGGGCCAGTTGGTTGCCGTCAATCCGGCTTACGATGCACTGTTTGACAGTTTTGCGCCCTCGGCAGTACGCGGTAAACCTGGGGCCCGCACCGAATGGGCGGTGAACCAGATGCTGTTGGCTGCCAGAGCCAGTGCTAATTTGGGCCTCAATGCCCACGCCACCTTTTCCGGTGCCCTGATGTGGCACACGTTCTACCCCTGGCCTCAGCGACCTGTTGGCCTGGTTGCAGAGGGCTTTGCAGAACTGGCAAAACGGTGGATGCCTATCCTGAATGCATTCGAGGAGGCCGGTGTTGATGTTTGCTTTGAAATTCACCCCGGGGAGGACTTACACGACGGAGTAACTTTCGAGCGCTTCCTGGAGGCTACCGGCAATCATTCCCGGGCTAATATTTTATATGATCCCAGCCACTTTGTGCTGCAACATCTGGATTACCTCGCCTTTATCGATATTTACCACGAGCGGATCAAGGCCTTCCACGTTAAGGACGCGGAGTTTATAAGCAGTGGCCGCAGCGGCGTTTATGGGGGCTACCAATCCTGGCGAGACAGGCCGGGTCGATTTCGGTCCCCGGGAGATGGTCAGGTAGATTTTCGCGGCATATTCAGCGCTTTGGCTAGGCACGACTACCGGGGCTGGGCGGTATTGGAATGGGAGTGTTGCATCAAACACCCTGAAGATGGTGCGGCGGAGGGCGCCCCCTTTATAGAGCGGCATATTATTCGCACAACAGACAGGGCGTTTGACGATTTTGCAGGTACCGACCCCGACCCCAAGCTCAACCGGCGTGTGCTGGGACTGACCTGAGTGATTGGCACCCCGTTTCCGGTGTCTAATACGTCTCAGAGAGTTTTTAAAAAGGGGAGACTCAACGGCAGGGCACTCTGGAGTGCAAAATAAGAAACCACAGGATACCGCTATGAATAAACCTCACCAGCACCTCAACAGCTCCCGCTTGTTCCTGATAGGAAATCTGTCCATTTTCATGATTGGTTTGGGTTTTGCGGTTCGCGCTAACATTGCAGCTGACCTGCAGGCCGACATATTCGACATTCTCGATGTGGCTAATTCGGCCGCCATGGTGGGAGAGGCGCTGGGCATAACCTTTACCGGTTTTGCCCTGACCCTGTTATTTGGCTCTGCCCTGGTTGATATTATCGGCATGCGTGCCATGCTGTTACTGTCGGCTGCTGGTTATGTCCTGGGCAGTGTGCTGGTTTTGACTGCTGCCTGGCTGCCCGTAGCTGCATTTTCCTATTGGTTGGTGTTGCTTGGGCTGTTGTTGACAGGACTTGGCTGGGGCGCTGTGGAGGCCGCCAGTAATCCTCTGATTGCGGCCTTGTATCCCGAGGAGAAAACGCATCGTCTGAATATTCTGCATGCCTGGTGGCCAGCAGGTATCGTAGTGGGTGGCTTGTCTGGTGTTGCAATGGGTGCGCTTGGGCTCTCCTGGCAGTTGAATCTCTTGCTGCTGATTGTGCCTGGCGTGGTGATGGCACTACTGGTAATTGGCACTGATTTCCCGGTGACCGAGCGGGTGGCTTCGGGAGTGACATACCCCGAGATGTTTGGTGAGCTAAAGCGTCAACCGATGTTTTTAGTCTGGTTGGTGTGTATGTTTATGACCGCGTCGGCTGAATTGGCTCCAGGTCAATGGGTGGACCTGGCGCTGTCGCGAGTAGTGGGGATGGATGGCATTTTGCTGCTCGTGTATATCAGCGCCCTGATGTTTGTCATGCGCCACTTTGCAGGTCCTATTGTCGAACGAATATCATCGGTAGGCCTGTTGTGGCTTAGCAGCATTTTTGCGGTGGTTGGCCTGTACGGGCTCAGCCGAGCGAACAGCCCTGCCAGCGCCTTTGCCGCCGCTACCGTTTGGGGTATGGGAGTGTGTTACATGTGGCCGACCATGTTGGGCAATATTTCAGAGCGATTTCCACGCGGGGGCGCTTTGTTTCTGGGCATTATCGGTTTTTGTGGCGGCATGGCAATCCAGTTTGTATTGCCCCAACTGGGTGCGATATTCGATCGTGCCAAACTCGAGGCGGCCGGTAGTGCGGAGAAACTGGCAGCTATGAGTGGCCCCGAACTGGATGAGGTGTTGCGCTATGCTGCGGTGGAGTCGTTTGCCGTCGTCGCCATGATTCCACTGGCCCTTATACCAATTTTCGGCTTTCTGTGGTGGCGCGACCGGAGTAGTGTATAAACAGCCGCATCAAGGCTGCCTAGAGTAACTGTTTGAACGAGGCTCTTCGTCTGACCGCGCTCGACAATCTTATCGACAAGGCGCTGGTGTCCACCTGGAAATCCAATCACAATCGGATTGTCCCGATGTCACAATGCTGGCGAGACGGCAGGAATTTGGGATGTTGAAATGGGGCTAGCCTGCACCGGACAGAAAGGGTATTTGACGTGCAATGGGCGAATGATTAGCGCGAAACTTTTTTCGATACCTGGAGCAAGGCGACAGCATGCTAGCGCGACACCCCGGGAAAACCAGTTGAGGAATTACGACCATGGAGAAAAGACGGATTGATGATTATCTTGATAGGATTGTTGAGGATGGTTACTGCATTATTGAGAATGTTCTAAGCCCTGAACATGCTGATGCAATTGCCGAAGAGGTCC
>JABHWT010000144.1 GCA_018657645.1 Halieaceae bacterium | reverse complement strand
CAAAGCGGGGCTCTCTGGCGCCTATCGCAACGCCCGAGGGGAGATCATACTGGGCGACATCATCACCCACATGGATGACAAACCCATGCGCTCCAATGATGACTATCTCTCGCTGCTGGAAAAGCACCAGCCCGGGGATTCAGTGACTATCAAGGTGCTGCGTGGCACCGACTCAATCAGCCTGGATGTTGAGCTCGCCGAGTCTCAGTAATACTATAGTGTTTCGCAAAATCGTGAGAGTCGCTGACATGCCCTCTTGAGAACCGCCTTATTCTGAGCCAAGCCAAGGCGAACGCAGCTTTGAGCCGAGGGCCCAAAGGCCTCACCTGGAACCACCGATACACCTTCGGCATCCAATAAGCGAGCAGCAAAATCATTGCCCGACAATCCGGTAGCGGATACGTCACACATAATAAACATACCTGCCCGCGGCCTGAAGCCTCGGATGTGAGGTATGTCTTCCAGTTGCCCGAGAACAAAATCCCGCCGCTCCCGATACTCCACGCGCATTTGCTCGACATACACCTGGTCATTTTCCAGAGCAAACGCGCTCGCATCCTGAATAAACTGGGGACACCCGAACAAGGTAGTCTGGGCGTAGCAGGCCAAACGCTCGATCAAGTTTGGCGGCGCCACGACCCACCCAACTCGCCAACCGCTCATCGCATGAGATTTGGACAATCCATCGACCATGACCACATTGTCAAGGTGCTCTACCGAAGCTCGGGCAGAGCGATGTCCCCCGTCGTAGGTGAACATCGAATACACCTCGTCACAGACCAGCCAGACATTGCGTTGGCGACAAAACTCACCTAAATCCCGCAATTGAGCTGCCGGAATGATGCTACCTGTAGGATTGCCGGGTGTATTTAAAAAGAGTACCCGGGTCGCAGCTGTAAACTCTGCCTTGACCGCTTCCACATCCAGAGCGAACTCCGCTTTTACATCCAGAGGCACCGCGATAACGCGTGCATCCACGGCTCGCATAATCGATGTGTAGCCAACATACATGGGCTCGGGGATAACGACCTCATCCCCAGCATCAAGCAAACAAGTCATCACGGCGTGTACTGCCGCAGTAGCTCCGGGGAATACCGCCACCTCCTCTACAGCGCAGACATGGGGTGAGGACTGAGTTTCGAGGTCGGCAATTGCCCGCCTTAGCTTTATTTCACCCAGTGCCGGCGAATAGTGGGTTCGCCCCACCCGCAGGTAACTCACTGCGTTGTCAATAATCGGCTCCGGAGTACGAAAGTCGGGGTCACCCACACACAGGAGGATTACATCTTCCCCGTTTCGCTGCATCTCCAGTGCCCTGTCATGCACCTCCCAGCTACCGTTATCGGGAGCGCTCAGCCGACCTGTCAACTTGCTAAAAGTGGCTTTGAACGGCATGCTTGATCCTCATATGCTCAGAATTTTAGGCTAATAGAGTATAGCGACTTATAACCTAAAAACGAGACTCTGGGTTAAAACCTATGAAAGAGTCCCTCCATCGACACGCACATCCTCTCCCGTAATGTGGGCGCCATCCTCGGACGCCAGCATCGCAATGACGCCCGCTATAACCTCCGGTCCCTTGGGACCGGTAATCGACGATATCCGGGGCATGAGATCAAAATCCATGGTTGCGGGGAAATCGAGGCCCTCCGTCATGTTCGTGTTAATGTCACCGGGGCATACACAGTTGGCGCGCACGCCACGCTTGGCATATTCCACAGCGATACTGCGCGTCAGTGCCAGCACACCGCCTTTGGTTGCCGAGTAAGCAACCCCGCAGGGCAATCCGGACAGTGCCGCTGTGGACGCTGCATTTACAATATTGCCCCGAGAATTAACTAAATGCGGCAGCACCGCGCGGCATAGCAACATGGTTCCCGTCAGGTTGACATCAATCACCTTTTGCCAGTGATCCAATTGCAGTTGTTCAGTGTCGTCAAAACGTAAAATGCCCGCCATATTGACCAGCACATCGAGACCACCGTAGCTCTCGACACATGCGGTTATGCAGGCATTTACCTCGCCTTCATCACTAATATTACAGGCATGGGCCCTAGCCTGCCCCGCCGCCTCGGAAATCTCGGCCACAGTCGCGTCCAATGTATCGGGATTCATATCCACACAAAACACAAGCCCACCCTCAGCGGCCAGCCTCAATGCACTGGCCTTGCCAATTCCACTGCCCGCTCCCGTTACCAAAACAACCTTGCCCGTAAATCTTTTCATATAAAAACCTGCCATGACCTGGTATCCAGTAAACACGTCTCCAGCATGCCCGCCCGGGGATAGCGGGTCAATCTCACTAGTGTACCTCGCTAAACCAGCCCCAATACATTTCATGAACTGGCTGCTAAAGCCAATTATTGTCACCGCGGACTGACATTTTAAGCCAGTGCGCAGTTGCGACTCCGGATGACCCCAGTAGATCTTTATCCCACTCCCCTGCCCCCGTATGATGCGACGGCAGGTCTAATCAGGAGAGAAAACTTGGAAAACCTTGAACAATTCCGTATTGAGGTTCGTCAGTGGCTGGAGCTAAACTGCCCCGACTCCCAACGCCATCCAATGGCCGCCAAGGAGCAGTATTGGGGGGGGCGCACAGGCAAATTTTCTAGCGCGGATGCCAGACTATGGTTCGAGCGAATGCGGGACAAGGGCTGGATTGCCCCCGAGTGGCCAGCGGCCTACGGCGGGGGTGGACTCAGTGATCGGCAAGGGAAAATAATAAAGGAGGAAGTGAAGCGTATTGGGGCGCGCCCCCCCCTAGTTAGTATTGGTATATGGATGCTCGGCCCAGCCCTCCTGGAATACGGGAGTGAGGAGCAAAAACAGAAACATATAAGAGCCATTGTCAACGGTGAAATTCGATGGTGCCAGGGCTACTCGGAACCAGGGTCGGGCTCCGATCTAGCCAGCCTGCAAACCAAGGCAGAGGACAGGGGCGACCATTTCCTGGTTAACGGTAGTAAGATATGGACAACTTCAGCTGATAAGTCGGACTGGATATTTTGTCTGGTACGCACCGACCCCAATGTAAAAAAGCAGGCGGGAATCAGCTTTTTGCTAATCGACATGGCATCCGCCGGAGTGAGTGTATCACCTATAAGGCTTATCAGTGGCGAGTCAGAATTCTGCCAGACCTTTTTCGATAATGTACAGGTTCCCAAGGAAAATTTACTCGCCGAGCTGAACTCCGGCTGGTCCGTAGCCAAATTTCTGCTAGTGCACGAGCGAAAGCTGATGTCTGAATTGGGCAGTGATTCGCCTCGTCAGGTAATGGCGCCCAATGTGGTCGCGCACGAGTACCTGGACGTGGAAAACGGCAAACTTGTTGACCCCCAACTACGCAGTGAGTTAGTTGACTATGATATGTCCATGCACGCAATTGCCTTAACTCACTTTCGAACCTTCGAGGAAAAAACAGCGGGTGTTCACAGTGCAGCACCACTCGTCATGAAGTACGTGGGAACTGAAGCAGAGAAAATCAAGAGTGAGCTACTACTGGCTATCATGGGTAGCCGCGGTCTGGGCTGGGAAGGGGAGCAGTTTACCGACCAGGAAATTGATACCCTCCGCCTTTGGGCTATGTCTAAGGCTATGACCATCGCTGGAGGAACCTCGGAAGTTCAGCTCAATGTCATTGCCAAAAACGTCCTCCAATTGCCAAAATCCTAAGGAGTAGATCATGGCCCTTGTCCTGAATGAAGAACAACGCCTGTTGCGGGACACTGCGAGAGATTTCCTAGCCACTTCTGCACCGGTCAACGCCCTGAGAAAATTGCGCGACGAACACGATGCCACGGGGTATTGTCCCGAACTTTGGCGGCAGATGACCGATCTCGGATGGGCGAACATTATCGTGCCGGAAGTCTACGATGGCCTGGATTTTGGCTTCGTGGGACTCAGCCTGATAATGGAGGAAACGGGGCGTACGCTGACCGCCTCACCGCTGTTTGCCTCCTCGGTGGTCGGTACTTCCGCTATCCTTATGGGTGGGAACACCCAGCAAAAGGAGAACTTACTGCCACGCGTGGCAGCGGGAGACCTGACCCTGGCCCTGGCACTGGAGGAATCACACCACCACCGCCCCTCGACCATCGCCACCAGAGCAGAACATCAGAAAGGCGGCTATGTCATCAATGGAGAGAAAACCTTTGTGCTCGATGGCCACAGCGCAGATAAACTCATCGTCGTCGCCAGAACCAGCGGCGAGTACAAATCGACAGAGGGAATATCACTGTTTCTAGTTGACTCCAGTGCCGATGGTGTTAAGTGTCACCGGACCATAATGGCCGATAGCCGCAATGCTGCCAATATCGAATTTGAACAGGTGAGCGTCGATGCCGACAGTCTGATAGGCGATGAAAACAGCGGCTGGGACATACTGGAGCCTGTTCTGGATCGTGGTCGCATTGCTATTGCGGCTGAAATGATGGGCTGCGCGTTGGAGGCATTTGAGCGAACGATGGACTACCTCAAGGAAAGGGTTCAATTTGATGTGCACATTGGCAGTTTCCAGGCACTACAGCACCGTGCGGCGCATATGCAAGCGGAAATTGAACTGTGCCGATCAGTGCTACTACAGGCTGCCTTCAGCGTCAATGAGGCCCCGGAGCAGCTGCCCATACTAGCTAGCCTGGCCAAGGCCAAGCTCAATGAACTGGTCAAGCTGGTGACCAACGAGGCTGTTCAAATGCACGGCGGCATCGGCATTACCGACGAGCTGGACATCGGGCTCTTTTTGAAGCGAGCTCGCGTAACAATGCAGATTTTTGGCGACACCGGCTTTCATAAGGACCGCTACGCCACACTTTGTAATTACTAACAGTTGCCACCAGGGTGATCTATTGAATAAGAAGACAACTTTCTGGTGGGCCTTTGCCACCGTAACACTCGTTTTTGGCGTTATTCAGTTTGTACCGCCTGTCCCGGTCGTCATTCCCGCCCTTCTGCCAATGGAGGAGCGGCCTGAGCACCGCTTGCTTCGCTTCGAGGCAATCTCAAATTTTCGTGATCTGGGTGGTTACCCGACCAAGGATGGGCACCGCGTGAAATGGGGAAAACTCTATCGTTCCGCGGGTTTCTGGCAGGCCACTGATTCGGATATGCAGACCCTGGAGCAACTTGGTCTGACTGCGCTAATTGACTTCCGCTCGGCACTGGAGAAGACCAGGGAGCCCAACAGACTTCCACCGGGACACGACTTCGTCGTGGTTGAAATTCCAGTGCTGGATGAGGCCAATGAGAGCATCGTCGGTGAGGTTATGGAGCGGATTGAAACGGGTAACTTCGACGGTTTTAATCCAGATCTTATGATGTTGGAGGCCAATCGACAGTTTGCCAATCAGTTCACTCCCGAGTTTCGCCAATTTATCCACACGGTAATTCGGGCAAATGGCTCCCCCATTGTTTGGCATTGCAGCGCCGGCAAGGATCGAACCGGATTCGCTGCTGCAATCATACTACGTATTCTTGGAGTCCCTCTGAACACGGTACTGGATGACTACCTGCTTAGCAGGCTGCACGCATTGGATGCAAGGCGCACGGACTTACTACTAATCCGCCTGTTCAAAGGTGATGAAGCTGCTGGGCATATCAGGACACTAATGGGTGTAGAAAAGGCCTGGTTGCAGGCTGCCTTTGACGAAATCGATTCCAAATGGGGAAGTTTTGGAAACTACGTCGCGCAGGGACTTGCACTAACCCCAGCGGATATAGCCCTCCTGCAGTCTCAACTATTGGAGTAATGCCGTTGTGGCAATGCCTGTGTTCTATATAATGCAGTATCAGGCTACTGGCGATCAAACATGGAACTGGAGCTATACACCGAGATCATAGCCGTTGCAATGGTGCTGTTCTATCTCCTGGGCATAGCCTCTGCATTGGAAGCTATAATCAAGGTGCGAACGGCACAGGGTGCCATTGCCTGGAGCATATCACTACTCACCGTCCCCTATATCGCGGTTCCCTGCTACTGGGTATTTGGTCGCAATAAATTTGACGGCTACCTGGAACAACGCACCGAGATTGAACAGGAATCCGAGAAGCTAAAGCAGCGGACTCATGGCGCTGTCGAACAATATATAATCCGCACCCAGCCAGACGCTCCATTGTATACCTGCCTGAACAAACTGGCGCGCATGCCTGCTACCAGAGGGAACAATGTCGACTTACTGGTAAATGGTGGGCAGACATTCGACAGTATCCAGGCAGGTCTGGAGACTGCCGAAAAATACATCCTCTTCCAGTGCTACATTATTCGAGATGACGTTCTGGGCAATCGACTGGGCCGGGTAATGGAGGCCAAGGCAAGGTCTGGCGTCAAGGTCTATTTGCTCTACGATGAAATCGGGAGCAGACAATTTGCGCGTTCCAAATTACTTCGAACCCTCAAACAGGTTGGCGTCCAGGTTGCGCCTTTCAACACTACCCAGGGGCGTAGAAGGGGCCGTAAAAACCGTTTCCAGTTGAATTTTCGCAACCACCGAAAAATCGTCATTGTAGACGGGCAAACCGCCTGGATTGGTGGCCACAACGTCGGCGACGAATATCTCGGCCTGGACAACAAGGTCGGTCCCTGGCGCGACACCCACACCCGAGTTCAAGGCCCGGCCGTGTTGGATGCGGCGATCACTTTCGCTACCGACTGGCGGTGGGCTGTTCGCACGCCTCTGAATATCGATTGGAATTTTGCTATCGCTCCCCAGGGGCCGTGTGACTTACTGGTGTTCCCCTCGAACCCCGCCAGTAAATATGAAGAGGCTGGCTTAATGTATCACCAGCTAATCGTGGAGGCGCGGGAACGCATCTGGATTGCCAGCCCCTACTTTGTGCCCGACCGCGGCATTATTGCCGCCCTGCAATTAGCGGTGCTGCGCGGCGTCGACGTGCGGATTATAATTCCCGATAAAACCGACGGTCGCGTCGTGGCAATGGCGAATTGGTCATACACCAGGGAACTGCTTCCAGTTGGCGTAAAAATATACCGCTATAAAGATGGATTCATGCACCAGAAAGTTCTCTTAATGGACGACCATATAGCGGGTGTGGGCACGGCCAACTTCGACAATCGCTCCTTCAGATTAAACTTCGAAATAACCTTATTGGTTCACAATCGGGAGTTTGCTCACAAGGTAGAGAAAATGCTGGAGGCAGACATGCGACAGTCGTGGCTTGTGACAACGGATGAACTCGACGGAAAACCGGGCTGGTTCCCGCTGGCCATGGGTATTGCCCGTCTACTGTCCCCGCTCCTTTAGGGGCAGTCAGGGCCGGCGACGTTTGGGGGTGGCACCCTGCTGTACGGCCTAATCAGGCCATGCCGTCACATCGATATCGAGGTCGTGGTAGTCTTCCTTCCTTAACCGAGGCTCGATACCAGACGCTAGTTGTCCGTCATAATCGCGCAGTAAACGCATCCCGATCTTGTACATCCACACCAGACCCAACAAATTAACCAGCGCCAGAAAGCCCATAGTGACATCGGCAAATCCGAATACAGTACCCAAATCCTGGACCGAGCCCCACAGAATAAGACCCAGAACAGCGGCCCGAAAAACGTTGAACAGCGTGGTGTTTTCCTCGCTGAAATAGTTCAGACTATTCTCACCCAGATAATAGTTGTACATCATTGAACTAAGCGCAAACAACACCAGTGCAACACTGACAAAACCACCACCCCAGGCTCCCACGTGACTGGCCAGAGCACTCTGGGTTAAAGCAACCCCCGAGACATCTGCACCGCCTGCCTGGTATACATCGGATAAAAGAATAATAATGGCCGTGCAGCTGCACATAATGATGGTATCGATAAACACACTAAAAGCCTGAACAATTCCCTGGTTAGCGGGGTGGGGAACAAATGCTACTGCCGCCACATTCGGCGCACTTCCCAGCCCCGCCTCATTGGAAAACAAGCCCCGCTTCACACCCTGCATGATTGCCACCCCGATGCCACCACCAACAGCAGAATCAAGGCCGAATGCACTCTGTACAATGTGCACCAACAACGCTGGCACCTCCGACAGATTCAAGCCGATGACCACCACAGCACAGGCAAAGTAACCCACCGCCATGACCGGCACAACAAACTCGGCAACCAGTGCTATGCGTTTTATACCACCGAAGATCACGACGCCGAGAACGGCTACCGTGGTCAATCCCGATAGCCAGGTCGGGATGCCAAACGATGCTTGCAGAGAGGTGGCCACGACATAGGATTGCACCGCGTTAAACCCCAGACCGAAGGTTACCAGCAGCAATACGGAGTATATAAGTGCCAGCCATCTTTGTTGTATGCCGTGGTGCAGGTAATAGGCGGGCCCGCCTCTATACGTCCCGTCGGGCTCGGCCCTCTTATATAACTGCGCAAGAGAGCACTCAAAAAAGCTGGTAGCCATTCCCATCAGCCCGATTACCCACATCCAGAAAATGGCACCGGGCCCGCCCAACGTAATGGCAACCGCCACACCGGCAATATTGCCACCACCGACGCGGCCGGCCACGCTCACCACCAGAGCTTGAAAAGAACTGATATGGCCCTTCTCGTGATGCATGGCACCTCGAAGCACACCAAACATGCGGCCAAAATAGCGAAACTGCACAAAGCGCGAGGACACGGTGAACAAAACACCAACGCCGAGCAGGACGACTATCAGCAACTGGCCCCAAAGAAATTCGTTTATTGCAGCAAGCATGGAAACACCTGTTTATTACCGCGGCCCGATTATTGCCCAGGCGGATACATTGGAGCGCTATTCACTGACACCCATTACAAAAATAATCAACAGCGCCGGCGGCACGACAAAGCGAATGAGGAAGTACCAGATCTTGAAACCCGTGGCATTTAGCGATGTTAATTCATCGCGCGCTGCCTCGCGTTTCATTATCCAGCCTGCGAATACGGCAATCAGAAAACCACCCACAGGCAACATGATTTGATTGGAAAAATAATCCATCGCGTCATTGAAGTTTTTCCCTCCCAGGCTGAACTCGCTCATCACGTTGTATGACATGATGCTGAGAACGCTCAGTACCGCTATCGAACCCACAACCAATAATGCGCTGTGATGGCGCGGCATTTCAAAGCGATCGCCAAGCCAGGCGTTTACGCACTCAACCAGACCGACCATTGAAGTAATGCCAGCCACTGACAGCATGAGGAAGAACAGGATGCTGAACAGGTGCCCGCCAGGCATTTGGGCAAAGGCCACCGGCAAAGTCTGAAAGATCAGACCGGGGCCTGCCGCCGGATCCAGACCATTGTTAAACACCGCAGGAAAAATAACCAGTCCAGCCAGAATCGCGACACCGGTATCGACTATCACCACAAGAAAAACCGAGCCTGTAATAGAGAAAGTCCGCGGAAGGTAGGAACCGTAAATCATCATGCCACCCATAGCTACACCGATGGAAAAAAAGGCCTGGCCTATTGCAGCCAGCACGGTGGCTGGTCCAATCTTGCTGAAATCCGGTGTAAACAACCAGGCAACAGCCTCACCAAAACCACCGGCAAAAACATTGTATCCCGCCAGCCCCAGCAGCAGCAGAAACATCAGGGGCATCATTACGCTTACCGCTCGCTCAATGCCATCTTTGATCCCTGAATAAATAATCAACCCGGTAATGGCCAACCCCATCAGGGTCCAGAACACCATACCCAGGTTATCGTCTAACACAGCGGCGAACTCGGCATTGGCCGCTGCACCATCGATGTCAGCAAAGCCGGTGGTGACGGCCTTGAACAAATACCATAATACCCAGCCAACAATTGCAGCGTAGACGATTTCAATAGTATAGGCTGCCAGCAATCCCATGCCTCCCACCCATTGCCACTGCCGCGAGCGTCCACTTTGCTGGGCAACATTGGCCATCGCATGGGGAGGGCTGGCCTGGCCACGCCGGCCAATCAATAATTCAGCCATCAGTATTGGCACACCGATGCCAAAGGCGCAGGCTATATAAATTAATACAAAGGCCGCGCCACCATTCTCACCGGTAACATAGGGGAAACGCCATATATTACCCAGACCAACAGCAAAGCCCACCGATGCCATAATAAAAGCAAAACGAGAGGACCACTGCCCGGCTCCGGCTGTTGCCATTTTAGTCTCCAAGTTGTTGTTGTTATCAACTGCAGTCTACACAAAAAGGTAGCGGTAATCAGCTCGCAAAGCGCTTCAAGTGCCATGATTTATCGAAATATTTCCCGGGGCATAACCGGGCGCAGTACCTGTTTAACCCCAGTTTGCGGGCCAGTTCCACTGAACGATCAAAGATAATCGCCGTGTAGTGGCTGCGCAAGGAGGGATTAATACTGGCTGCGCACCCCGATCTTCAAATTGCTCAGTCATGAAACAGGCTCTCCTGCACAATTAAACCCCTGCAGCTTAATCTGCAGCCCCCCTTTACTGCTCTGGACCATCACCTCGTAAATACGGTCGTAGATGCTCTCATTAAGTGGTTCCATTTGATCGCCGATTAACAACCCGGCCAATACGCTGGTGGTATTGCTGTGCCCCACCACCAAAGCATTCTGCCTGCGGTTCAACAACAATTCGGAGACGCGCTCCAGTTGTCGCGGGTTGTATAATTCGACCTGCAACCGCTGCGCTTGGGCAGTGGGACCGGCGGTATCGCGAGTTCGAGCATAATCTGTGCTGTATACTGCCTCCAGCGGCACATTCCAAAAACTCGCCGCCAGGCTCTGTGCTCGCTGTTCTCCACAGTCCGTCAGCTGCGGATTAGTCGACCCGGTCTCTTTTTCCGCATGCCGTACAAGGTAGATTGTGAACTGAGAATAAGGGCTCTGCGCCCACCCGATACCCTGCCAACCCGGAAGCAGGCACAGCAGAATAACGATTCGGACCACCCACTTGCGAGGAGGCATTTTGAGATTCACTTAGCCAGCGGTCTGGTGGCTCGTTGCAACCACTCTAGTGTTTCCGTTTTCAGCCGCGGCCCCACCTCTTGTAAAACTCGCCTATGGTATTTGTCGAGCCAGTCAATTTCTGACGCGCTCATCAGGCTCATGTCAAGCAGCCGATTATCAAAGGGAACCAGGGTAAGGGTATCAAACTCCAGCATTGGCGTTTCCTGAGTGCCGCCCGGCTCCGACTCTCGAATCACCACCAGATTTTCACAGCGAATGCCAAATTGTCCATCCCTGTAGTAACCCGGCTCGTTACTGAGAATCATGCCTGGTCGTAGGGCTACGCTACTGGGATTCTTGCCGATGCGCTGGGGGGCCTCGTGAACACTGAGGAAAGTACCTCCGCCATGGCCCGTGCCATGGTCGTAGTCAAAACCCTGCTGCCACAAAAACTGACGGGCCAGGATATCCAATTGGGTACCCGATGTTCCAACGGGAAATCGAACACTACTCAATGCT
>JABHWT010000077.1 GCA_018657645.1 Halieaceae bacterium | reverse complement strand
CTCAGCATGGTTTTGACAAAGTTCGCACCGCGGTCTGAATACAACCAGGCGGTTCGAACGGTCAGTGCACCGGGTAGTTCCCCGTGCACCGCTACCTCGCCAGCCAATTTGCTGCGACCGTATTCACCAATCGGGCAGGGGGGAGAAACCGGCGAGTAGGGGCGACTCGACTCCCCATCAAAAACAAAATCCGTAGACACGTGAATCATCCGGGCTCCCTGCTCGCGACAGGCGGCTGCCAGAAAACCTGGCCCCAGCGCATTGACTCTTCGGGCCTGAGCCGCCTCCGATTCAGCTTTGTCAACCGCTGTGTAGGCGGCAGCATTGATTACTACTTGTGGCTTCAGCTCCGCCATCATACGGGCTACCGATTGTGGGTTTCCAATATCTAGTTGGCCACGAGCTACTGCAACACACTCAATATTTGGCCCGGAGCTAATCGCAAGCTCCCTGCCCAGTTGACCTTCCCCTCCTGTGACAAGCACTATTTGCTTCAAATCCTGCCCTACCTTTAGCTTGGCAATAGTTCCGGCCTACCGTTAAACTAGCGTGTTGAAAAATAGAGCCTTTTCTGTGTATTCAAACCTAACATTAAAATCACCAGACAACGACCTTGACTATCGAGTGCTAGCCCTTGCTAGCGCTGTCTTATCAGTCTGGTTAATTGCCATAGACCCAACGGTCAACAGCGACGCAATTATATACCTGCGAACCGCTGAAGCCTATTTGCAAGACGGGTTTTTTGCCAGCCAGTCAATGTTCGACCGGCCTCTTATGGCGATCAGCTTTGCGCTCATACACAAGCTAACCGGCATGCCCCTGTTATACGCGGCACATCTGCTAAACGGCTTGTTTTATATGGTCCTCAGTATCGCTTTTGTGTCGACTGTGCGAGTACTGGGCGGGGACCGGCGGATCCAGTTTTTCGCCGCCATTGTAATCCTGTCTCACCCCTTACTTAACGGCTACCGTAGCGCCATTGTTCGCGACCCGGCGTACTGGGCACTGATAATGCTGGCATATAGAGAGCTACTGCTCTACACCCGAGAACCCGGACTCAAACATCAGGTCACCTGGTTCGCGTATGTTTCCCTGGCCACCCTGTTTCGGTTTGAAGGGCTGTTCTTCGCTGCGCTGGCCCCACTGGTGCTTTTAGTCACTGGGTATCCCGGCACCCGATTGCGAAGTTGCCTGCGCCTTCTTGCCCTTCCCATGATCGCTATCACCGCCCTGTTACTTGCAATTATGAGCTACGAATTGGTTCTGTCTCCAGGCACACGACTTTTCCCGGCGATCGAAAACTATATTCAAGCACTCCTGGCTTTCCCAGCAAAGTTCGACCAGCTTTCCATGGCCACGGGAATGGCCCTGCTTGAATTCAGCGCCAGGGAGGATGCTGCTGTCGCCACCTGGGCTGGACTAATCGCCATTCTGTTGCTGAATATTTGTCGCGCTATAACCTGGCCCTACGTTTTTGTACTACTGTGGGGCTGGAAGCGTAAACTGCTGGATCGCATCTCACCCTCCGATGGCAAACTTCTGCGCGCCCATTTACTCATTTGTCTGCTCTATCTGGCCCTGTTCACGATCACCAACCGCTTTATGCTAGAGCGTTACTGCAGTATGTTTACCCTTTTTCTGTTGCTGTATTTGCCGTTTATCTTCAACGCTCTATGGCCTCGGGGCAAAAGGTCCTGGCGCGGCACGGTTATTTTCCTTTTGTTGTTGGGCACTACTCTGGATGTCCTCCACAACAATTCGTATAAAAAGTGGTTCATAAAAGATGCCACCGACTGGATCGTCACTAATACACCGGACGATGTCTCTCTTATTACCAATCATATGCACATCGCCTACTTTAGCAAACGCGAGTTCGATTGGAAGAATTACAGGAATGCCAACCTCCAATTGGCTGACATGGAAAGCACCCCGCAGCTTTGGCGAGATTATGACTACATCGCGATGTCCGTCCGTTCCAGCGAGATCGAGCAATGGCGTAGATTCCTGGCCCTCTATTCACTCACCGAGCGGATAGTATTCAAGGGACAAGGCCGAGACGATATCCGCATTGTAGAACTTCCCCATCATGAAGGGCGATAGCTCGACCGAGCTCGATCTGCACCATTGCGCTCTGTTGCTGGCCAATGAACAACTCCCACCCGGCTGGGAAATGGTGGCAAGCTCAAAGTTTGCCCGGGTGGCATGCAATGCTGAACAACAGTTATTCTACAAAGAATTTCTTCCTCGGGGCCCCTTAGAAGACCTCAAAGCCCTGCTGCGAGGAAGCCGTGCAACACGCGCTCGCCGCAACAACAATGCGCTGCTACTGGCGGGCTTCGATGCGCCGACTAATATTGCCTGGGGTAAATTACCGGGATCTCGCGAGTACTTGTTTGCCAGTGCAGTCTCTGGTCGGAGCATTACCGACTGGCTGCTAACCACCGCCGACCTGCGTCGGCGGCGTCACTTGCTCCACCAATTCGGCACTTTTATTGGCCGCCTCCACGCCACCGGCTTTATTCACGGCGATCTGAGAACAAGCAATATATTAGCGCGCCCGGGTCCACATCATTTTCAATTCGCCCTGATTGACAATGAACGCAACCGTCAGCACAAGCCAGCACCTGGAAAACAAATACTGCGAAATCTTATGCAGCTGAATATGCACTCTGTGATCGAACTCTCACGCACAGATCGCATGCGCTTTTTCCTCGCCTGGCATTGTCAGATGCGGGATCTGTCAAGGCCCGAGGCCAGGCTACTTGCAGTCCAGGCCTGGAATTGGGCAATGCGGCGATTGGCCGCCAAACAGCCCAGGTATGCTCCACCAACCAGCGAGCAAGGTCACTAACTACCTCCCGTCATGCCCCATGCCCAGCACCTGGCTCAATTACCACTACTTTCCCCCAGTAAATAGTGCCCTTGCTGTCCATATTTGATCAGATGGCGGGCACGTAGCATCCGCAAAACAGGCATTACCCTATTGATTAATGACTCTCGCCTCATCCCCATATAATCCAGATAGACGCCTAAAAATTGATCAAACTGCTCATGTGCCACACCAAGTTCCTCTGCGTTTAGAGTAAACCGTGCCACATCTCTGGTTAATTTCTTGCTGCCTCTGCGCACCCTGGCCACGGCTTCCAAATCGACCAGGTGTATTTGCTGCCCACTCCACACCAGATTACTCCACTTGCAATCCCCATGGGCGTAGTTGGCTGAATGTAGCTTTGCCAGCGTCAGCCCCGCTGCCCGAAGAAGGGTCTCGGCCCGCTTTTGTTCAAGCTCTCCCAGCCACATTGTGTGCAGATTTTCAGCACTCGATATCCCCTCAGTGAGCAACATCATCCCACCCGGTATTACTATACAGGCCAGGGGTTGCGGCACCAGAATCTGCTTCGCGCTTAGCTCTATGGCCCTATCGAAACTTCGAAAACCACGACCGTAGCCCATACGGAGCATCAATTGCTGCCCTGTAAACTTGCTGCAATAGAGCTTGAGGTAGCAAAGCTGATCACAAAGTTGTAGCAATCCGACCCTGGAATGAGCGTCATATTTAAGCAGGCTAGTATTCCTATCCATCCAAGCTATCGGATCGGTCGGACCCGTGGCCAGCAATGCCTTCAATCGTTCCGCCCAAACTTCACCACGCATAATTCGTGCACTCGAGGGCCTCATTTAAGCCATCCGCTGCCCGCCAATGGCGGGGGCTCAATGCCATGGTCTTTGATATAGAGCTTACGAGCCGTTGTGGCAACTTTCCGCCACAGACCCAATCGCCTGCCGAGAGCTTCGTGCAGGCCACCGTCACAGTAGTGGTGCATGAACCGCAACAGATCTTTGCGGGTTAAGCCACAGTCCATCGCCGAAAAGTACACGCCCGCCAGGTCCTTTACCTGCCAGCGCAGAGGAACACGGGCCCGCCTTTGGGCCCGGTGTAAGTCTATTAGGTAACATCGAATATGCTGTTGGGTGAGGCTATCGACATCCAGGTGAAAGTGGCACAGATAAAAGTCCCGGTGATTAATACCCATAGCATGCATGCGCCTGGCAGTGTCAGCTAACTTGATCAGTAATCGTATCCGGGTGGAACTATCGGGCGGATGGTTCAACCAATCGGCACAGTAATCCTCCAGGCTTAGGGTGCCAGCCTGATCATCCGTAACCAGCACCGACTGCAGGGTTGCCGGATTGAAGCCTGCGCTGATATAGGCCGCTACCGATAGGGTATCCACACCAGCGCTACTCAGGGCATTGACCGCATGAAATTCATTGCTTGCTCCCAGCACCGGCAGACGTAATTGCAACAGGTTTTTAATGATTTCCCGCCAGCCCACACCGCCATGCAATTTTACAAAGTAAGATTGACGAAGGTATCTGTAGCGAAAAGTTTTGCGCCCCTCTTTATTGCGGTACACGTCCACGGCCTCGGCTTGGGCTGCTCGGGCAGCTGCCCAGTCTAACAAGTGCGCCGCTGTAGTTTGCTGGGCCAGGTCCTGACGCAGGAAGTGTGTACTCACGATATGGCCTTGCACTGATGTTCGACCAGCTGTTCTATCATGGCTGCACCAGTTCTATGCATCGAGTACAAATCTTCCCGTTCAGCATAGGCCAAACCACCGGCCTTGCAGTCTGCCAGGAACTTACTGTCCAAAGATTGTGTCACCGCCGCATCCAGCCGCCACTGATGAAAGGGCGAATCAAGTACCAGCCCTGCTCCTGCGGCGTCAATGTGATGCGCATAACCACAAACATCTGTCACCAGTACCGGCAAACCAGCAACCAGTGCTTCCAGTAAAACAATACCTGCCGCCTCGTCCAGGGCCGGATGAATCAGGGCATCGGCCGCCAATAATAAATCTGGCACATCGGTCCTGCCCCCCAGAAAAATCACTGCATCGACCACCCCAAGGCGTTTTGCGAGTCGTTGAAAGCGTCGCGCTTTATCCTGTCCAACAATGAGCAGGCGTACACGCTGCTCCGGCCTTGTTGCGCGCAAATGAGCAACCGAGAGGATCGCACGGTCTAGCCCTTTTTTTATAAATCCGGAGCCGATAAATAAAAGGACATGATCACCAGCTACCAGATTCAAAGAATCGCGAACCCGCTGCCGCCGATTCGGCGCATCGGGAGGCGCCCGTCGATCCTGCGATATACCCGGCGGCAACATATGCATTCGCGCCTCGGGAGTTTGGTAATACCGCTCAAATTTAAGTTTCTCGGTAGCTGAAATAAGCAGTATCTCGGTATTACTTTCCCGCCCAAATACCGCCCGTTCGTAGGCAGAGAAATGGCGAAAGCGCGCACCCAGGCGATAAAGCCAATTGCGCTCGGTAAATGCCTTGTTTAAATAGCATGAATCGGCTGCATAATAGACATTTAGACCCGGCATTTTGTTAAATCCGATAACACCATCGACCGGGTCTGCTAATAAATCTGATTCTATCCAACATTGGAAACGCGCATTGCGGCGATGATGGCTTACTGCCGTACTGGGAACTACTCGCAGGTCTACATCGGCAATCGGCTCGCCCTGCCAGGAAATACAATACACTCGGCAGTGGTGGCCTCGTTGTTGTGTTTCCTGCACAAATCGACGGAAGTCCCGCTGCATCCCGCCAAAAGGAAAATACTTGTAGAGCACGAACGCCAGCCGCATGATCAGCTCGACTCCCGCAGTAGATTCGTCAGTTTCAGCCACACACTATCGGCAGTAATTGATCGCATCATGGCCTGGGCGTCGCTGCTGTCGCTAGGGCCAATCGGGGATTGAATGCAGCATTGATTGCCACCGTAGGCACCGATCAGTTCTGTGCTGGTTGGCCCATAAAGTGAAACCGTAGGCACATCCAGAGCCGCGCTGAGGTGACCCAGCCCCGTATCCACGGCCACCGCGCCATTGACCTCCATTAACATTGTCGCCAAGCCACGTAGATCCAGGCGTGGCAGTACCTGAACTCTGTCGCGGCCGGCCGCAATACGCTCCGCCCGGTCACGCTCTCTCTGGTCTCCCCAGGGCAGCCAGATATTATATCCATGGGTAACTGCCAGGTCGGCCAGAGTCATCCAGTTTTCTTCCGGCCAGAGTTTTTCAGACCGCGCCGTGCCATGAAAGAACAGCAGGCTCGCTGGTAGCTTGTCAGCGCCGGTTTTTAGCTTGGCACGAACACCATAATCCACTGGTTCCTCGGGTAGGGGATATTTCATCACCCGTGAAAACAACATCCGGGTTCGCTCTACAGCATGCATGTCCCGCGGCACGTTAATTCGGTGGTGGTAGACCAGGGTGGCAAGCTTCTCACGCACCGATTCCCTGTCGAGTCCATAGCGTGGTGCTCTCACCAGGCGTGCAACAAAGGCGCTCTTCAATAACCCCTGGGCATCGATTACTGCATTGTAATGGCGTCTATGCAGAGCTGTCGTGAACTGGCGCCACTCCGGTCCGCCAAAATGCTGTAGGGGTCGCCTACGCCATCGACGCAATGCAACCGGAATCACAGTATCCACCGCGGGATGCCAGGCTGGAATCTCGGCGAACGCT
>JABHWT010000147.1 GCA_018657645.1 Halieaceae bacterium | reverse complement strand
GTGCAGCACACCCTGGTCGTCGTAATGAAAGAGCGGCGCGTTCATACTGATTATAGGCTTTTGTGCCGGCAGCGACTCCAGCATCTCGATCAGCTTGCTGTCCCAGTCGGGCTCAAATTTCATATGCGAATCGACCTGCAAGGTGTAGGGTTCGCCCCGCCACAGCGACTGAGCCAGATTACGTGCCCAGGGGCCACCGCGACTTTCCTGCACGGTGCGATCGATAATGCGAAAACGCGGGTCCCGACGAAAAGCCTCCATATCGATCGGACCCCGAGGATCCCGCTGCCAGCAGATGCCAAAAGTCAATCGCTCGGGGTGACCTGCCATCTCACTCAGGTCGCGCAATGTGCGGGGTAACTCCGGATCCGCATAGGAGGCAATAGCCACGAAGATTTTAGGTTCAGTAGTCACAAAAAAAGCTATCCTTTGCGGGAATGAGTAAGGCAATTCCGGGGCACTTGTGAAAAAGTATCACAGTCCCGGGCCTCTATCGTGCATTAATCCCGAGTGTTAATCCTCAAGTGTAGCGCTATGCAATTTATCCATTTACAATAAAGCGTCATTCCCGAACCGCAAAACCATTGTTATAAGGGGATGCGCGAGCAGCTTTCAATTCGACAACCGCCAGCCATTGATGTCGGTAGTATCAAGTAATTTGCACTTCAAGACTACCATCTGGAGGTTAAAAGACTTTGGTTCCTTCCTACAAGCCCCGACACCGAAGTGACCTGCTGGAAGTTCCCGATGACAATTCCGGCAGTGGCGGCGCACTATTCCATCGGGAGGGTTGGGACCAGGCTGTCCACCTGAGCAAAACGGCTTACGAAATCTGGCTGCTGTGCAACGGGTGGCGCAGTGTGGATGAAATATGCCAGTGCCTGGCCGGATGGTACGGCTGTGCCTCCCACGCATTGCACTGCGATGTAGAGACGACAATAAAATGTCTTAAGGACAGGGGCCTCATTGAGTCGCCAGAAATCAAAGCAGGCGTCATTCGCATTCGAATACAGGCCTCGGGTGATTACCGGGGCCTGTTCGCCATCTTTCACTACATCTGGTCAGCGCATTACATACTGCGCGAGGATTATGCCAAACAGGTGGAGCTGCTCGACAAGGACCAAAACTACTGGGCCATGTTATTTGAACCCTCCACCGATCTTGCCTCCCCAGAGGTGGAAGTGCTGGATGTGCACCCCCGACTGGTGACCAAAATGATGGCGCTATACCCCGATTTAATCCGGCAGGATTACGACCTTAACGTACTTCCCCACCACCTCATGCAGTGGCCAACCGGTCGAGCTTTCGCCAAAGCCTTTGGAGACCACGGTAACCGACGACGCATGCACCGCGTTTTGAGCGCCTCTGTCAGGCCACAGCACTGGATACGCGAAGCGGTGGATGGTTTTTGGGAAACAAAACGGTCACAGCCCGTGGTGATAGGCCTTCACCTGCGCGCCAGTAACCATATCGGTGTTATTATGGATGCCGAGCAGTTCGTCGATGAGGTAGTGGGTACGGCAGTCAATACCTACATCGATCAACATCAAATAGAAGACTACCAGGTGCTGGTGGCGACCCATGTCGGCGATTACCACCGGTACTGCCAGCGACGCTTCGGCGAGCGAATGATCTCCAGAGAGATCGGGCGCGTGACAGACCCGGGAATCACTTTTCATCACCAGGACTCCACATTGTTTGAAAAAGGACGGGACGTACTAATCGATGCGCTATTGCTCGCGCGCTGTGATGTTATAATGGGGATTCCGTCCAATGTTCTGCTGGGCGCCCTGATTTTCAACCCTCACAACGAGTTAAACATATTCGATTACGCACTGGACCGACACGAAAAAGGGGTGTTCCTTGACCCTAAAAAACTATGACCGGAATGCACAGAATTATTGTCACTAAAATGATCCACCCTCCCTCGCGGCACTTAAATGGTTTTCTGAAATGAAAGACGATAACAACTATCGACATCCAGAGGAGCCAAACAGGCGGGCAAGCCCAAAAGCACGTTGGGTGTCTCTGGGCGGTGGCTGCGATGTCGCGACGGAACTCCTGCAACGCCGCGGATTATCTGACACCTCCCATTTTTTTGACTATCTGTGGAATCTCGATGGAGGATTGAATAACGTCTCCAGAATTATTGCCAGCCGTTTTGCCGGTTTCGATTCACAGGAGTGTTTCATCCGCCTGCGCCACCCCGAGTGGAACACTGCCGAAGTAGCGGGTAGTCTGCGTATTGCCTGCGCAGACCTCGAAGCCGAGCAACTGTGTCACCGAGACTACCCCGATATTGTGTTTCTTCACTACCGGGAGGGCGCGGAACTGGTAGATAAGTTAAGCCGCAAGGCCGAGCGATTCATGCAGCTGTTGGAAGGGAACGGGCCTCTGACTTTCATCTACTACAGGCAGTATCACGGACCTATTTTAGGTCAATACATCAATAAACCGAATTACGATATTGACGACAAGCTTTGTCACTGGCAAACGGAGACCGAGAAATTCGTGCAGTTTCTGACAGGCTTGTACCCGCTAGTCGATTTTCGCATTGTGAGTTGCTTCATGGGGCCCCATACTCAGCTACCCGGCGTCAATGACGTCATCACTGAATATATCAGTGCACTGGGCGATACAGACCGCATTAATTGGCGACAGGTTACACGCCGTGGCGGCCCGAGCGGTCTCCTGAGCTGGGATGCACTTTACGATGAATATTGTAGGGACCTTCTCTAATACCGATGACGATTTCACAAACACGGTAGCGAGGTCAGACTGAAGTTGTAATACAGGGATAATTCAATTGAGCAAGACCCGGGCACCAGGTTGACGAAATGAACACTACAGTATCTGCGGGGAGGGGCGATCGCCCGCTGATTTCCCTGGTAGTACCCTGCACCGCGAGCGATGTACTTTTTATTCCCTACATGCTGCGCTCGGTGAACTATCAAACCTATTTACCCGCCGAGGTCATCATTGCGGTATCGGGCATTGAACCGAAGCCCGCGCGCCAATTGGAACTGCAGTGGCGAGCAGAGATAGATCAGAGAGTGGCACTCACCCTGCTGGATTCCAGGGAGCCGGCTTTTGCTGGCCCAAACCGTCAAAGGGGTGGTGAATGTAGCCGGAGTGAAATTATCTCGTTCTTCGATGCTGATGATGTACAGGCACCCTGCCGCCTGGAAAAGATTGCCGATGCATTCACGGCCTCGCATGTCAAAGCTGTATTTCACCGGTTCACTATGCACAGGGTGCCAGGCTACCCTGAGATAGATGAGGCAGCCTGGTACAACGGGGCACTCAAAATGTATCACAGGGGCTGGATCAGTGTAAGGCGCAGGGTAATACAGTATATCAGGTGGGGCGATGAGCCACGTTCACAGGATTTTCATTACCTGAAACGATACCTCGATACGTTCGGAAAACGTGACATTGCTTTTCTGCCCGAATTCCTGGGACACTATGTTAGCACAGGTTATGAACAGCAGAATGCGCAAGCCCAGCCCAAGATCGCCGCCCTGCAGAAAAAATTGGCAGATTACAGCCAGGCCGCTGATTAACATTCCATATTGAGTGCAGCTCCGCAAACCCGGAGGCCCATGAGCACGCTAACCGATGATTTGGACCGCCGCTTAATGCTCGAGCACACCAGTGCTCAAGATTACCAGGCTGCAAACCTGCAAAACAAACGTTACCTGGTTCACGAACCGGGTGGTCGAGGTTTTTTTGCCGAATTCTCCACGGTTGCTCACGCCATGGTTTACGCATGGACCAACAACCTCCAGTTTGTATTGGACTCCAGCCGATGGTCCTTCGGTATTGAACAGGGGTGGGCCGACTACTTCATCCCCATCTTTCCCGAGTACCAGAGCGCAATGGACGATCGGGTCGAATTTCGCACGTCGGAGCGGGTTCATCCCTCGGTTGAGGGCAGGCACATACACTATCATAACGTCCTGTTTTCCCGGCCAGCGCGCGTAGCGATTGGCGATCACATTGTCCTCGGGGATCATCCGATTAACATTCACTTTTTACGCATGCTTTTTCGGTATAACGGAAAAATACGACGTGCGATTGAGGCGCAAATCAACGCGCTCGAACTGCCGGATCACTATGTCGCCCTCCACCTGCGCAGGGGAGACAAGGTCGGCGACGAGGACATTCTGTACCCGACACAGGCCTACCTGGATCATGTGAGCGAGGCCTATAGAAATTTACCCGTCTTTGCAATGAGCGACGACCACGCTGCTATCAATGATGTGCGGGAGGCCCTTGCCGGAGACGGATCGGGCCGCGCTCTTTTCTCACTCACCGAGAAAAATCAGGCCGGGTTCAACGAACAAAGATTACAACGAGGGGCATTTTTCCTGCAGGCAGATTCCTCGCCTACCTCGGACACCGAGCGAAGCACCTATACCAATAATGAGGTGATTCGCCTGCTTGCCGAAACCGTCATCGCGGCGCAGTCTCAGTGCTTTGTCGGTACCTATTTCTCGAACGTAGGAAAGGTTATACGCGATCTGCATCAATTGCCCAACCGGGTCACTTTAATGCAGCCGCATCAACTGGAGCGCAAGCCCCAGTGAATCGATTGCTAGTCCATTACATTGACAATAGCTTGGGCCGGGGATACCTCTCGGAGATGCGGGGTATCGCCACCTGGCGACCGTAACCCCACTCACTAACGTCTGTGTCGCTCCCACCATTCTCGAGGCGAGGCAATCCAGAGATCGTGATCCTCGGCCGGCGAATAGTGGATGAACATGCCAACATGGTATCGACCATTGAGCGGGACGGGTCTGCCGTGAGAAATCAACGCGCTTTCATATAGAACATGTTCTCCCGGCTGGTGATCGACATCGTAGGCCTTGCCATCAACATCGATCGCGTGAAGATGCCAGGGTGAATAGGTATCACTGGCAACACACAGGGTTGAACTGATGACATGGGTGTCGCCCCTGTCAACATGATTGTGCAGATAGGAACCGGGCAGATAAACCCGGAAACCATAACAGGCCGCCGGTTTCAGTTCAAAGCCACACCACTCCTCGTGCAGTGGCTTGAGCAATTCAAGCACCCGCGTATTAAAGGCCTTGTCTTCGGCATATAAAGCCGCCGGGAACTCGACACTTACGGTATCCACGAATGAGCCAATGGCATCGTTGTCCTCGACTATCATGTCTGCTTGCAACGCGTAATACCTGGCCAGAATCTCGGCATAAATCGCCTCATCCATCTTGCGTTTCTCGAAGCCTCTACCGTCTGGGCCGCCTGCGCCCAGATGCGGGGTCCTGGCCTGTTGGGTGCGCGTCTGTTCGTCAATCCACGCTGGCGTTGCAATCGACCGCGTTGTGTTAATCCAGTCGAGATAGTTGATCGCAGCACAGGGCTGCTCGGGAGGGGTATCGAGGTAAGCGGACTCCCTGGTCCAGATTACAAGCGCCCACTTTTCTCCCTTTTGTACCGGGTGGGCAGTGTGCAGGCTGTTACCATACATCTCTCCCCCCACATGGTTGAACCAGAATCCGGCGCGGCCGGGCGCCGGCGTGATCGTCACCTGCTGCCGCTCGAACTCGGTTTCGCCACCGGCCTCGACTTCGTTCAGGTAAACTATAAATGTGGATAGCCTCTCTCCACCCCGGCTGAGCTCCCACTTCGAATATTCACTGTCCGGGGTAAATGAATCCATGTGGGCCAGGAATTGCTCTCCCTCACCGTAGTGCAGAACCTGACAGTGTTCCTGGTGTTCTACGGGCATCTGTGTCAGCTCTGATACCAGTCGGCGCAATTTTGCCTGGACCTGATCAAATTCGGGTGTAACCTGTTGATCCGCCGCAAAGCAGGCAAAGGTGTTGGTTCGTGCATCTGCCACCCCAGAGCCCGCTGGCCCATAAACACCACCGTCCACGCTGACCGTAGCCGGCTCCAGGTGTGGCCTGGCAGCCTCAATGATAGCGTTGCACTCGTCCCCTGATAAAACGTCTTCCAGACCCCACAAATAGGGTGCAAGCTGGGTCATTGATCCTACGTGGGGAACTCCAGGCGCAGCTATAAACGATCCCGGTATACCCATTACAACGGGCGGCGTCGTGTCCACTGACACCAGCTGCGAGGCGCGAAAAGTACAGGCTTTTCTTCCCTCATCCAGTGGCAGTTGAATAAGGCTATCGCACTCATCGGGGGAGCACAGCGTAGCAAACAGCGCTCGCAACTCTGGCGCATCCTCGGCAAAGCTGATTTCCCGGGTATGGCCTCCCTGAAGATTGACGCTCAGGTCAATAATACGCGGTGGTTCGGTCTGCTCATTATCAAGATTCATAGGGTCACCATTGAGAACTCTGCGAGATTATGCGCCCTGCATCTGCATTTAAAGATGACCTAAATCAATTTTCTGTGTTCGAGCCCCTGTGAGGGGGGTAGCAACTCCGTCCACCCGCTCGTGGTGGCCACTGAAGATTTCAACTGGTTTATCTGCCTCCGGCACTTTACACTACGAATCCGGAAATTTTAGCGACAACATCTATACCAACTTTGAGGAATCATCATGAGAGAAGCAGTCATCGTATCCACCGCCCGCACCGGGCTTTCGAAATCCTTTCGAGGTGGTTTCAACAACACCAATGGCGCTGCCATGGGCGCACATACTCTCAAAGCCGCCATCGAGCGGGCCAAAATTGATCCGGCCGAGGTCGATGACGTGATTTTTGGCTGCGCCAATCCCGAGGGGGCCACCGGAATGAATGTTGCTCGAAATATCGCGCTGAAGGCAGGGTGTCCAACATCTACCTCTGGCACCACAATTAACAGATTCTGCTCCTCCGGTCTGCAGGCCATCGCTTTTGCTGCGGGGCGCGTCATCGCCGAGGGCGTGGATGTCATGGCCGCTGGCGGTGTAGAGAGCATTTCGCTGGTTGCACCGTTTGCCAACAAGAAACACGTCGTCGATGCTCAGTTAATGGAAGACTGGCCAGGCCTCTACATGCCGATGATCGAGACCGCCGATACAGTGGCCCAGCGCTACAACGTGTCCCGCCAGTATCAGGACGAGTATTCGCTGGAAAGTCAGGCGCGCACCCATGCCGCCCAACAGGCCGGTAAGTTTGAAGATGAAATTGTTGCAATGAAAACAACCATGATTGTCACCGACAAGGAAACGGGTGACACCTCGGAGCACGAAACCGTGGTCGACCGAGACGATTGCAACCGCCCAACCACAACTCTGGAAGGTTTATCCGGACTGAACCCAATACGTGGTGAGGGCAACTTTATTACCGCGGGTAATGCTTCCCAACTGTCCGACGGAGCCTCCGCCCAGATCGTCATGGAACGCAAGCTAGCCGAAGAGCGTGGTCTGGATATACTGGGGACATTTCGCGGTTTTGCAGTAGGTGGCTGCGAACCCGATGAAATGGGCATTGGGCCTGTCTATGCCGTACCCAAATTACTCAAGCAGGCAGGACTGAGTGTCGATGACATCGATCTGTGGGAATTAAACGAGGCCTTTGCTTCGCAGGTTCTCTACTCCAAGGACACGCTGGGTATTCCAGGTGACAAACTGAATGTCAACGGCGGCTCAATTTCCATTGGCCACCCCTTTGGCATGTCGGGCTCGCGAATGACCGGGCATATCCTGATAGAGGGTCGCCGCCGCGGCGCCCGTTATGGTGTTGTTACCATGTGTATTGGCGGCGGAATGGGCGCGGCTGGTCTGTTCGAAATCAACGCCTAAGCAGTTAAAGATCGCAACGGGTGGAGGGTTAGGTTCAGGCTGCGACTGAGTTCAGTGGCCAGGTATCCATTCCCTCTCGCCTGCTAATTATAAGAACGTGCGAGGCCCATCCCAATGAACGAGATTATTCCCTCTCGAGCGGAAGCCATTGCAACGCTATCTGCGCCCGGCAAGGAATTTGAATTGGTGGAAGAAACCATTAACGGCAATCCTTGCCGGGTCTTCCGCAATGCACCAGATACCATTCGAGACCTGTTTGATCACGCGCAGCAGTTCGCTGATCTCGACTATTTAGTCTATCAGAGCCAGGGCCTCACATTCGCCGACACCTACCAGCAGGCGGCCCTTATTGCTCGAGTCTTGACCGAGGACCTTGGTGTAAAAAAGGGAGACCGCGTGGCTATAGGCATGCGCAACTACCCGGAGTGGGTTACGTCCTTCCTGGCGATCACGTCGATCGGTGGCATAGCGGTGGCGCTTAATGCCCTGTGGAATGCGGAGGAACTTGCCTATGGCCTGGAGCTCACCGGATCCCAAATCCTCATCGCCGACCAGGAACGTGTAGAGTGCTTGAGGGATGATCTGGAACAACTTGACCTGCGGGTTCTGACGGTCCGCTGTCGGGACATTACATCTGAGCGCATCAATTCGCTGGAGAATGCAATAGCTGAAAAATCCACGGGAGCTATCCATTCCCTGCCGGAGGTATCACTTAAGGGCGACGATGATGCCCTCATCATCTTTACATCTGGCTCGACCGGCCACCCCAAGGGGGCCGTGTCCAGCCATCGCGCAGCGGTCCACGCGATTATGTCCTGGGATTTCGATGCCTCCATTGCTCTGTGGCGAGCTAATATGCAGCGCCCCAACGAACCCTGGGACATTCGTTTCAGCCTGTTGGTCAGCGTTCCCCTGTTTCATGTCTCGGCCAGTCACGTGGGGATGTTGCAGGCCCTGTGGCGAGGCCGCTGTCTGCACTTAATGTACCGATGGGACGCTATAGAAGCGCTGGACATTATTGAGCGCGAACAAATTACCCATTTCATTGCCGTACCCGCGGTTACCGGAGACCTTGTCCGCGCCGCGGTAGAGCACGGTAGGTCACTGGCCTCGCTTTTAATGGTCGGCGGTGGTGGTGCTCCCCGGCCCGCGCAACAAGTGCGCGACATCGACAAGGCCTTTGATAGTGCTGTTCCAGGTACCGGATGGGGGATGACCGAAACCAACGCGATAGGGGCTGGCATCAGCGGCCCCGACTACCTGCAGCGCCCACTAAGCTCAGGGCAGTGCTCGGCAATTTACGACATGCGAATTCTGGGTGACGACAATCACGACGTCGCAAAGGGAGAGCCGGGCCACCTGGTCATTCGCGGAACAGGCATGTTTCGTAAATACTGGAACAACCCACAAGCCAATGCCGAGGCCTTCGTAGATGGCTGGTTTCGCACCGGTGATATAGCACGAATTGACGAGGAGGGCTTTCTTTTCATCGTCGACAGGGCCAAGGACATTGTCATTCGCGGCGGAGAAAACATCGGCTGTGGAGAAGTCGAGGACGCCATTTATCGGCACTCTGGTGTGAGCGAAGCAGTGGTCTTCGGCCTGCCCGATGAACGGCTCGGCGAGGTAGTCGCCGCCATGGTCCTGCCCCGACAGGGACAGAAACTGGACGAGCTGAGGCTGCGACATCACCTGCAAGACCATCTGGCGACCTTTCAGATTCCCACGCGCATATTTTTCTGCACGTCCCCCCTGCCCCGTATCGCCTCCGGCAAGTTCAACAAGCGTCAAATACGGCTGGATACGATAGCATTGCTCGATTTGGACACGGCTGATACCTAAGACACGATAGCCATCGCCGCGCAGTTTCTCTACTT
>JABHWT010000078.1 GCA_018657645.1 Halieaceae bacterium | reverse complement strand
GGTACAAGGCGCTCCTTGCTGCCCTTTCCAAAGACCCTGACCACACCCTGATTAAGGCTAAGTTGAACAAGTTGAAGGCTAATCAACTCAGTGACCCGCAGTCCGCAGGCGTACAACAACTCCAGCATAGCCCGGTCGCGAAACTCCAGAGCATTATCCAGATCCGGCGCCAGCAGCAAATTCTCTACTTCCGCCTCGGAGAGGGATTTGGGTAGTGGTCGACCCAACTTTGGGCTATCTATATCCAGAGAAGGATCAATAGCGATCCGACTTTCTCGCATTAGAAATCTATAAAAGCCCCGGACACAGGACAGGAAGCGGGCTGTTGATCGCGGGGACTGCCCACGATTCAAGCGTTCACCAAGGTAAACCTGCAGATCCGAGCGATCGGCCTGAACTATCGCCGTCCCGCGGCAGTTGCCCAACCACTGGTGGTATCGAAGAAGATCGCTCCGATAGGATGACAGGGTGTTATCGCTAAGTCCCTTTTCCATCCACATAGCATCGAGATAACGCTCAATTTCGGGGTGTTCGACAGTATCGCCAACCATGGAGCCCACGTTAACACGTTTGCGCCGGAACCCGAAAAAGTACTGCTGTGAATGCCCCGGAAGGAAACCAGTAGCAGCGAGGGAATGCACAGCTAAACGTCTCGACACTCCACTCGCTATTCACCATCAGTGATGGTCTATCGAGCTAATTTTTCCTTGATTCGTGCAGCCCTTCCACTGAGCTCGCGCAAATAGTAGAGCTTGGCCTGTCGCACATCACCTCTGCGTCGGACAGTAATACTCTCAACCAACTGGCTATAAGTCTGGAAGGTACGCTCAACACCCACTCCGTGGGAAATTTTGCGCACAGTGAATGCCGAGTTCAGCCCGCGATTACGCTTGCCCAGAACAACACCCTCAAAGGCCTGCAGGCGCTCGCGGCTTCCTTCCTTAACTTTCACCTGAACAACCACGGTGTCGCCGGAAGAAAATTCAGGGATCTCCTTATCCATTTGCTCGGCTTCAAGCTGAGCTATAATCTTGTTGGCACTCATATGTACTCCTTAAAGTCAGGCCCCTCGGGCTCTAACCGTCTGTTAGTAAACGCTAATGGCGGAAGTACTCCGCCAGTAATTCCTGTTCCTCCAGAGTCACTACCCTCTCGCGTAGCAAATCCGGGCGCCGCTCCTGGGTTCTACCCAATGCCTGCATCAGGCGCCAGCGACGAATCCTCTGGTGATCGCCACTCAACAAAACGTCCGGGACCCGCTTGCCGCGGTAATCCTCTGGTCTCGTATAATGCGGGCAATCCAACAAACCATCGGCAAATGAATCCTCCTTGGCGGACAGTTCATGCCCCAATGCCCCCGGCAACTGTCGTGTTACAGCGTCGACAACCACCATGGAGGCCAACTCACCACCGCTTAGCACGTAATCGCCAATAGACATTTCCAAATCTACACTGGTCTCGATGAGCCTCTCATCAACGCCCTCGTAGCGACCTGCAACCAGAACCAGAGCCTCTTCATTCGCAAGGCGTTTGGCAGCACCATGGTCGAATCGTTGCCCCTGTGGTGACAGGTAAACCACTTTTGCACTCCCTCCCACCATTGCCCTGGCAGCAGAAATCGCCTTTTGCAACGGGTCAATTTTCATCAACATGCCCGGGCCACCACCGTAGGGCCTGTCATCTACCGTGCGGTGCTTATCCGTGGTGTAATCTCGCGGATTGCAATACATCAGTGTTACCAGACCCCGCTTTACCGCCCGTCCTGTAATCCCGTATTTACCTACGGCTTCAAACATTTCGGGAAACAAGCTCACCAGCGCGATTTGCATTGTGCCCTGCCCCTGTTTTTGCCTCCGGTGGCACCCTAATCCCTAGAAATCCGGAGGCCAATCAACCTCTATAACTGCAGCACCCAAATCTACACGGCTGACAACATTCCCTGGCAAATAAGGGATCAGTCGCTCCCGTTGATCAATGCTTCCTTCGGTGGCCGCTACTACTAATACGTCGTTGGCCCCGGTTTCAATCAGATGATCCACAATTCCCAGCAATATCCGCTGTTCAGCACTACAGTACCAGACCTGCAGCCCTTGCAACTGAGCCCAGTAAAAATCACCCTGGTTTAACTCTGGTAGTGCATCTGCCGCTATTACGATATCCAGACCGCTGTAGAGCTGTGCCTGGTTGCGATCGTCTACACCCCTAATCTGCGCTACAAGGCCCTTGCCGTGGCGCTGCCCTGCGCTAAGCTCAATGGGCTCCAACCCATCTTTGCGCTGGATTTGAAGCGCATTAAAATTCAGTAAGTTCTCTGCCGGCTCGGTGTAAGAGTGAATTTTGATCCAGCCCTTGACCCCGAAACAACCCGTAATTCGCCCGATAGTCAAGCCTGCATTGGCTACCGGCCCACTCATCATGCAGACGCCTGATTATGCGGCAGCCGCATCCTTAACAAGGCTGGCGACGCGATCAGACAACTGTGCTCCCTGGCCCTGCCAGAACGCAATGCGATCAGAGTCGATTCGCAGACGTTCTTCCTGACCTCGAGCAACCGGGTTGAAGAAACCAACCCGTTCAATAAACCGACCATCGCGCGCATTGCGGCTATCGGCCACGGTCAGGTGGTAAAATGGGCGTTTCTTGGAGCCGCCACGTGCTAGACGAATTGTTACCATTATCTACGAATTCCTACTAATTAACGGGAAGTTCGGCGAAATCGCCCCTTCACCCGTGACAAAAAATCGACCCTAGGGCCACAAAGGTGGCGTATCATACGTAATAAGCTCGCAGTTTTAAACCCCGCGGGCACTTTTTTTTAATTAATTCCGTACCTTAGGCAGTGCGGCATAGTCGCTAACGCAGAGGAAACCCACCGCCTGGGCCACCGGGCGCGCCGCCCATTCCGCCCATGCCACGCATCATTTTCTCCATTCCACCGCCCTTCATCTTCTTCATCATCTTTTGCATTTGCTTGTGCTGCTTGAGCAAGCGATTAAGGTCTTGAACCTGGGTGCCAGACCCCCTTGTAATGCGTCTCTTGCGAGACCCGCTAATCAATTCAGGGTTACGCCTCTCCTTCGCTGTCATCGAATCAATCATAACCCCCATGCGGGCGAACATTTGCATATCCAGATTCTGTTTGGCCATTTGGGCCATATTGCCCATGCCAGGCAATTTGTCGAGCATTCCGGTAATCCCACCCATATTATTCATCTGCTGTAACTGGTCGCGAAAATCCTCGAGATCGAACTTCTTGCCCTTCTTGATTTTTCGTGCAAGTTTCTCTGCTTTTTTCTTGTCGACCTTTTGTTCTGCCTCTTCGATCAGCGACAATACATCGCCCATTCCAAGAATGCGCGAGGCTAGTCGATCGGGATGGAAGGGGTCTAGCGCGGATGTCTTTTCACCAACACCGAGAAACTTGATGGGCGTACCTGTGACAGCGCGTACCGACAGCGCCGCGCCGCCACGGGTGTCGGCATCAACTTTGGTGAGAATTATGCCTGTGAGTGGCAGCGTCTCGCCAAACACTCTGGCCGTGTTGGCGGCATCCTGGCCGGTCATGGCGTCCACTACAAAAAGCGTCTCGACTGGATTGAGCGCCGAGTGCAACTCTGCTATCTCCTGCATCATCTGTTGGTCAATTGCCAGGCGGCCAGCCGTGTCGACAATCAGGACGTCACTGAAACTGATTTTGGCTTGGGTGATTGCACTTTGAACTATATCGACAGGTTTCTGGCTTGCGTCACTGGCAAAGAAGTCTACTCCCACGTCCTGGGCCAGGGTCTCTAATTGCTTGATTGCAGCGGGTCGGTAAACGTCGGCACTTACTACTGTCACCGACTTTTTCTCCCGCTCCTTCAAAAATTTTGCCAGCTTGGCTACCGAGGTTGTTTTACCTGCACCCTGTAAGCCGGCCACCAATATAACTGCCGGGGGCTGGGCTGCCAGATTGAGGTTCTCATTGGCGCCCCCCATAACCGATTCCAACTCAGCCTGAACCACCTTCAAGAACACCTGGCCCGGGCTTAGACTTTTCATCACCTCCTGCCCAAGCGCCCGCTGTTTGACTGATTCCACAAAATCCTTCACTACAGGTAGTGCGACGTCGGCCTCCAACAAGGCCATTCGCACCTCTCTCAAGGTTTCCTGGATATTGTCTTCGGTCAGCTTGGCCTTGCCAGTGATGCTACGCAAACTGTGCGATAGACGATCGGAAAGATTTTCAAACATAGTTAATTCTCTGAAGTGGCGCCACTGCTATTGCTAATAGCGTAACAAGTCGGTACAAAGGTGCGAAGTATACGTCACCTGAGCCCAACCCCCAAGCCGATGCCTGTTAAGTTCCTAGCATTAATCACCTCTCTGCTTTACCTGGTGGCAATGTGCCTGCAGGTATCGCACATCATTCAACGCCGGGAGCAAATCGACCGGACAGTGTTCGGGTTGGGCGTGGTGGCACTGCTAGGCCATGCAGTTGTCGCCTGGCATAGTGTTGTTCTCGACGGCGTCGTAAATCTGGGTTTCTATAAAATTCCCGCTCTGTTTTTGCTGTTTATCAATGTGGCCTGCATAATAGGTCTACTCGGCCGTCGACCGCTTCAAAACCTGCTGGTAATACTGTTCCCCCTATCGGTTATATCGGTGCTTGTATCAACATTTGCTCCCGTCTCGGCAGCCGCACAGAGCACATTGGATGGCGGCATGCTGGTTCACGTCGGTAGTTCCATCCTCGCCTATGCTGTATTGACACTCGCCGCCATTCAGGCTGGCGTCGTAGCCGTTCAGGATCACAAACTCAAGCAGCGCCATACCCGGGGCATAGTTCAGATTCTGCCGCCACTGCAGTTAATGGAAAGGATGTTGTTTGAGTTGATCTGGATCGGTGTTGCGTTGCTTAGCCTATCCATTGGTTCCGGTATTGTATTTGTCGAGGATATTTTCGCCCAGCACCTGGTTCACAAAACCGTGCTCACCATCATTGCCTGGGCGCTTTTTTCGACGTTACTTTGGGGCCATTACCAGTTGGGTTGGCGAAGTCAGACCGCCACCCGTTTCACTCTGGCCGGCTTTACCCTGCTAATGCTGGCCTACTTTGGCTCCAAATTGGTTTTAGAACTGATACTGCAGCGCGTTTGAAAATTAGTTTGAAGAAATGCCAACACTTGCTCCCGCCTCGTTTTTTGTTCAAGATACGCTTTCCAGACAGACAAGGGGTTTACTCCTGACTTGAACGACGCACCGCTGGGTCTCTTATTCTCCGTTTTGGCAGCACTCATCATCTTGTCCGCTTTCTTTTCCAGCTCAGAAACCGGCATGATGTCCCTCAATCGCTACCGGTTAAAGCATTTGCTTAAAAGCGATCACCGTGGCGCAAAACGAGCGAGCAAACTTCTGGACCGTCCCGACAGCCTTATTGGCCTGATTCTGATCGGCAATAATCTGGTGAACATCATGGCCTCTGCCATAGCCACTGTCATTGCCATTCGCTTGTGGGGAGATGCCGGAATTCTGGTCGCCACCGTTGTGCTCACCTTGGTTATCCTGATTTTCTCAGAAATCACACCCAAGACTATTGCCGCCATGCATCCAGAGACAATCGCCTTCCCCGCCAGTTGGGTGCTGTTGCCCCTGCTCAAAGTTATGTATCCGGTGGTCTGGCTTGTAAGCCGAGTCACCAATGCTCTGCTACGCGTCTGTGGCTTTGACCCGGACAAGCAGGACGACGAGCATGTAACTGCAGAGGAACTGCGTACTATCGTAACCGATGCGGGCAAATTAATTCCCACCCGTCACCGCGGCATGTTACTCAATATTCTCGATCTGGAGGGCGTAACGGTCGACGACATTATGGTACCGCGCAACGAAGTGGACGGTATCGACCTGGACGACAGCAACGGAGAGATTCTCAGTGCCATCCAGCAAAGTTCTCATACTCGATTGCCAGTCTGGCGCGATGATATTAACAATATTGTCGGTGTCCTCCATATGCGCCATATCAGCCTGATTCTCGACTCGCAGGGCCTGGACAGGGCCGCGTTGGAAAGGGAAATGGAAGAAACCTACTTTATTCCCGAGAGTACGCCGCTGCACACACAACTACTGAACTTCCAGCAGAAGAAACACCGCCTGGCAGTGGTTGTAGACGAGTACGGTGAAGTCATGGGCCTGGTAGCGCTGGAGGATATACTCGAGGAAATTGTTGGCGATTTCACATCCAATTTAGCGGAAACAGTGGGCAACATCTACCCACAGCGCGATGGCTCGTTTGTCATCAGTGGTACCGCTACCGTCCGCGAGGTAAATAAGTCTCTCAAGTGGCAACTGCCCACCGATGGTCCAAAAACCCTGAGCGGTTTGCTGCTAGAACACCTGGAGTCCTTCCCGGATGGCAACACAGGGCTGGCGATAGGTCCCTACCGGCTTGAGATTCTCGAATTGCGAAGTAATGTGGTGCAAGCTGTCAAAGCCAGTCGGGTGGCGGAGGAATCCAGCTAGGGCACCTCTTAGTAATGCCATAGTGTACCTCAGCGTGGCGAACGTTCATCGCTCGTCAGCCTGCCTCTTCGGAATATCCAATTCAGCCGCCAGAGCAATATTTGCCAGCTGTGCAAGAATGTATGCCGTTACACCCCAGATGTTATCCCGGCCTACCTCGTAATGAGGCACCATGACGCTCCCCCTCCCATCTGAAACATGCTCCAGCCGATATAGATCTGAATTTGCAAAGACACTGATTGGCAGTAAAAACGCGCTCTCAAACTCCTGCGGATCCACCACTAATTCCGGAGCGGCCGGCACAGCGGCGACACAGGGATAAACCTCATAACCAGTACGGGTGGTTAACGATGACAGCTCCCCCAATAGTAGAACCTCGTCTGGATTGATTTGTACCTCCTCCCAGGCCTCCCGTTTTGCAGTCTCAAAGGGTGAGCGGTCGACTGGTTCTCGCTTGCCACCAGGAAAAGCCACTTCTCCCGGATGCAGCCGTAAATGCCCAGCGCGCCTCCCCAACACAACCCGAGGCTCGGCCTCGTCAGTAAGCGCTACCAGAACTGCTGCCTGAGCCCCCTCACCACTCCATACGCGGTCCTCGCATGGCAGGGACCTGCGCAATCGATCTAGGGGCATTTAGGACACCTTGGTATATGAGTCTTGCTGCTGGTAAAAGCTGGACGCGAAGTCATCCAGATTGTGCTGCTCGATTGCTCTGCGAATGTCTGCCATATGCTGCTGGTAGTAGTGCAAGTTGTGGATGGTATTCAATTGCGATCCCAGAATTTCCTTGCACTTGTCCAGGTGATGTAAATAGGCGCGACTGAAATTCTCACAGGTGTAGCAATGACACGCCTCATCCAGTGGCAAGGTACTGGCCTTGTGACGGGAATTGCGCAGCTTGAGCACACCCCGCGAGGTAAAGATATAACCGTTGCGAGCATTGCGAGTAGGCATTACGCAGTCAAACATATCCATTCCCCTGCGAACACCCTCCAGCAAATCCGCCGGCGTCCCCACACCCATCAGATAACGCGGCTTGTTCACCGGCATAATAGACTGCATAACGTCCATTACCTCCCGCATTTCCTCCTTTGGTTCGCCCACCGACAGTCCACCAATGGCATACCCGTCAAAGCCTAACTCTACCAGACCATCCAATGACTCGCGCCGCAGGGGGGCATACATGCCACCCTGCACAATGCCAAACAGGGCTGCTTGACTATTACCGTGCCCCACTTTACTGCGCGCTGCCCAGCGCAAGGATAATTCCATTGAAATACGCGCTTCGTTTTCAGTAGCGGGGTAGGGCGTGCATTCGTCGAAGATCATTACAATATCGGACCCCAGACGACGCTGAATCTCCATTGACTTCTCCGGGTCCAGAAACACCCGCGCCCCATCCACGGGGGACTGAAACACAACGCCCTCCTCGGAAACCTTGCGCATATCTCCCAGGCTAAATACTTGAAAGCCACCTGAATCGGTTAGAATGGGGCCCTCCCAACCCATGAAATCGTGTAAATCACCATGCTGCTCGATAATGTCAACACCGGGGCGCAACCACAGGTGAAAGGTGTTTCCCAGGACGATCTGCGCACCAATTTCGCGAATATCCCGAGGCAACATACCCTTTACCGTGCCATAGGTGCCCACCGGCATGAAGGCGGGAGTCTCTACCTGGCCTCGAGGAAACTGCAGGCGGCCTCGACGAGCATTTCCATCACTGGCAAGTTGTTCAAATTGCATTGTACAGTGTCTGCTCATGGCGTCCCTGAAGACTCAGGCCTGTGAGTGAGAAACATGGCATCACCATAACTGAAGAAGCGGTACTGCGCATCAATTGCCTGCTGATAAGCGGCCATTACATGGGTTGCCCCACCAAAGGCACAGACTAACATCAGCAATGTAGATTCCGGCAGGTGGAAATTTGTCAGTAGCGCATCAACGCATTGAAACTGATAACCCGGATATATGAAGATATCGGTATTGCCACGAAATGGCTGAACGTGCCCTGTGGCCAGGCAAGCCGATTCCAGTGAGCGCATCACCGTTGTTCCAATGGCCACTACTCGACCACCGCGCGCCCGTGCTTCGCGCACGGCCTGGCAAACCTGCTCATTTACCTCAACATACTCGCTATGCATCCTGTGCTGTGTAATGTCCTCTACCCGCACCGGCTGAAAGGTACCTGCTCCGACATGCAGTGTGAGCTCTGTGCGTCCAACATTAAGCGCATCACATTGTGCAAGTAACTCCTCGCTGAAATGCAATCCCGCTGTTGGCGCCGCTACCGCTCCCTCGCGTTTCGCAAATACAGTCTGGTACCGGGTCTGGTCTTCCACCTCATCCACACGTTTTATATAAGGGGGAAGAGGCATATGACCAATAGCCTGAAGGATTTCAGACAGTGGCAGTCCACCCTCGCTCGACAGACAAAACAGTGCACCCTCACGCGCTGTTACCTTAAGTGTGTGGGGGCAAGGTTCGGCTTCCTGCGCTGCACAAAGCAGAATTGTAGTGCCCGGTTTAGGCGATTTGCTGGACCTGATATGGGCCAGAGCGGAGTGAGACCCGGTAATTCTTTCAATTAGAATTTCCAGTCTACCGCCAGTTTCCTTTAGCCCCCACAAACGAGCGGGTATTACGCGCGTATTGTTGAATACCAGCAGGTCGTCGGGTCTAAGAAAACCCGGCAGGTCGACAAAATGATGGTGGCTAATTGCCCCACTTTGCCCTTCAAGATGCAACAGCCGACTATCGGTGCGCCTAACCAGAGGATACTGTGCCACCAGGTGCTGTGGGAGATGATATGAAAAATCAGAGCGTTTCATAGCCGTGCCCGGACAAAAAAGCCGGCGCTGGGCCGGCTTTCAGGTAGTAATCCAGGCGATTTACTTGTCTTCATCCTCTGCGGGCGCCTCCTCTGCAGGTGCCTCCTCTGCAGGTGCCTCCTCTGCAGGTGCCTC
>JABHWT010000365.1 GCA_018657645.1 Halieaceae bacterium | reverse complement strand
TGTTCGCCATCGGGTAATACTGACACCGGTAGCTGGAAATGACCCGGCGGCGGTCGACCTGGTTCGAGCCATGTGGACCAGTACCGGCGCCGAGGTTGTGAGCATGGACGTTGCGGAGCATGATTCGGTGCTGGCAGCAACCAGCCACCTTCCACATATCCTGGCCTATGCGCTGGTCGATGCATTGGCTCAAAGCGATGCCAGTGAAGATATTTTCAAATTTGCTGCCGGGGGATTTCGCGATTTTACCCGGATTGCCTCCAGTGACCCGGTAATGTGGCGCGATATAGCACTGGCCAATAAAGAGGCTTTGCTGGGGGCCATCGATATGTTCAGTGAGCATCTGGTGGACCTGCGTCAAGCCGTCGCAGACGACAGTGCAGAGCAATTACTGGATACCTTTCGCTCCGCCAAGACTGCCCGCGACGAATTTGCCGCTATTCTCGCCTCGCGTCAGACACCTGCCTCCTGAGGATCTATGGAATTCAATGTAATGCCAGGCGGAACGATATGCGGTGAAGTGCGAGTTCCCGGAGACAAATCAATATCCCATCGCTCCATAATGCTCGGCGCACTGGCGCAGGGCCAGACTCGGATCACCGGATTTCTGGAAGGGGAAGATGCACTGGCTACTGTAGCCGCTTTCAGGGCCATGGGCGTGCAAATCGATGGCCCATCTGGGGGAGAGGTCACAGTGCACGGTGTGGGTATGAGGGGGCTTGTAGCGCCACCCAATGCGCTTGATTTGGGGAACTCAGGCACCAGTGTCCGGTTGCTTGCCGGATTGTTGGCTGGCCAGGATTTTGATGTTGAACTGACGGGGGACGAGTCATTGCGTGCCCGTCCAATGGGGCGAGTGATCGAGCCATTGACGCGAATGGGTGCCGATATTCGCGGTGCTGGGGGGGATCACTTACCCCTGTTTATCCGCGGCAGTCAGGACTTGCAAGGTATCCACTATGACCTTCCAATGGCCAGTGCACAGGTAAAGTCATGTGCCCTGTTGGCGGGTTTGTATGCCTGCGGGCGGACCTCGGTGACCGAACCGGCACCTACCCGGGATCACACTGAGCGCATGCTGAGAGGTTTTGGCTATGAGGTGAGCAGTGGAAATGGGAAGGTAGGTATAAATGGCGGCGGCTCGCTGACTGCGACAGATATTGACGTGCCGGCAGATATTTCATCCGCAGCATTTTTCCTGGTGGCCGCCAGCATAGCACCTGGCTCAGATTTAATTCTTACCCACGTTGGTATTAACCCCACCCGTACAGGGGTGTTAAATATACTCAATCTAATGGGGGCAGATATCAGCCAGCATAACGTCGGTGAGGTGGGCGGGGAGCCAGTGGCCGATATTCATGTGCGCTACGCACCGCTCAAGGGAATAGATATTCCTCTCGACCAGGTGCCGCTTGCCATCGACGAGCTACCCGTTCTATTTATAGCCGCAGCCTGCGCCCAGGGGCGAACTGTGCTGCGAGGAGCTCGGGAATTGCGGGTAAAAGAGAGCGATCGTATAGCCGCAATGGCAGAGGGATTGACGACGCTGGGTATTGATAACGAGGTGCTGGAGGACGGCATTATAATTGAGGGGGGAATTCTCCGTGGGGGCTTGATCCATACCTTCCATGATCACCGCATAGCCATGGCATTTGCTATTGCCGCGCTGCGGGCGAAAGAGGAGATTCAGATTCTGGATTGTGACCATGTGGCCACCTCGTTTCCCGACTTCGATGCGATGGCGCGCGGTGTGGGGTTGCAGATATCGGCGCGAACGGACTGAATGGTGAGCGACTGTCCCGTTATCACGATCGATGGTCCCAGTGGTGCGGGCAAGGGTACTATCAGCCACTTATTAGCCAGTACGCTGGGCTGGCATTTTCTCGACAGTGGAGCGCTCTACCGGGTTACTGGTCAGGCTTGCCTGCTGGAGGGCGTAGACTGGGCTGATCACGACGCGGTATCGCGCATAGCACGGGGCCTGAATATCGAATTTAGAACTGCTGAGAGCGGAGAAGTACTAGTGGCCTATAAAGGGGTCGATGTAAGCCGAGAGATTCGCACTGAGTCCGGTGGCCGTGGTGCCTCCACGGTGGCAGCAATTCCCTCTGTTCGGGCGGCATTATTGCTTCGTCAGCGAGAGTTTCGGCGACCCCCGGGGCTGGTGGCGGACGGCCGCGATATGGGTACCGTTGTGTTTGCGGATGCTTCGCTCAAGCTGTTTTTGACCGCCAGTGCTGCAGAGCGGGCCCGGCGACGTTACAAGCAGTTGATCGCAAAGGGGGAAAGTGTTAGTCTGCCGCGCCTTCTCGAGGACATCGAGGAAAGAGATGCGCGTGATATGCAGCGTTCAGTCTCTCCTTTGGTGCCTGCGGAGGATGCCATTGTAATCGATTGCAGTAGCAGTTCGATCGAGCAGGTGTTCGATCTTGTAATGCATGAAGTGAAGAGAAAGTGCTTGATATAGAGGGCATTTGTAGTTAACTCCTTCGAAAATGGCTGTTTGGTTTTTTGAGCACTATTGCCTTTGCTGACTCCAGTCAGGGTGCGGGCGATAGACTATTTTGGATGACCCGGGTCGGCTGGAGACACGGTAACAGTGGGCGACCACTGAGATCATTTTTACAGGTAATGTGTGATGAGCGAAAACTTCGCTGAACTTTTTGAAGAAAGTCTGAAGACAGTCGATATGCAGCCCGGTGCTATTGTCACCGGGGTAGTTATCGATATTGATAACGAATGGGTTACGGTCCATGCAGGATTGAAGTCCGAGGGTGTTATTCCCCGCATTCAGTTCCTCGATGCCAACGGCGAGTGCGCCCTGAATGTCGGCGACGAGGTGCAGGTGGCGCTTGAAACTGTGGAAGACGGTTTTGGTGAAACCAAGTTGTCTCGCGAGAAAGCCAAGCGCGCTGAGGCATGGAAAGATCTGGAGGCTGCACACGAAGCGGATAAAGTGGTAACCGGGATTATCAACGGCAAGGTCAAAGGTGGCTTTACTGTCGATATCAATACTATTCGGGCGTTCCTACCAGGATCCTTGGTCGATGTGCGCCCAGTGCGCGATACGCTTCACCTCGAGGGCAAAGAGCTGGAATTTAAAGTTATCAAGCTCGACCAAAAACGAAACAATGTCGTGGTGTCCCGCCGAGCCATAATGGAGGCCGCCAACAGTGTTGAGCGCGATGCGCTGCTAGAGACGCTACAGGAAGGCATGACCGTCAAAGGTATAGTCAAGAACCTGACCGACTATGGCGCTTTTGTCGATTTAGGCGGCGTTGATGGCTTGTTGCATATTACCGATATGGCGTGGAAGCGGATTAAGCATCCATCCGAAATTGTTGAAGTGGGCCAGGAGATCGACGTCAAGATTCTCAAGTTTGACCGCGAGCGCAATCGCGTATCGCTGGGCCTCAAGCAACTGGGTGAAGACCCTTGGGTGGAAATCAAAAACCGTTATCCGGAGAACAGCCGGGTCAAGGCGCGAATTACCAACCTCACTGATTACGGATGTTTCGCCGAGCTGGAAGAGGGCGTGGAGGGACTGGTTCACGTCTCGGAGATGGACTGGACCAACAGAAACGTACACCCATCCAAAGTTGTCCAGTTGGGCGACGAGGTTGAGGTAATGGTGCTGGACATTGACGAAGAGCGCCGTCGAATTTCGCTGGGCATTAAGCAGTGTCAGCAAAATCCCTGGGACGCATTCGCCGGCCAGTACAGCAAGGGCGATAAAATTAGCGGCAACATCAAGTCCATTACTGACTTTGGTATCTTTATTGGTCTAGAGGGTAATATCGACGGATTGGTACATCTGTCCGATATTAGCTGGAATGAGACCGGAGAGGACGCAGTTCGCAATTACAAGAAAGGGGATGAGATAGATACCGTTATTCTGTCTATTGATTCCGAGCGCGAGCGCATTTCCCTTGGCGTCAAGCAACTGGAAGACGATCCTTTCTCCAATTATGTCGCCGAGAATGATCGCGGTGCGATTGTGACCGGTGAAGTGACCGAAGTGGATGCCAAGTCTGTCGTCATCAAATTGGCAGATGAGGTAGAGGGCATCTTGAAGGTCGCGGATATCAGTCGCGACAAGATTGAAGATGCGCGCGGCTCGTTTAAGGTTGGAGATAGCGTCGAAGCCAAGATTATTGCTGTAGACCGCAAGAATCGCGGCTTGGGCTTGTCGATCAAAGCCAAAGACTACGACGATGAGAAGGAGGCGGTGAAGTCGATGAAAGAGCAGGAGGCAGACTCTGCTTCTCCCGGCACCATTGGCGATTTGATCAAAGCGCAAATGAAGGACCAGTAACGCGATTGGTCGAGCTATCCCTCGATATTCAGAAGGGGCCCATCTGTGGCCCCTTTTTTATTGCATCGCTCTTTAGGTCAGTTTTCCCTTTAAAAATAACAACTTGCGTAATTGTCTTCAGAGGTTCAAACTATGGGGTTCATGGAAAATGGACCAGTACAACAATCGGTGCCGGGGGCGCGATGACCAAAAGTGAACTGATAGAGTTGATTGCGGACAAACAAAACCAACTGTCTTCCAAAGATGTCGAATTGGCGGTGAAGACTATTCTGGAACATATGTCCCAGGCACTCTCAACGGGTGAACGAATCGAAATCAGAGGTTTTGGCAGCTTCTCGCTGCACTATCGCGAGCCTCGCCGAGGTCGCAACCCTAAAACGGGCGACGCAGTGGAGCTGACTGGCAAATATGTACCCCACTTCAAACCAGGTAAAGAGCTGCGCGAGCGCGTGAATATGGGTTTATTGGCGGGATATTAGTTTTGCTCCAGATGTGCAAGGCGGTATGATCGATCGATCATGCCGCTTTTTTATACCCGCGGACCTGCTAACCGTACACTGTGGATCTGATTATGAAGCTGCTGCGCAACTTGCTCGCTGTAGTTATAGCATTAGCTACCCTTGCAGTGGGAGTAATGTTTGCCCTACAAAACAAAGCCCCGGTACCACTGGATTTACTGGTTTATCAGTTGGAGGGGCAGAGTTTGGCACTCTGGCTACTACTGGCATTTGCGCTCGGAGGCACACTGGGCCTGGTCGCCTCCTCCGTCATCATACTGCGGCTCCGAACAGCCCTGCGCCTGGCAAGCAGGCGCCTGGGAAAAGCCAGTTCCGAACTGGACAAGCTACGGACAGTGGGAATTAAGGATAGTGAATAACCTGCTCATCTTCGCGCTGTTATTTGTCGCCATAGCGACCGGCTGGCTACTGGGGCGTAGAGCCAGGTCGACAACAATGGTGGCACCGGAGTTGCCAAGCGAGTATTACAAGGGGTTGAATTATTTATTGGATGGTCGCCCTGACGGTGCAATCGATGCTTTCATTCAGGCCCTGGAAGTCAACAGCGAAACGCTGGAAACACATATTGCGCTGGGTAACTTATTGCGTAAGAAGGGCGAGGTGGATCGTGCAATTCGAATTCATCAAAACCTACTTGCGAGGCCCAGTTTGCCCCGAAGCCAGGTCCATCAGGCCCATCTCGAGCTGGCCCGGGATTATATCAGCGCCGGATTGCTCGACCGGGCCGAGCGACTGCTTCTGGAACTGGTAGTAGACTCTCCGGAGCAGCGTCGTACCAGTCAGCGTCACTTACTGGAGATCTATCAGAGCGAGCGCGACTGGCAGCGGGCGACTGAAATAGCGACTCAACTGCTACCGCGCAAATCTATACTCGGTGGTTCCTCTGGGGAAATGGCAGCCGAGGAGCGTCCACAAGTGTTGGTTGCCCTGTCGCATTATTATTGCGAGATGGGCCAGGAAAAACTTAAACAGGGCGAATTAAAGGAGGCGCGGCAATTGCTGCAGCGGGCCCTGGGGCACGACAAATGCTGTGTGCGAGCTTCCATTATGCTCGGTGATGTGGAGTGTCGATCTGGCCGTTACAAGCAGGCTATCAAGGCTCTGCGAAAAATTCGATCACAAGACCCTGAATTTATACCGGAAACTATTGCGATCCTTCGTCAGTGTCATCGTGAACTAGGCGATGAACAAGCCTTAAAGACTTACCTGGCTGAATGTGTCAGCTCCAATCCCTCAGCTACCCTGGTGCTGGCGGTGGCTGAGGATATACGTCAGTCGGAGGGCAATGCCGTAGCGGGCGAGTTTCTCTCGACTCAATTGGCGAAGAGACCATCCTTGCGTGGTCTGTCGAGACTCATTAGCCTGCAGATGGATGCGACGGATGGCAAGGCCCGGGATAATCTTGACCTGCTTCAGGTTCTTGTAAATCGTCTGGTGGCAGAGCGTCCGGTTTATCGCTGCATACATTGCGGCTTTGGGGGCAGGCAACTGCATTGGTTTTGTCCGGGCTGCAAATGTTGGGGAACAATGAAAACAATTAACGGCCCGCGCGATGAATAGCCAACTTGACCCCGATCAGTCCAATAGGAGTAATATGGAATCACCTCTGATTGTCGCTTTGGATTATCACAGTGAAGCCCCTGTCATGGCGCTGGTTTCTCGTTTGTCGCCAGCGCTTTGCCGGTTGAAGGTCGGTAAGGAATTATTCACAAGCTGTGGCCCCGGATTGGTAGAGAAACTGCAAGAACGGGGCTTTGATGTCTTTCTGGATTTGAAATTTCACGATATACCCAATACTGTTGCCGGCGCTGTACGGGCGGCCGCTGAGTTGGGGGTGTGGATGGTAAATGTACATGCCGCCGGTGGGCGCAGGATGATGGAGGCGGCGGCGGAGGCACTACAGTCTTTTGACCACAGACCGCGACTGATTGCGGTGACGGTGCTCACCAGTTTGTCCGATGAAGATCTTAGGGAGATGGGTTATACCGAGACCGCCGGGCAGCGCGTAACAAGGCTGGCGGCACTGGCATCCGAAAGTGGAATCGATGGCGTCGTCTGCTCGGCCCAGGAAGTTTCGATCCTGCGAGCACAACGCGGGAAGCACTTCTGTCTGGTGACACCAGGTATTCGACTAGAGGGCGATGACGCTGGCGATCAGCGCCGCGTGGTTACTCCGGCTGACGCGATGGCCAGCGGTTCCAATTACTTAGTCATGGGGCGCTCTATTACCGGGGCACGGGACCCACTTAAGATATTAGAGCGAGTTCATGGGGAGCTAGGGCACTTCGCAGCACAGTAGCATGCCCCGACCTCCAATATGGCCGATTAGAATCATAAGAGAGCAGAACCTGATATCCATGCGCAGGCGCTGTTAGACTCACCCTGAGTACGGATGCGAGCAAGGAAGCAACCTCGTAATAGGGAGATTACATTATGCTTAAATTTATTAATTTGCAAAAAGATACACAGCGGGCTTTGTCCGCACAGGGCCGCATGTGGCTGAGACGAGTCTGGTCGGCTACTGCGTTTGCCCTGGCCGTGTTGGTGGGGGTGAACTCCCCGCTGAGCAGCACGGCGATATATGCCCAGGATGGCGTTCAGGCAACATCACAAGCCAGCGTTAATATTAATACAGCCGACGCTGAAACACTGGCGACGGGGCTGACAGGTGTAGGCTTGACCCGGGCACAAGAAATAGTGCGCTACCGGGAGTCGTATGGGCCTTTTTCATCAATTGAAGAGCTGGAGGAGGTAAAGGGGGTAGGGAAATCTACCATCGATAAAAATCGGACATTATTAGTACTGGAATAAGACCGCTGCATCCGTATCATGAGGGGGCTGTAGCCCCCTTTTTCTTGCAAACGGTTAATGGTATGTCGCGACAATCAACACCCTTCTCAGGGCCGATGCCAGCGCCGAGTAGCCACCAGCGGTGAAATGTCTCGTTAGTGGCGCTACCGGATTTGTTGGGCGCGAACTCTGTCGGCACCTGGCAGCCAGTGGGTACAGTACAGTCGCGTTGAGTCGCAGTGGTGCACCGCTAGCGGATGGTACCGCGACCCTTGCCGTAGATTTCATGCAACAGTCTCTTGATTCCTCGCTGCTACAAGGGGTGGATGTTGTGTTCAACTTGGCTGGCGTGGCGCATCAGAGCGCTGATAGGGGTGTTTATCAGCGGCTTAACCACGATGCCGCCCTGGAATTGGCGCACGAAGCACTGAATGCGGGCGTAGGGTGTTTTGTTCACGTTAGCAGTGTCAAGGCTATGGGGCCTTCCGAGGGGCAGGTAGTGCGGACGGAAGGTCAGTGCCGGCCGCCTTTGGATGATTATGGCCGCTCCAAATTATTGGCTGAACAAAGTTTGCGCGCTGCTTTTCGCGGAAGTAAAACCTCGTTGGTCATTTTACGCCCTGCTCTAATCTATGGCCCCGGAGTCAAGGGCAACCTGCAATTACTGGCTCGGGCTGTAAGAGCCGGAATACCTCGACTGCCTGAAGCGGGGGCGCGATCAATGATTGCGCTGAAGGATTTGGTGATATTACTACACTGTATTGCTCGCCAGCCTCCAGAGGGAGTCAATACGTGGAATGTCACAGATGGTCAACGGTATTCGGTAAGGTGTATCCACGATTTAATGCGCCAGGCCCTGGGAGAGTCCATCGGGCGTACCTGGCTGCCATTGTGGGCCTGGTACACGGCCGCTTTTTTGCGAGATAAAGGGATTCGAGGCAGCGGAGAGACCACCTTTGAAAAGCTTTTTGGTACCGAATTGTATTGCGGTGCAGCGGTTCAGGCGGCGTTGTCATGGCAGCCGCAATTGACGCTCGCAGATGTCATGGGTGAAATGATGGATGAGACGATGGTTGACGAGGATGGTCGATGTTAACGCCGCTTGTTGTCACCTTTTTATTGTCCGCTGTACTGTGCGGTGCTTATCTTCAGTTTGCGCGCCGCTGGCAGATTTTGGATAAGCCTAATGATCGCAGTTCTCACCATCGCCCCACCCCAAAAGGAGGAGGCGTGCCGCTATTGCTGGCTTTTGCCGTCGGCAGTGTGATGGCCTTCCAGTACCAATTGGTGAGCGCAGTGGAGTACAAGGTGCTGCTTTCGAGCACGGTGTTTCTGATGGTCCTGGGTGCATTGGACGACGTGTGGGCCCTATCCGTCAGACTGCGGTTTTTGCTGTATGGCATCTGCGCACTCATGGTGGCAGCAGTTTTGCTGCGAGAACAGGTTGAATTGATTTCTCCCGCGGGTATCACAACGTTGCTGCTGACGGCATTTGCGATACTCTGGACACTAAATTTGTACAACTTTATGGATGGAACCGACGGTCTCGCCGCGACACAGTGTTTTATCGCTTGCAGTGCCGCCGCAGTACTGACCTGGGACAGCGGTGGCCCCATCGAGTACACATTATTTTGCCTGCTGTTGGCATTCAGCCACCTGGGTTTTCTGATCTGGAATTGGCCACCGGCAAAGTTATTCATGGGGGATGCAGGGAGTGTTCCCAGCGGTTTTCTGTTGGCGGCACTGGCTGTGCAGGGTGCTGTGCACGGTGACCTGGTAGCGGGTTGCTGGCTGGTATTGCTGGCCGTTTTTATCACCGACGCCAGTTGGACTTTGGTATGGCGTATTATTACCGGCCAACATTTTATGGAGGCTCACCGCCAACATGCTTATCAGCGCCTCAGTCGGTACTGGGATTCTCATCGTGCAGTGGCTCTATTATTACTGGCGATCAACGTATTTTGGCTGTTCCCATTGGCATGGGCGATACAGGTATGGCCCGATTCCACAATTTTATTGGTAATTTTAGCCTATATTCCATTACTTATGGGCATGGCAAAAATACAGAAACTAACGTAATATCTGCGGCTCTGGTACATCTATAAAAAAACGTAGTGTGGGTGTCCAGCTAATCAGTACACTTAAAAAGCGGGAGGGGGACTTGCTGGAGAGTATTGGTAATTTCGTGACGCGTTCTGTATCCAGTCTAGGCTGGAGTATTCGTGAGGCCGCAGGAAAAGTCATAGAGTTGCCTCGCAATATCAAGCAAACCTGTTTGCTTGCCATGGATATGGTGTTTGTCACGGCATCAATGTGGGCTGCTGTCGCACTAAAATTGGGCAACACTGGGTTTTATTTTGGTCCCGTTGAAATAATGTGCGGCCTGTTCACTCTAATGGCCAGTGCATTTATCTTCCTGCGCCTGGGGCTATACCGGGCAGTGATCCGCTTCATGGGGCAACAGGCCATATGGGCTGTTATAACAGCCGTCAGCTACTCTACGCTGATGTTGGCCGGTTCTATATTTTTTACTCAAGCAGCGGTGCCTCGTTCCATGCCGTTTTACTACTGGGCACTGGCGCTTTTGTTTATTGGTGGTACACGATTGTCTGTGCGTGCCTACTACCAGGCGAAACTGCGCTCCATGTCGGAAAAAGTTATTATTTACGGGGCAGGGGAGTCCGGTCGACAATTATTGACAGCCCTGCATCATGGCGATCAGTACCGCGCGGTTGTTTTTGTGGATGACGACAAGCGATTGCAGCGTTCGGTTATCAACGGATTGCAAGTTGAACGGGCCGAGGATATCAAGCGTTTGATCACGGAGCACGGTATTACCCAGATATTGCTGGCGATACCCTCCGTGTCTTCCGACCGGCGCAGGGAGATTATTAATTCCCTTGTGGGCTTGCCGGTGTATGTGCGCACAGTACCCAAGATCAACGAGCTGGTTGCTGGACTGGCCAGCGTGAACCAGATACAGGACATTGAACTGGACGATTTGCTTGGCCGAGACCCGGTTCCTCCACACCCTGAGTTGATAGATCGCTGTATCACAGGCAAAGTTGTTATGGTCACGGGTGCCGGCGGTTCGATCGGATCCGAGCTTTGTCGCCAGATTCTTATGGCTGGCCCGCGAGAGCTGCTTTTGCTCGATAACTCCGAGTATGTTTTATATCACATAGAGCGAGAATTGCGTGATCTGGCCGAGAAATTGGACCTGAATGTTGAAATGATCGCCCTTTTGGGCTCGGTTCAGGATCAACGGCGGCTTGAGAGCGTGTACCGAGCTTTTTCTGTGCAGACCGTCTATCACGCTGCGGCCTACAAGCATGTGCCCATGGTTGAATACAATGTAGCCGAAGGTGTAGCCAACAATGTATTTGGCACCTGGCACGCGGCGGAGGCAGCACGTAAGGCCAAGGTCGAGACCTTTGTCCTGGTATCTACAGATAAGGCGGTTAGGCCCACAAACATTATGGGTGCATCCAAGCGATTCGCAGAAATGATCTTGCAGGGGTTGGCGCAGACCGAGACCTCTACTCGCTTTTGCATGGTGCGCTTTGGCAATGTATTGGGATCGTCGGGATCTGTGGTACCCCTGTTTAGAGACCAGATTCGATATGGCGGCCCGGTGACGGTAACCCACCCTGAAGTTTCTCGCTATTTCATGAGTATAGCGGAGGCGGCCCAGTTGGTATTGCAGGCCAGCGCGATGGGTACGGGTGGCGACGTATTCGTACTGGATATGGGGGAGCCGATACGGATCGTAGATCTGGCCCGGCGCATGATTCGGTTGAGCGGCCAGGAACTGGATCACGATGCACATGTAGGCGAGCATATCAAAATTCAATTTACCGGCTTGCGTCCGGGCGAAAAGCTGCACGAGGAATTGCTACTGGGTACCAAGGTTGCGGGTACAGGTCATCCCATGATCATGCGAGCAGAGGAGGAGTGTCTGCCCTATAGTAGTATCCATCGCCATTTGGAGGAATTGATTAGCTGCTGCGACCTGATGGATTGCGACAGCATAACGGCAGTATTAAACGCAGCTGTCAGCGGATTTGGTAATCACGAGGTTCGCTACGACCACGTGTGGAAGAAGCAGGGCAAAGTGGGTCGAAACCTTGTTGCTCCCGAGCCTAGTCCGAGCTCGAATGTGCAAGTGCTGTTTCCGGACAATCCCTGAATAATCACTACCTGGCGATGCCCGGGTACCTCTGTGACCAGGTATAAACATGTCGAATTATGATGTCTTTAACGGCGATGCTGATGGACTGTGCGCCCTGATTCAACTTCGCAACGCCACCCCGCGCGAGGCCGTCTTAATTACCGGCGTCAAACGTGACATCGCACTCCTGGAAAAAATAAATGCCGGGCCCGGGTCGTTGATAACGGTGCTCGATGTCTCTTTGGATAAAAATCGTCCGGGACTAAAGAGGGCGCTGGAGGCAGGTGCCAGCGTGTTTTATTGTGATCATCATTTCGCAGGCGATATTCCCGAGGATGATAACTTACAGACGCTCATCAATACCTCACCGGATGTGTGTACCAGTCTTTTGATCAATGACTACTTGCAGGGCGCCTATTTGCCCTGGGCTGTAGTGGGGGCATACGGGGACAACCTGGCATCCAGTGCTCAACACAATGCCGCACCGCTGGGGCTGGATGAGGACGCATTGAAACAATTGCAAAGCCTGGGAATTTACATCAATTACAATGGCTACGGCTCGAACCTTGGCGATCTGCACTTCGATCCGCAGGACCTCTATCAGGTTCTGTGTGCCTACACTGACCCGTTTGACTTCATGGGCGATAATGGTGGCCACTTTGAGAAACTCCAAACAGGCTACCAGCAGGACATGTCGGCGGCGGAGGCTCTGGCACCTGAGTTTAAAGATACCAATACAGCCGTTTTTATGTTGCCGGATGAACCCTGGGCGCGACGCGTCAGCGGTGTGTATAGCAATGATTTAGCCAACGCGGATCATGCGCGAGCGCATGCCGTACTGACCGCCCGAGCTAACGGTAGCTATTTAGTGAGCGTGCGAGCACCTTTGAGTAATAAGTCCGGTGCGGATGAACTGTGCATGCAATTTCCAACGGGTGGAGGACGCAAAGCTGCAGCGGGGATTAATGAACTGCCGGCAGATATGTTGGCGCAGTTTATCGACACTTTTGCGAAGTTTTACGGCCAATTGTAGCGTCGCTTCACAGGCCCTGGGTGTTTCACTGAAACGACTCAGACCCCCGACTGCTTCAAGCACTGACCCCGGTCTCAGATTAGGGGATTGGTTAGCCATGCTTGAAACCGGGTGATGATTGGCAGATTATTGCGGATTGAGGCGTGATGGAGAGGGCGGCCGTGGACTGGGATGACATGAAAGTACTGCTGGCGCTGAGTCGCAAGGGCTCGGCGCGGGGTGCAGCGCAGGAATTGGGAGTCAGCAATTCGACAGTGACCCGGCGACTGGACGAAATGGAGCGTAATCTTCATACCCAGTTGTTCGATCGCACACCCGATGGTTACCGAATGACCGGCAGTGCAGAGCAGATGCTGCCCACGGCTGAGCACGTGGAGGAACTTATGCTAGCTGCAGAGCGCAAGTTTTCCGGTGGTAATCAGCAGCTTGAGGGCAGTATTCGCCTGACCATGCCGGATGTGTCCGGAATGGGCTACCTGATTCAGCGATTGGCAGATTTCGCGCGTGAATATCCACGTATCGACCTGGAAATACTACCCGGAATTCAATCACTCGACCTCAGTCGGCGCGAGGCGGACATCGCTATCCGTGTTCTGCCGGCCAACGAACGGCCGCCGGAACAGCTTATAGGGCGCCACTTGTCACCCATATCGATGTCGGCCTATGTGCACCGTTCACTACTCAACCCGGATGACCCCAGTGACGTATCTCATCTGAGTTGGGTGGGTTGGATCGGGCAGCACGCGCTGGATGAGGAGTGGCTGAGCAAAACTGATTACCCCCAGCGGCCCATTCGCCATAGTATGCTCAATTTCAATATGATGGTGGAGGCACTGCAGGCGCGCATGGGGATGGCCTGGGTCCCTTGCTTCACGGTGTTCCATGCCCCCGATATTGTGCGGATACCGGGGGCCACTATTGTCCCTCATGCCGATATGTGGGTGCTTACTCACAGAGACCTGAGACTCAGTGCAAGACTGCGAACAGTACGTGAAATTATTGCCGAGGAAACGGCGAAGATAGCGCATCAAATAGATACAAGGCCCAGGAGTAGCAGTTCAAGCTGAGTATTTGGAGAGGTACTAAAGCAATAACGCCATGCCCATTATTGCGTCGAACTAGAGCAATTCCGGGTATTCTAATCAAATATGGGTATGTGTATTATAACTCCTGACAACACAAAGGGAGTTATAGACATGAATAAGCTTGTAGCATTGACGATGGGATTGGTTATGGCCGGAGCAACCTTGCCAGCGTTCGCATCCAGTTCCGACAATGAGTACTTGGGGCAATGTAAGGCCGGTTTGAAAGCAATTTATGGAGAGGACACTCGTCTGAAGCTCAAATCTATCAAACGTAGCCGTGCCGGCAATCAGTTTCGAATCAAAGCGATTCCGGCGCAAAGCAGCAGTCTACTTGTGACCTGCTGGGTCGATGACCAGGGAAAGACCAACCTGGTAGATAAAAATGGGGTGGCAATCCGCTCCTCGGAAAACAAGATAGAAAACCAGGTTTCGCTCAATAACTAGCTTTAACTTCGGGTTCGGACATTACGAAATCAGCCGTCTCTCGGGCGGCTGAGTTTTTTGTACTTCCCAGCACAGGCTTCTCTAGCCAGCTCTAAACTTCACGCAGTCAACTGACAAGCACCCGCGCCTTATCGGGCCGTTATTGTCTCTGGCAATACTATCAATACCAGCCCCCATCACTGGGTGTACAATACGGTCGTCAGGGCGCTGGAGTTCTGGGTGCATACCGGTGAAACCCGACAGCGACTACCGATTATTGCATCGAAGTTGATATAAACTGGCATGGAAGGTTATGAGACGTATCCCCTATGGAGCATGCAGCCTGGCGCTGCGCTACTATGATTGATATTGCGATGTGGTGGAGGGCACTGACTACAATGCCAAGGGTCAATACCGCCCAATGGCAGACACTGGATCCAGTGGCAAAGTGGTTGATTGCGTGCCGGGCCTCGGTGTTTTTTATGACGATTACGGCGGCAGCTCTGGGTGGTTTATTGGCCTGGCGAGCTGGGCAGTTTGAGTGGGATATCTGGTTTGCAGTGTGTTTGGGGCTGGTCTTTGCCCACGCTACCAACAATCTGCTTAATGACTATACCGACTCGCGACGAGGCATCGATAGTAGCAACTACTTCCGGAATCAGTATGGCGTGCACGTGCTGGAAGATGGGTTGCTGACTCTGCGGCAGTTCTACTTATACCTCCTAATTACCGGGGCAATTGGCCTTCTCCTGGGTGCCTGGCTAGTGTGGCAGCGCAGTGGATTGACTCTAGACCTGATGTTGGCCGGTGTGTTTTTTGTGCTTTTCTATAGCTGGCCATTGAAACATTATGGACTGGGCGAGCCGGCTGTACTGCTGGTATGGGGGCCACTAATGGTCGGTGGTTGCTTTTATGTTGTGGCTGGGCACTGGAGTTGGGATGCCTGCTGGCTCAGCCTGGTGTATGCCCTGGGACCAACTACTGTCCTGTTTGGCAAGCATACGGACAAGCTTGAGGCCGACAGGAACATGCAAGTGAATACCTTACCGGTTATTCTTGGGGAGGAGCGTTCTCGCCTGGCAGTCGTAGTGATGCTGGCGGCATCGTACCTGCTGTGCCTCACCCTGGTTCTGGCTGGCCGTTACAGCTGGACCTTGTTGTTGGTGATGCTGAACCTGCCATATTTGTTAAAAATAGTTCGCGTATTCGGGAAGGCGAAGCCCGGGTTAAGACCAACGGATTATCCGGTAGAAATATGGCCCCTTTGGTTTTCTGCCCATGCATTTAGCCATACCCGCAGGTTTACCAGCTTATTTTTATTGGGCTGTCTTGCCGATATAATTCTGTATTGACCAGTGGTAGTATCTGGCTGCTGGCAGTGCGTGCAGTGGGTGTTCAGGCAGATTGAATGTGCACTAGTGCACCGCTGGAAAATAGACGGCTGCGGCTCATTGCGGAGGACTAAATGGTAGGCAAGTTGACGAGAGTAACACTGTGCCTATTGGCACTTGTGATGGCCGGTTGTTCGGTCAATCCAGTGACCGGAGAGCAGGAACTGACCCTGATATCAACCGAGCAGGAGGTGGCCATAGGTGAACAGAATTACGTGCCATCGCAGCAGTCTCAGGGAGGTCAATACGCAATAGATCCCACTGTACAGGCCTATGTTGCCCTTGTAGGCAACAAGCTGGCACGGGTCAGCGACGCGCCGAATCTGCCTTATGAGTTTGTGGTACTCAATAACGCTGTACCCAATGCCTGGGCGCTGCCGGGAGGGAAAATTGCCATTAATCGCGGTCTGTTGACACTGCTGAATGACGAGTCAGAATTGGCCGCAGTGCTGGGGCACGAAATAGTTCACGCGGCCGCTCGCCACGGTGCTGCCCAGATGACACGAGGGATGTTTATTGGGCTGGGGGCTCAGGTTGCCACCGTTGCAGCGCAGGCAGAGGGGTATGGGCAGCTGGCGGGACTGGCGGCGCAGCTTGGCGGCGGTGCCTGGATGGCAAAATATGGAAGGGATGATGAACTGGAATCAGACCATTATGGCATGGAGTACATGGCGCGGGCGGGATATTCCCCCGATGGAGCAGTACAGCTGCAACAATTGTTTGTAAAGTTAAAGGGTGGCAAAACAGAGGATTTCCTGTCGCAGTTGTTTGCCAGTCACCCGCCGTCACAGGCGCGAGTGAATGCAAACACAGCCAGAGCTGGTACTTTACCCAAAGGTCAGAAATACAAAAGCCGTTACCAGCAGAATATCGCTCAGTTGAGAAAGGACGAAGCTGCCTATGCGGCACAGGAAAAAGCGCAGACGGCTCTTGAGGAAAAGCGCGCCAAAGTCGCATTATCCCACCTGGACAAGGCGATCTCCATTCAGCCTAGGGAGGGGCAATTCTGGGAGTTGCGCGGTCACGCCTGGGCGATGCTGGGAAATACAGCCAAAGCAGAGAAAGCCTTTAATACAGCTATTAAAAGGTCTCCAGGCTACTATAGCCCAAGGTTGTACCGCGGTTTGCTTCGTTATGAAAGAGGCAAAACTAATAGCGCCTATGGTGATCTAAATGCAAGTTACAAGCTACTGCCCACCGAAGCCGCCGCCTACTACCTTGGCGAGATTTCACTGGCCAGGGGCGATAGACAACAGGCATTGAATTTCTATCGGAATGCCAGTACTGGCGAGGGAGATCTCAGCGATCGAGCCCAGATAAAAATGATAGATCTGGAACTGTCAGAGAAGCCCGAGAAATATGTGCTCAGTAAACCGGTTGTTGCGCAAAATGGCTATTTGAACATTGCCTTGAAAAATAATAGTCCCATTGCGGTAGTCGGTGTAAGGGTGGAGGTGGTGCAAATGCTAGATTCCTACACGGCGGGCAAGACCTCGACCTTACGTGGTTCATACAGCTTGTCACCAGGGCAACAAAAAGTAATAAAAACCCGCATAGGACCACTGGGCGAAGCCAGTGAAGTTGAAGACTATAGGGTCAGGGTCGTAGCCGCCAGGCCAGCGTCCCAAAAAGAAAAGCGCTGAAGAGCAGGGCCGTGCCTGGCATATTGCTCACACTCTGGCCGGTAGGGCGTCATACAGGGGTCTGATAACGCGCCTGCCATGTGTTCTCTCGAGCTTTCTAATAATGAAATGCCCTCTGGCCATGTCTTGAAAATGGTCTATAAACAGCGTGTTTATAACGGCGCCCCCGGCGGCACCCATCGCGGGGACAGCCTGCGCAGCGACCTTTTGGGTTACCTGTATTCCAAAGTACTTTGCAATCTTTGCCAGGAATTTTATCAAGGCAGGGCCGGCCTCCCCGACAACACCGTGTCTGGCAATATACTCTGTGGCCTCTGTCACGGATTTTGCGAGGGTCGAACGCACGGTAAAATAACCTGTCTCGACGCCGTCATCGGAGGAACTACCTCCCCCTAATGCGAATACCTCAAGGCAGGCAAGTTTCGTCTCAATCGAAAGCACCGACTCGCCCTCACTTCTCGCTATATCGGCGATGGAGCGAAGAATAATGGTGGTGGATACGGGTAGTTCCGCCGCTATCAGGGTAAGTCCAAAAAATCCGCCAAGGCCGCCGCTTATTGCCGCCCCAAGTTTGTGCCACTGTTCCGACGACGCCTCACCTGGAATATCGTCCATAGTAAAAACCGCCGCGTGGGCTGCACTGATTAAGGCTGCCTGCGTAAGCTCCTGGACTTTCTCACTCCAGTCCTGCGGCAATAAATCCAGGCCTTTTTCTATGGGAGTGCCAATTAGGTGGGTTAATCGCGCTGCCACACCGGGATTTTCAAGCAGTATTTTTGCGGCTTGAAGCTCTTTGAATTCAATGCTCGATAAGCTCATTGGCACAAGTTTCCCATATTTCAGACCAACCTGTTACAACCAATTTTAAGAGTCATGCGGTGGGTTTGGAGGTGCCTGAGAATATACAGTGGAGTACCTGAACGTTTCCCGTCGCGATGACAAGTGGTATAAAAGCCCCTCGTGTTCGTATTGCGGCACTACCTATGCTGGATATAACCATGTCAATCCGATTGATCGTACTGGTGCTGAGTTTTTGCGCGGTTAACGCCAGCGCTCAGCGCATTATAGTGATTGGCGCTGGCGTGTCTGGATTAACAGCGGCGAAAGAGTTGCAACAAGAGGGCTACGATGTGTTGGTCCTGGAGGCCAGAAACCGGATTGGCGGACGGGTCTGGACCGATCGCAGCATAGACAGTTTGCCTCTGGACCTGGGTGCTTCCTGGATCCACGGAATTACCAATAACCCTCTTACTGCGCTGGCGGATGACCTGGAGTTACCCAGAGTTGCAACCAATTATGCCAATGGCGTGATTTATAGATCCAATGGACTGCAACTCAAGCCAGCCCAGGAATCGAGGGCGGATAGAATTTTCGAGGCGTTTTGGCGGCTCATGGAGAGGGCGCAGGATGCCAGCGACGCTCATTCTCACTGCATGCTATTGGTTATCGTTGGCTGGCTGGACGCCCATTCCGGTTCGCAGCCAGAGCCGCCAGGTTCCGTTCGTGGGCGTTGCGATCAATGCGATACAGGGACAGGCAGGCGATCATCAACATCCAGACCCCAAAAATCGAAGGAGCATAAAGTCCTCCCAGTTTGAATAACACATCCTCGGGAATATCACCTGGTAACACCGCTTTCGGGAACTGTGCGATGCTGAGAATAACCGTGGCCGACATCACGCCAAACCCCTGGACCAGCTTCCGGGTGAAGGTAACAGCCGCGAAAAAGACTCCCTCCGAGCGGCGCTGAGTTTTCAGCTCGCTCTCCTCCACCACATCGGCGATCATTGCCGCCATCAGGGTCTGATAGCTGATAATCAGTCCAACATCCAGAACAGTGCTCGCTAGTATTATAGGAAACAGGATTGGGCTGCCATTGTCTGGCATCCACCCCAGCAGGCGCAGAGCAATGGGTAGCGGGGCAGTAGTAAAGGCGATAATGCCGCAGGCAATCGCCCCGGTCTTCTTGCCCATTTTGCGCGAAATCACTGGTGAAATGACAAACCCGATCAGTGCTGAAATCACGACAGAGATAGACAGGTAACTGATTTGCTGGTTGCTGAACTCCCAAAAATACGTATTAAAGTAATACGACAGACCCGCGGCCAGGCCGGTGGCAATTGCCCCGAAGAGGGCGGCCAGAAACAGTGAAAGAAATGAGCGGTTGACCAGGGTCTCAAACAATTCCCGGTATATGCGTCTCAGGGTAATTTTCCGCTTTGCAGGCGGATCCCTGAGCGTGGGAATGCGGCTATGGGTGCCAAGAGCCGATGCCATTATGGCAGTAAAGATTACAACGGATGCCAGTAGACCCATCTTCCCAAAGCCTTCAATATTGAACATACCGTTGGTAATGGTCTCTGTCGGTACCAGGAGAAACGCCAGGGCAAAGGTGGCCAGTAATGTGCCGCCACTCCAGCCGAAAAAATAGCGGTAGCTGAGCATGCTGGTGCGCTCGTCATAGTCGTCGCTCAACTCCGCAGCAAGGGCCGAGCTGGGCACTTCGTACAATGTAATCAGTGTTCTCACGGCAATAGCAAGCACGGTGATGTACCAGAACAACTCATTGCCCGTTAAGGATTCCGGCGGATTCCAGATATAAAAGTACGACACAGAAATGGGTACTGCCGCAGCATACATATAGGGATGACGCCGGCCCCAGCGGGAATGTGTATTGTCGGATAGATAGCCAATAAGCGGGTCACTTATAGCGTCAAATACCAGAGCAATCAGCAGCGCAGTGCCCACCAGACTTGCATCCACACCCAGAACCTGGCTGTAAAACAACAGAAAGAAATAGTCAAAACCATTGTTTTTCACACCGTAGGCGACAGATCCGACGCCGTAGGCGGTTTTGGTGAAAACAGGTACGCGGGCGGATTGGGCTGTCATTATTATGATCTATTCATAAATCCAGAAACAAGTAATAGCATATTATACCGGCCCGACCCAGAGATAATTGAATTCAGGCAAGAATGGATGGTAGCTGCTTTTGTAAGGCCATTTTTTCACTGACTTTGTCGCCTGTTAAAGCAAAGCCCAACAGCTCGCCCGCACTGTTTCGAAAGGTCGCTTTAACATTACTGCCGTCCGTTTCCACTTCCCATTCACCTTCTGCATCGCGAGGGGGTGGTGATACCTGAGTGGGGCAAACTGGCACCTTTATCCCTACTGGCATGGCGCCATAACACACCGGTGTCGCTGTACCACTTAAGGTTTTTGCCAACGCTCTAGCACAAGCCATCAGCGGCATCACGTAATACAACAGCTGACCATCAACTTCTGCACAATCACCCAGTGCATAGATATTGGCGTCATTGGTTTGCAGTTCACGGTTAACCACAATGCCGTGGTTAATGGCTAAACCAGCTTTTTCGGCAAGTGCTGTACTGGCGCGAACACCAATGGCTGACAATACAATATCTGCCCGCGTTGTTGTACCGTTCTTTAGCCTGATTTCATAATCATCACCACTTTTAGTCACCGACTCGGCAACAGTTCCAAAATGAAATTTCACATTTTTTTCAGTTTCCAGCGCATGTCGCACGGCTTGAGAAGCCTGCTCCGGTAACAGGTTGGCTAGTACGGTCGACATTGGGTCCACCGCTTCCACTTCAAATTCACCATTGGAAAGATCATTGGCATATTCACAGCCGATCAAGCCTGCACCAATAATGAACACCTTTTTTTTACCTGCCAGCCCCTCTCTAAACTGGCCGTAGTCCATAAGGTCGTTAATGACGTAGACGTCGTCAGCACCATCTCCTGCCAGCGGCGCTTCAATGCACTTCGCACCGACAGCCAATACCAGCTTGCTGTATTTTATGGATTCACCGGCAACCGAAATCGTTTGCTCAGATGCATTAATGGTATCGACATGGGTCATAGTTCGAATAGAGGCTTTTAAATGGCCTGCCATCTCGTCGGCGGTGGCCATGGCTAAATCTTCGGCGGTTTTGCTCTTGGTAAAACCCGTAGATAACATGGGTTTGGAGTAACTACGGCCATCATCACTGGTTATATACATTAGAGGTGTTTCAGTATCGGCCTTGCGAAACTCTCTGCCAAAGTTATAGCCGGCAAGACCGGTGCCGATGACGATAATGGGGGCTGGCATAAAATACTCCTGATCGGGTTTAGCGAATTACTTTCTAATGCTCAAATTGTCAAGACAAGGCAGACATTCTACCGTTTCCTTGCCGCTATTAGAGTACTCAAAACATTTGACACTATAACCGCCATAACATTATCATTATTGGAAATGTGCCCCAGGGCGAGGCGCATGTAAAGTTTAGCCTTGCTGTTCGGTCTCGGCAAGACTTAGGCAATCAATCAGACCGCTAGTGGACATACTCTGTCATAGGTTGGGTTCTCTACAGCTTCCCCTGTCTCCCCCTGTGCACAAGGCAGAGGGGGGCTGGGAACTAGGAGTATCGACCCTGGCTTTGGCAGTGCCTGTATCTGGTCCTGGCCTTCCCGGTATGAAGAAACCAACCCGGCGCCAGAGGCAAGGACAGGGTTCGCAAATTCGCAGAAAAGGAAAACACCATGGCTGAAGAAAGACAAGTACAGGAATTAATGGGCGCGCCGGGGTCGCCCTATACCCGCAAGATGCTCGCGGTAATGCGCTTTCGCAACATTCCCTATCGATTGGAGCGTCAGTCAGTAATTAGGAAGAGTCTCGACAACCCGCACTACAAGGAACGGGCCCAGCCGAAGGTTTCCCTGTTGCCGACCTACTATTTCAAAGATGAAAATGGCGAAGAAGTAGCGGTCACAGATTCCTCTCCTCTCATTCGTCGCTTTGAAAAGGACTACGAGGGCCGGTCAATCATACCACCGGATCCCGCACTCGCCTTTATCGATATGCTGCTTGAAGACTATGGCGATGAGTGGCTAACCAAGGCCATGTTCCACTACCGATGGCACTACGATGCCGACATCAAAAAGGCGGGAGATATCTTGCCGCGCTGGAGCGGAGTCAATCGACCGGAGGATGAAGCCCGCGCTATAGGTGATTTCATTCGGGAGCGGCAGATTGACCGTCTGTCCTACGTGGGTTCGAACGAGGTCACCAAGACGACAATAGAGGAGAGTTTCAAGCGCTACATCAAATTGCTCGACGCACATTTGACTCAATACCCCTTTCTCATGGGCGAACGGCCGGGTTCGGCGGATTTTGCGTCCTATGGCCAGTTGACCTGCCTCGCCCTGTTTGATCCGACACCATCGGCAGTCATCCTGGAACAGGCCCCGCGGGTCTATGCCTGGGTGGAGGTCGTCGAGGACCTCTCCGGTTATATCGTCTCGGAACAAGACTGGCTCGATATTGATAATCCACCGGATACTTTAAAGGCCATTTTGAGTGAAGTCGGCCGGATTTATGTGCCCTATCTCATTGCAAACGCGAAGGCCGTCATGGACAAGGCCAGCAAGCTGGAAATGACTCTCGACGGGCGTTCGTGGGAACAAAATCCGTTCACTTATCAGGCCAAGTGCCTACAGTGGCTGCGCGAGGCCTATGAGGCTCTCGGCGACAAGGATAGGGGGCGTGTCGATAGTGTTCTGGAAGGAACGGGTGTTTTGCAGCTGTTTGGGTGAATGAACACAGGGAGATGGCTGTCGCGACCGAGATTAGGAGCCGTCGACAACTGTTGGATAAGTCGACGGGTAATTCAGAAAAAAACTGTTAAGCTATTGAGCTGCGGTCCCCCCGATGTCTAACTCGATGATCGGGTAGTCCGCCAGGGCTGATCACAAACCAAGGGTAACCAACACTCCAGGAGAGGAACATGGTTAAAGTATATGGTGTCCACGGCTCACCGTTTGTACGCAAGGTATTCGTCGCACTTGATTTCAAGGGCATTCCCTACGAAATCGTAGCGCAGATGCCTTTCTCCAGAGATGCCGAGTATCTCAAGATCAACCCTTTGGGCAAAGTCCCTACGCTGGTGGACGGTGATCTGACGCTGGGCGACTCGAAGGTTATCTGTCAGTATCTCGAGGACGCCCACCCCGAGCCCGCCCTGTACCCACAGAACGTGGCGGAAAAGGCCATGGCGCGCTGGTATGAGGACCTCTGTGGTGGTCGCGTCGCGGAATTGGCCGCGGGTATATTTTTTCAGCGATTCATGCGCCCCCTGGCCTTTAAGCAGGACCCCGATGAGGAGTTGGTTGGCCGCATCATCGACAAGGATCTGCCCCCCCTGCTCGATTACCTGGAAACCCAGGTGCCCGCGGATGGCTTTGTGTTCGGTGATTTCATGATGACAGATCTCAGTATCGTCAGTCCATTTGTCAACGCGTCTTATGCTGGCTACGAGGTGGACGCGTCGCGCTGGCCAGCCGTGGCAGGCTTGATAGCCCGTGTTAAAGCACAAGCCTGCGTCCAGGCCGTGCTGGCCAAAGAGGCCGAGGCGTTGGGCTTGGGCTGAACATGGAAGCTGAAAATAGCGCGGCCAGAAACGGTGGTCTGAGGCCTTCCATGCGTTTAACTTTCCTCTAGATTGAGCAATAGGGCATTACCACCGGTGGCAACAATGTTCTTGGTGACAGTTTTTTCCACGGTGAAGCGCAGCAGGTAGTCGGGGCCACCCGATTCATTAATCACCGGTGCTATAGCGCCACCGCGCTCGATCAGCATCGACTGCAATCTCAGAGCCTGTTGCACGTTGCCGTTCCAGGCGATGGCGCTGATTCGCTGGTCTGCGATCGCCTGCTCTCTGGCCGTTTCGCCGGCCGCAAAACCCAGTACGGTGGGGGAGACGCCAGCATCCCGAAGCACCCGCACCAATTCCAGAACCAGGGCCGACTCTTCCCTGGAGGGGTTGGCAATTACACTATTGCCTCCCGCCAGTGCTGCCGAAATCTGGCTGACAATCTCTGCCGCCGTTGAACCTGGGGCAGGGCAGCATAGAATCACGCCGCGGCCGTGAAGACTCAGTTCGTTCACTTCACCCGTGGGTCCAGGGAGGGAGGTTGGCCGCTGACATTTTTCACTGGCCTGTGCAGCGTAGTAGCGGATACTGGCAATGGCTGCGCGTAGGCCGGGCTGACACTCCGCCAACACAGTGGCGGTCTTCTCCAGGACCGCCGCTCTGGCGTCGCCGCCTATCATGTCCCATCCTGCCTGGCTGTTTTGGGCAAGGGAAATCAGGTGGGTCACTGAACCTGTCTCGTTTACTGCACGGCATTTGGCCGGAGTATCCTCCAGGGGTGCTTCCACTAAGGCTATTTGTTCCTTTGCAAAGCGAGTGAGGTAGTGGGGTCCACCCGCCTTGGGGCCGGTGCCTGATAACCCCTGTCCACCGAAGGGTTGGATGCCGACAACGGCGCCTACAATGTTTCGATTGATGTAGTTGTTGCCCACCCGGGTGCGCTTGATTACGAGGTCGGCAAAGTTCTCTATCCGACTATGCACTCCCAAAGTAAGGCCAAAACCGGTGCTGTTGATCTCGTCGATCAGCTGCTCTACTGTGCTTTTATTGAACCGAATCACATGCAGTACAGGACCGAAGACTTCTGTGGGCAACTGCTTGATGGAATCCAATTCCACCAGGTGTGGGGTGACGAAGGTGCCCCTTTCGATGCCGGGGGGCATTTCGCACGCATAGTGCAGGACGGCCTCTTTTTTCATGCGCTCGATATGCGCAAGCAGTCTGTTTTGCGCACGCTTATCGATCACCGGACCAAAGTCGGTGCTGGCTTCCCAGGGATAGCCGATGGTGAGTTCCCGCATCGCCCCCTTTAGCATCTCTATGACACTGCCGGCGATGTCGTCTTGCAGGTATAAAACTCTTAAGGCTGAACAGCGTTGACCGGCGCTGAGAAAGGCAGAGTGGATAGCATCATCCACCACTTGCTCCGGCAGTGAGGAGGAATCCACGATCATGGCATTCTGGCCACCGGTCTCGGCGATGAAAGCCGGCAGTTCAGGTGTTCCGTCCCTGTAGTGGCGCCCGGTCAGGGTTTTGTGGATGCCCTGCGCGGTGAGGGTGGAGCCAGTGAACGCCACGCCACTTACCCTTGTGTCCCTGATGATGATGGGGCCGAGCACGCTACCGCGACCGGGTACAAAGTTGAGTACCTCGCCGGGCACGCCGGCGGTATGGAGAATGTCTATACCCTCGGCGGCGACCAGTGGCGTCTGCTCCGCGGGCTTGGCAATGACACTATTGCCGGCGGCGAGGGCCGCGGCCACCTGTCCGATGAAAATAGCCAGGGGAAAGTTCCAGGGGCTGATGCAGACAAACACGCCGCGGCCGTGCAGGCTGCGTTCGTTTACTCCGTCTGCCGGGCTGTTTACCCGCTGCGGGGTGCCAAAGCGCCTGCGAGCCTGCAGGGCGTAGTAGCGCAGGAAATCCACCGCCTCTCGTACTTCGGCCACGCCGTCATAGAGAGTGCGGCCTGCCTCCAGCGAGATCAGCCCGATCAGGCGGTCCATATCGGCTTCCATGACATTCGCTGCGCGCTCGAGAATGTCCGCTCGAGCAGCGCCGCCCAGCGCATCCCAATCGGGCTGCGCACGCTCGGCATGTTCCAGAGCCCGGTCGATCTCCTCCTCGCTTGCCTCTCGGCAGCTACCGATGACCATGCTGTTGTCAGCCGGGCAGACCACGGGCTCCCCGTCGGCGGTGTTCGCTGTTCCACCAATAATGGGCCCGGCTGACAACACCATAGATTTCAGGGGCTCCACGACGGCAACCAGTTGTTGCAGCGCATTCGCATTGGCCAGGTCAATACCGTGGGAGTTGGTGCGATCATCGCCGGCTGCTCGCAGGATATCTGCCGGCAGCGGGATGGCGGCGTGGCGGCGCATAGGGTTGGCCTCTACCGCCTGTTGAACGTCATCAATGACCTCCGTCAGCGGCAGTTTCTTGTCCATGAAGCGATTGACAAAAGAACTGTTGGCTCCATTTTCCAGTAATCGACGCACCAGGTAAGGGAGTAGGTCCCTGTGGGCACCCACCGGTGCATACACTCGAACAGGCACGGATTGCTGGCCCTTGGCCAGTTGCATATGCAGCAGGTCGCCCATGCCATGCAGGCGCTGGAATTCGAACTGTTTGCCGCGGGCGAGTTCCAGTACCAGTGCCGCGGTATGGGCATTGTGGGTGGCGAATTGCGGATAGACTGCATCCTGCGCTTGCAGCAACTTACTCGCGCAAACCTGGTAACTGAGATCGGTATTGGCCTTGCGTGTGTACACCGGATAGTCCGCATAGCCCTCTTCCTGTGCGAGCTTGATCTCGGTGTCCCAATAGGCGCCCTTAACCAGCCTGACCATCAGCCTGCGACCGGCGTCGCGGCCCAGCTCGACCAACCAATCCACCACCAGAGGTGCGCGCTTGCTGTAGGCCTGAAGTACGAAACCCAGGCCGTCCCAATCCGCCAGTTCCGGGTCTCTGGCCAGTGCTTCGAGGATGTCCAGGGAAATATCGAGGCGGTCTGCCTCTTCTGCATCGATAGTAAAGCCAAGGCCGAACTTCTTTGCTTCCAGCGCCAGTTCACGAACACGGGGCAGCATTTCACTCATCACCCGTGCCGCCTGGAGGTACTCGTAACGGGGGTGCAGGGCGGAGAATTTCACCGAGATCCCGTTGGCCTCAACGACTGTATCGGCGTGTTCCAACTGGCCGATCGTGCGGATGGCCTGCAGGTAGGCGTTGAAGTAGCTGTCTGCATCCTTCATAGTGCGGGCGCCTTCACCGAGCATGTCGAAAGAGAAACGGGTGCCTGGCACGTTTTCCCTGCGGCCCCTGCCCAGAGCCTCGTCGATATCGCGGCCCAGCACATACTGCTGGCCCATAATTTTCATGGCCTGACTGACCGCCAATCGAACCACGGGCTCGCTCACCCGGCTGACCAGTTTCTTCAGCCAGCCGTCGGTGGTCTCGGTGATTTCGGTATCGAGTGTGACCACGCGACCGGTGAGCATCAGGCCCCAGGTGGACGCATTTACGAACAAAGATTCGGACTGGCCTCTGTGTTCGGCCCAGTCTCCCGACAGGATCTTTTCGGCAATCAAGTCGTCGGCGGTATCGGCATCGGGGACCCGCAGCAGAGCTTCAGCCAGGCACATCAGGGCCACCCCCTCCCTGCTTGAAAGGCTGAACTCCTGCATGAAGACATCTAACGTGCCGGCCTTGTCGGTATCGTTGCGGCAGCCCTGGACCAGTTCGCGACCACGGGCGACAATCTGATCCCGCTGGGCATTACTCAGGTTGAGGTGGTCTAATAGATCTGCACACCCCAGTTAAGGGATAATACCCATAACTGGAGATCAAAAAATGAACATACGAAAGAAGTATCCGAAGGAATTTAAACTCGATGCTGTCAGCT
>JABHWT010000134.1 GCA_018657645.1 Halieaceae bacterium | reverse complement strand
TCCAACTTACCCATTACGCGAACAACCTTCTTCAGTTCCTCCATCAAGTGCTCTTTATTGGGCAGGCGCCCAGCGGTATCGGCAATCAGTACATCGACGCCACGGGTCTGAGCGGCCTTTACAGCATCAAAAATCACGGATGCGCTATCGGCCCCTGTGTGCTGGGCGATAACCGGTACCGCGTTGCGCTCGCCCCAGGCCTGCAATTGCTCAATAGCGGCTGCGCGAAAAGTATCACCTGCCGCCAGCATAACCGACTTTCCCTGTCCCAGATATCGCTTGGCCAATTTACCAATAGTGGTGGTTTTGCCCACTCCATTGACGCCGACCATAAGGATAACGTAGGGCTTTTCTCCGCCAATTTCCAGCATCTGCTCGCAGGGACTAAGCAATGCAAGCATTTCTTCGCGCAACGCGACCTGCAGGGCCTCGGGGTGAGTTAGTTCCTTGCGCGAAACACGCGCTGTGAGGTTGTCAATGATTTCAAGAGTGGCCTCTACGCCAACGTCAGCCAATAGCAGACGCGACTCCAATTCTTCCAGCAAATCGGCATCAATCTCTTTTCGCCCAAGAAACAGGTTACCTAAACCCTGTACAAGATTTTCACTGGTGCGACCCAGCCCTCTGCGCAGACGAGCAAAAAGCCCGGCCTCCGATCCGGTTGATTCGCTTGTTTCAGCCGTTGCGATATCGCTGACGTCAGCCATTGTTGCAGGATTTTCGCACTCAGGCAGACCGCCCGGGTCTGACGATGCCTCGGATTGGGCAACTTCCTGGTTCACAACTTTTTTTCCTTTGAAAAACTTCATATAGTGAGCCTCTTATAAAATCCATTATACTTGGCGGTGACCTCCAGCGTACAGTCGCAAGGTGTTCGACAGAGAAATGGCTCAAGCAAAAAACAAGCCGCGGGGCTCCGTTGTAAGAAACCAGCTGCGAATCATCGGTGGCCGGTGGCGCAGCCGCAAACTGACTTTCATCCCCGACGAGGGTTTAAGGCCAACTCCCGACCGGGTCCGGGAGACCTTATACAATTGGCTAGCGCCAGTGATTGCTGGCGCCACCTGTCTCGACCTGTATGCCGGCAGTGGCTCTCTGGGCCTGGAGGCCCTGTCGCGAGGCGCCACACACTGCCACTTCGTCGATACATCCGGCGATGCCTTGAAACAGATTAACAGCCACTTGATAACACTTGGAGCTACTACCCACGGGCACTGTCATCAGGGTACAGCAGAAGACTTCCTGCTCAAGGTCAGCACGCCGCTGGACATCGTCTTTATCGACCCCCCGTTTGGCCAGGGCCTGGTTGTTCCGATTTGCAATCTGTTGGCCGCCAGGCAATTGCTCTCTGAAGATGCTCTGATCTATATCGAGACGCCACGCCAGGAAGAACTGTCAGCCCTGCCCAGGGATTGGCAGATACACCGGGAGAAAACTGCAGGCCAAGTCGCCTTCCGCCTGTTTCGTTGTAATCGAGTCTGAGACCCAAAGCGCTCTCGGCATAAAACCGTCGTTGCGCAACGGTTTGTACCTCTGGGGCAAATTGTTTACCATCCGCAGCTCTCCTTATTGCCCCGGCCAACACTCATGCAATCACACACCGTCATTTACCCCGGTACATTCGACCCTATTACCAACGGCCATATTGATTTAACAGAGCGGGCGGCTCGCCTGTTTGGCAAGGTGATAGTGGCAATTGCCCACAGCGAAAAAAAAGTACCACTATTCACTCTGGAGCAGCGCATAGAACTGTGTGAGCAGTCGTTGTCGCACCTGGATAATATAGAGGTATTGGGTTTCAGCAATCTCCTGATAGATTTCGCCAAAAGCCGAGGCTCGAGATGCGTGCTTCGAGGCTTACGGGCTGTTGCAGATTTTGAGTATGAATTCCAGTTGGCGAATATGAATAGGGCGATGTATCCCGAATTCGAGAGCGTCTTTCTCACCCCGTCGGAACACCTTTCCTATATTTCTTCAAGTCTGGTCAGGGAAATTGCGGCTTTGGGTGGAGACATAACACCTTTTGTACCCCAGCCGGTAGCCGAAGCATTAAGCCTAAAGTACGGCTAGGAGTGGACGGGGGTCTCTGGCGCCTCTTTATTTGGCGTCCATATCATCCTTGTTGGTTTGACCCGGATTCCGGCAGCCCAGGCAACGCACGAATGTAGTTTTTGCCGGGCCCACCATCAGCGTGTCCGCTGCTTCGCCGACGCTTCCCGCGACTACCGTAAAGGGTAAGCTAACCACAAAAGCTGCCGTACCCAGTACCGTCATTACCAGTCCTATCGGCCGGGCTACCACCAGATCGCCCGCCATTGCAGCAGCACTGGGTGATTCATCCACTGCGCTCTGTGCCCACAATGCCGATGGCCACAACAGGCAACTGATCAGTAAAACTGCCACGGTGCGATACTGCCCTGTTTTTGTCCTCATTTGTAAACCTCCCGGGTCCCCGGTGTGTATTTCCAATGCGCCACGAGTCAAGTGTAGCTGTTTCAGCGCTGACAGGCCATGCAGTATACTGATGTCCGCTGGCCCAGTTTACGGGCCTGTAATGGCGCGCCACAATGGGTACAAGGCAAATTAGCTCGACCGTAAACATGAAGCTGTTGGCTAAAATAGCCTGGCCTGCCATCACTCTGTACAAAATCCTTCAGCGTAGTTCCTCCCTGGTCTATAGCCGTAGTTAGCACTTCCTTTATAGTGCTGGCCAATGCTTCATAGCGAGCCAGGGAGATGCGATTTGCGGCCCGATCCGGGCGTATTCCGGCCAGGAACAGCGCCTCATTGGCGTAAATATTACCAACGCCCACAACCACCTTACCGTCCATGATGAAATTTTTAACTGGGCCCCTGCGACGCCGGGATTTACCGTATAAGAGATTCCCACCAAAGGCCGATGACAGGGGCTCGGGCCCAAGTGCGCTTAATAAGGGGTGATCCTCGTGATGGTGCAGCCACAAAAAACAACCAAACCGGCGTGGGTCGTGATACCGCAGCCGTATACCCCCTTCGAGCACAATATCTATATGATCGTGTCGCTGAGGTTTCTGACCACCCCGAATCACGCGCAGCGAGCCCGACATTCCAAGATGCACCAACAAGATACCAGCGCCTGTTCCAAATAGAAGGTATTTAGCACGACGGTCAACACCCTCGATCGTCTGTCCGCGAAGATTGGCGGCCAGACTCTCTGGCACCGGCCAACGAAGTCTGGATTCGCGGATAATAATCTCCGATATGACCTTGTTTCGGCAGTGAGGCTCGATACCTCGACGAGTGGTTTCTACCTCCGGAAGTTCAGGCATGATTAATTCGCTGTTGTTCTTGGTCAAGCGCTCCGACGCTCGCATAAAAAACCCCGGGCATGCCGGGGTGTACTCATATCCACACAGATAGCAGGTGGCTACTTGATTTTGCTTTCCTTGTACATTACATGCTTGCGCACAACCGGGTCGTACTTCTTCATTTCCAGTTTATCCGGAGTCGCCCGCTTGTTCTTGTCTGTCGTGTAATAATGCCCAGTACCCGCTGACGAAACCATCTTAATTCTATCTCTCATTACATTCCTCCCCTCGGCCTGGCCGATTAAACCTTGTCACCACGAGCACGAATATCCTCTAATACGTGTTCGATGCCCTTTTTATCGATAATCCGCATACCTTTGCTAGAGACCCGAAGGCTAACAAAACGCTTTTCGGATTCGATCCAGAAGCGATGATGGTGCAAATTGGGTAAAAAACGACGCCGAGTGCGATTTTTTGCGTGTGATACATTATTTCCAGTTACCGGACGCTTGCCTGTAACCTGACATACTCTTGCCATGATCTTGTCTCTCCCAATAGACGCGGGATAGTTAAAAACGGGTGTGGCTTGTAGAGCCTTGAAGGACCCCCAGCCGTGCGGAGCGCGACTTTATACCAGAACCCCCTCGCCAAGGCAAGCAAAAGATAAGCGTATGCGGGGCCACCAAACCCCGTTAAAGCAAACCAACTTCGGCAAACGAAAACGGAGTTCCACTGCCGACGATGATATGATCCAGAACCCGAATATCCAACAATCCCAGTGCAGATTGCAGCCTTTCGGTAATTCGTCGATCCGCGACACTGGGCTGTGTTATTCCCGAGGGATGATTATGAGCGAATATGACCGCCGCGGCACTATTTTGAAGGGCCCGTATAGCCACTTCCCGGGGATATACCGCAGCGCCATCTATAGTCCCCAAAAATAAATCTTCACAGCAAATCAAGCGATTTTGACTGTCGACAAATAGGCAACTGAATATTTCTCGAGTGCGCCCTGCCAGGTGATGCTGCAAGAAGCGACGGGTTTGCTGAGGGCTGGACAATACGTCTCCCCCGCGCACCAGATCCAGGGCGTGGCGCCGACTCACCTCCAGAGCAGCACAAAGTAGAGCGTACTTCGCCGGCCCCACTCCGGGACTAGCGAGTAATCGGGACCTGTCTGCTCGCAACACACCGGCCAATCCGCCAAAGTGGTCCAGCAATTCTCCCGCCAGCTGCCGGGCGTTGCACCCTCGATAGCCATTTCCCAGCAACAGCGCCAGAAGTTCGGCATCTGACAATACTTCTGGGGGACGTTCCAGTATTTCTTCTGCTGGCCCTTTCTGAGCCTTCTCCCTCGCCGTAATCATCATGCCTCCCTGCACAATCGCACTACCCTGTGTCAAAATTCGCAGCTCAGTGGTATCTTGCTGTTCCCTACATCCGTATTTTGCCAACCGGGTTGAGCAAATGACACATCTTATTAATCGCAATATCCTGTTGGGCGTTAGTGGTGGAATCGCCGCCTACAAATCGGCCGAGCTAGTTAGAAAATTGCAGCTACTGGGCGCCGAAGTCCGTGTCATCATGACGCAGGGGGCCCAACAGTTTATTACACCTCTGACCCTGCAAGCCCTGTCCGGTAATCCCGTGCACACCACGCTTCTAGATACCGAGGCGGAACAGGGTATGGGCCATATAGAGCTGGCCCGTTGGGCCGACCTGCTGCTCATCGCTCCCGCTACTGCCGATTTGATCGCGAGACTGGCTACGGGACGGGCCGACGACCTGCTCTCAACAACATCCCTGGCAACTGCTGCACCCCTATTGCTGGCTCCTGCCATGAACCAACAAATGTGGCAGGACCAGGCGACCGCCCAGAACATTGATACCCTGACCTCCAGGGGAGTCCGTCTTATAGGGCCCGCCACCGGTGAACAGGCCTGCGGCGACATCGGTCCCGGCCGTATGGAACAACCGGAGGCTATTGTCCAGGCCGCTTGCGCCCTGTTCGATAGCGGACTATTGCAAGGCAAACGCGTGGTTATCACTGCCGGACCCACCCGAGAGGCACTGGATCCAGTACGATACATCTCCAATAACAGCTCTGGCAAAATGGGCTTTGCGCTGGCCCAGGCCTCGGTCGATGCCGGCGCCATAACAACAGTAGTCAGTGGCCCGGTAAATTTGCCAACACCGCGACATGTCGAGCGCAGGAATATACAAAGTGCGACCCAAATGCTGGATCAGTGCCTAGAGCTTGTTCCCAACTGCGACATTTTTATCAGTTGCGCGGCTGTTGCCGACTATAGGCCAGCCAGCATTGAGCCGCATAAAATTAAAAAGGGAGGTGAGCAGATCACTTTGCAACTGGTCCGCAATCCAGACATTGTAGCTACCATAGCGGCTACCCGACCGAGGCCATTCACAGTGGGTTTTGCAGCCGAAACCAATGACATCCTGACCTACGCAAAGGGCAAGATGGCGAGCAAAAATCTAGACATGATCATTGCCAACGATGTCTCCAACCAGGAAATTGGCTTTAATAGTGACGACAACGAGGTAACCGCCCTTTGGTCCGGCGGTGAACAAACCTTGCCACGAGCGGGCAAGAGGGTGATCGCCAACACACTAATCGCTATCATTGCATCCAAATTGGGTTGATGTAAATTGCTCCAATGGCAGAAAAATATTCCCGAGCTACGCATTTAACAAAATATCCCAACGTAATATCATGAGAGTATATTTCTAACTGCTGTTTCTATGCCAAACTCCGCTAACAACAAGCCCGCAAGCAAGCGCGCGGGAATAACCGTAAAGGGCAACGCCCTATACCAAATCGCCGCTTTGGTTCTTTTGGCGATCCTGATTCCAGTATCAGCCGGTTTTGCCTATCTGATCCTGCTCAGAGAGCCGGCGATGCAGACTAGTCATATTAATACTGCCGCGGCCTCTTTCGCCACCCAGCAAGCAGCCAATGTCAGCCAGTTATTTTCTCGTTTAGGAGACCGGGTGCGCGGTGCAGCCCTGTCGCCATTGGCCCTCGCGTCCATTATCCATTCGCAAGGTGCAACCACGGAGCAGGCAGAGAAAAACATGCTGGCGTACTTCCCCGAGCTCATTAGTCTGAAACTCGTTCCCATGGGAGAAAAAGGTACAGCGGCGTTTGAAGCTGATCTCGGGGGCCTGCGCAATCATATAGAGGTAGACCTGGTGCGTCGCACCAGTCGCGGCGAAGAAACCCACCCGGAAGCCTATCTCTTCGAGAATAGCTGGTTGACCTCAATGGCCTACCTGGTTTCAGACCCCCAAATCGAGGGCCGAAAGGCCGTGTTGATCGCCACAATCGACAATCAGATGGTGAGTAACGAGCTCAAAGCCCTGGACACCTCTGTGGGCCGGTCCGCAATACAGCTGTCGTACTCGGGTCCCGACGGAAGCGATAGGATAAATGATATTGCAGTCGCCGGCACCGCCAGCGACAGCCAGTACACCAGCCTGGTTCCTCTACCCAATACGCCCTGGTCGATCTCTTTTACACCCTCTCAAAGCCTACTGGGTACACTAGCGATTGATCCGCTGCCGCTACTGACCGTACTAGGTCTGGTCGCCGCGGCAATCGTGTTGGGGGTAGCGCTTGCCATTTTTCTGTTTCATCGGACCCTGGCTAAGGAAATTGATGAAATCTTACTGGCAGCGAGCAGGAAAACACCTCTGAAACTGCGACTACCCGGGCTCTTCCCCATTGCCACACACCTACGTCGTGTAACTCTGCGCACATTGCCACTGGGAAGTACTAATACGGCAGAGGAGGAAGAGCAGGAATTCGAAGACGATCCCCCCTGCCCAAATACCGGCCTTGTTAACCCCATGTTCCAATCTGCTCAAATCCTGGATGATGAGGATTCACTGGAGTTAGAGCTGGAAGTCGCCGACCCCGAACTAACCGAGACGGTTCAGGAGCAGGACTTTCCACGACATATATTTCGCGCCTACGATATCCGCGGTATCGGCGACACCGAGTTAACCGATGAGTTGGTTGCTCTTATTGGTGGGGCCCTGGGAAGCATCGCTTTCGAACAGGGGGAAAATACGCTGATTGTCGCTTGCGATGGCAGACTGTCGAGCCCGCGTATAAAATCTACCCTGATCCAGGCCTTGCTGAAGAGCGGTCGCGATGTTATCGATCTAGGGGTGGTGCCGACACCGCTGCTGTACTACGCGACTCAGCATCTGGATTGCAACTCCGGCGTCATGGTGACTGGCAGTCACAACCCCGCTGAATATAATGGTCTCAAAGTTGTTCTAAACCAGCGGACGATAGCTGCCGGTGGCATCCAGGACATCTACAATCGAATCATCGAGGGCCACTTCACCGAGGATAGCGGCCAGATAACTGAGAAGAACATTTCCGCCGACTATGTCGATGAGGTGGTGGGGGATATTGCCATCACAACGCCCCTGAAAATTGTTATAGACGCCGGCAACGGCGTAGCTGGAAACATTGCTCCAGGCCTGTTTGCGGCGCTTGGATGCGATGTAGTACCGCTGTATTGTGATGTCGATGGCAACTTCCCTAATCATCCACCAGATACCAGCAATGAGGCAAATCTGGCAGAGCTGGTAAGCGCGGTACAGAATCACAATGCAGATTTTGGTGTTGCGTTTGACGGCGATGGGGACCGCCTGGCCGTCATCAGCTCCAGCGGTCAAATTGTTCGCTCAGATGTGCTTCTCATGATCTATGCACAGGATGTCCTGACACGAAATCCAGGTGCCGATGTAGTATTCGACGTCAAATGCAGCAGACACCTACCCCTCCAAATATCACAATTCGGAGGCAGACCGATACTCTGGAAGACCGGCCATGCCTTTATGAAGGAGAAAATGCAGGAAACTGGGGCCTTATTGGGCGGTGAGTTTTCAGGCCATATGTTTTTTGGGGAGCGCTGGTTCGGTTTCGATGACGGTATGTACGCTACTGCCCGACTTGCCGAGATTATCAGTAATCAAGGTGCCTCCCTGGACCAGATTCTGGCCGACTTACCCGATAGCGTAAACACGCCTGAAATCTTTATCCCTGTTGCGGAAGAATACAAATTCTCCGTTATGAGCAGAATTATCGAGGACAGCGCGTTTTCAGACGGTAAAGTTAATACCCTCGATGGCATAAGGGTCGATTTCAAAGATGGTTGGGGCCTGCTACGGGCCTCCAATACCAACGCGGTGCTGACAGCTCGCTTTGAAGCCTCAAGCGAAGAGGCCCTGGAGGCCATCAAGCAAACATTCCGGGTCCAAATTAATGCAGCGGTTCCAGACCTTGAACTCAATTTTTAATTCACTGCTATTGTCGGGGATGTAGTATGTCGCTAACTCGGGATTCAGCGCTAAACATCGCACACGTTCTCACCGAGGCTCTACCTTATATTCAGCGCTTCACCGGCAAGACTATCGTCGTAAAATTCGGTGGCAACGCAATGGTAGACCCCGCGCTCCAGGAGAGCTTTGCCAGAGATGTGGTGTTGATGAAGCTGGTCGGTATGAACCCCATTGTAGTTCACGGCGGCGGCCCCCAGATCGGAGCGCTGCTGGATAAACTCAATATAGATACCGAGTTTGTCGACGGGATGCGTGTAACCGACTCGCAAACGATGGATATTGTAGAAATGGTACTCGGTGGTAGCGTTAACAAGGATATCGTTTCCTGTATTAACCGCAATGGGGGCAAAGCTATTGGCGTAACCGGTAAGGATGGCCAATTAATTCGAGCACGGAAACTGACGGTAAGCCGCTATAGCCCAGAACTCGGCAGTTCAGAGATTATCGACATTGGACACGTTGGAGAGGTTGATCAAATTGATACCGAGGTGTTAACCGTTATTCAAGACAGCAATTTTATCCCGGTCATTGCACCTATCGGGGTCGACGACAGCGGCGCCACCTACAATATCAATGCGGACCTGGTAGCGGGGAAAATTGCTCAGGTAATGAAGGCCCAGAAACTGATGCTGCTGACCAATGTCGCCGGGTTACTGGACCAGGACGGTCAAATTGTTACCGGGCTCAGCACCGTCCAGGTCGACCAATTGATAGCCGATGGCACTATCAGTGGCGGGATGTTACCAAAGATTAGCTGCGCCCTGGATACTGTTAAAGGGGGTGTCGCCAGCGCACATATTATCGATGGGCGCGTGCCTCATGCGGTATTACTGGAGATCTTTACCGATCAGGGAGTTGGCACCCTGATTACCAATCAGGGCCTATAATACCGCATTAGCGGACAACCTTAGGCGCCCTGGAGGAAAAATCTACCTCAATCATCGCAACAGTTATTGCAGGTATGCGCAGTAATCGCTAGCATTGCTTTGAGAACAACTCGATCTGGATTAACATGCCCCCAAAGAAATCTCAGCGTCGGCAGCAAATTCTGGAAGCACTGGCGCAAATGCTGGAGGCCAACCCCACTGCACGAGTTACAACGGCGG
>JABHWT010000491.1 GCA_018657645.1 Halieaceae bacterium | reverse complement strand
CCGCTGGATTTACAGGTACTGAGCGCCAAGGGTTCGCTGTTCATTACCCGCCCCACAATGCTCTCTTATACTGCCTCCACCGAGGAACTACGTCAGTCTACCGATGATTTGTTTGCTCGCGTATTGGCGGGACAGATAGTCATCGAAGTCAATCAAAAATATGCGCTCGCAGATATACAGCAGGCCCACCGTGATCTGGAGGACAGGAAAACTACAGGCTCGACGATTATCTTACCCTGAACAGGGCCCAAAAAGGAGCGCCGAGTCGTGTACAAGCAACCTAATCCAGTCACATTGTGCGGCAATGCGGTGCGCCTGGAGCCCCTGTCGCAGGACCATGCCCAGGGCTTGTTCAATCGCGGTCGTAGCGTGGTCGACTGGGACTATTTGCCCCGCAGTTGTTTCGTGGATATGGCGGACACCCGGCAGTGGATAGATGAGGCTCTTGCAGTGCCGCAGCAACTGCCATTTGCAATTGTGGAATCATCCAAGAATAAGGCGATTGGCAGTACCCGCTATTTGAATATTCGACCCGAACACAGGAGCCTCGAGATCGGCTGGACCTGGTTGGGCCCAGAGTGGCAGCGCACAGGTATTAATACGGAGACCAAACTGTTGTTGCTGTCACATGCCTTCGAGGCGCTTGATTGCCTGCGGGTAGAATTCAAAACAGACGGACGCAACCTGCGATCACAGCGAGCACTGGAAAGAATCGGGGCCGTTCGAGAGGGCGTGTTGAGGAACCACATGATTGTGCAAAACGGCTTCGTCCGCGACTCGGTTTACTTCAGCGTGGTAGACCGGGATTGGCCGGTGGTGAAAGAGCGCCTCATATTACTGAGCGACATGAACTAGCCAGAGTTGAAAAAGTCTCTGGCGCGCAGCGTGACCACGACAAAATCCAAGCACCTTGCATTAACGGATTGTAATGAAGATAGCCAGAAATTCAGCTTGAATTCAGGTGATCCGCCTACAATTAACTCCTATTGCAATACCATGAATGGGAGCATTTCGTGAGACCGAAACTAAAAATCATTGTGAGTCTGGTCTATACCACCATTTTTCTGGTGCTTGTGTTGACGGGATCACTGCGAATACAGGCAGCAGAATGTGACTACATTGCGCTCGGTAAGCAGGGCGCGCTGGAACATTTTTCTGGTCGAGTGGGAACTAATTCCATGGGGCGTAGTCATACTATCTGTAGCGGGGTCGAGACTGGCAATTAGCGCCATTATCTGTCTCAATTTACCCAGCAATGCTTTACTGGATTTTATCCAGGTCCTAGGTTAATCGACATTGATTTTGTCTTGTGGCCGGCCCTTGTGGGCCGGCCTTTTTATGCGCCCCCGTCCACTTCCACCATTTTTTGACGAGTAGCTTGTGCCAGTGATGCGAGCGTCTGGGGACCGACCAGGGTTTCGTTTATCTGCCCCTGAGGGTTGAGAATAATAGTAGTGGGTAGTACCAGTGGTCGAGCCGTACCCAGTATCGTGGCCGGGTCCTCTGCTAACAGTGCAAATTCAATCCCAAATGACTTCACCGAAGATGCGAGTTCTTCCCCGGTTGTACCATCGTAATTGACACCCACGACTGTGACCTGAGGGTAGAGCTGATCGAGTTGATTTAGCTCTGGAATTTCCTCAATGCAGGGTTTGCACCACCGGGCCCAGTAATTAATAACTACCCATTGTCCTCGAAGGTCGTCCAGGTAGGCAGCCGTTGGATTGACGCTGTCGGTACAGCCCGTCAAAGCCAGTGACAAAACCAGTAACAATACAGCTCTCATCGATCGAATAACTCCGCTAGTGTGATGCTCAGTATTTGGCGCTGCTGAGAACGCTGGCCGCGCAGCATCTGGTATGCCTCGTCCTGCCAGTTCAGCGGATTTGCAACCGCCACCGCATCCAGAGGCAATTCCGCGTTGACCCACTCTTTCAACTGCCAAAACGTGATGTTGTGCAGGTCTCTACTCAGTAGATAGTGGCCTCGCTCATCCAGAGAAATAAGTTTGTGCTCAAGGAGGGTATCCCGCAGTTCGCGCCAGGTTTCACTGTCAAGATTCTTAATGGTCTCGTAACTACCATTGATTAGCTCGATCTCTCTGACAGTCGCGCCGGATTTTTGCTTCTGGTGGAATAAGTAGAGTACATCCAGTGCCTTGAGCAAAGTGGGACGCGAGGCCTGTTCTCGACTTTGGTAGGCAGACAGGCTGTGAACCAGCACACCTCCCATTAGCACGATATTCCATGACAGGTAAATCCAGAGTAGGAACAGAGGTACCGCGGCAAAGGCACCGTAAATAAAAGTGTAGCTGGAGCCGACAACTAATTTGGTGAATAGCGATCTGGCGATGTTGAACGCGATAGCAGTGGTAAAACCGCCAATGGCAGCGTGCCGGAAGGGTACCCTGCAATTGGGAACAGCCACATATATGAGGGTAAAGCCGGCCATACTCAAAAGAAGAGGGGAGGCTTTGAGCATCAGCGACCCGGCTCCAATCAGGTCGAAATCCTCGAACATGATGGCAAATGACTGTAGGTAGGTGCTTATGCCCAGGGCTAGTCCAATGGTGAGGGGTGCCAGACTCAGTACTGCCCAGTACAATAAAAAACTGGCGACAGGGCTGCGGTTTTCCCGGGCACGCCAGATCATGTTGAACGCTCGTTCGATATTGCGCAGCATCAGGATTGCTGTGATGACCAGAACGCCGATGCCAAACCCGGTCAAGTTCTTGGCTTGCCGCGAGAAATCACTCAGATAGCTCTGGATTTCCGAGTTGCTGTCGGGCATCAGGTTTTCAAACAGGAAGGCTTGCATTTTGTCCTCAAGTCCCCCGAAGGCCGGAACCGCTGACGCCATTGTATACATGACTGTCAGTAGCGGTACCAGAGCAAACAGACTCATATAGGTTAGAGCAGCGGCGTTTTCAGAACAACGGTCTGTCCTGAATCGGGAAAACAGGTAGAGCATCCTGTGCCACACATGGTGCAATTGTTGTCTATTAAAATCCATTGCCGCATTATTGCACGAATAATCTCGGGCTTGCACGAGTCCTGCTTTTGGCAGTTTGATACAATATGCCGTTATTTCTGTTCATTACCGAACTTATAAGCGAGCGTGCTATCGAGGTTATATGGTTATCCAAGGGAGTGGTAAATGAGTAAACCGTCGAAAATAAAGAGCTTCATATCTGCACTGTGGCATGGAATTACGCTGATCCGACTGGCGCTGTCTAATATTCTGTTTCTGCTGCTACTGGGAGTTATCTATTTTGTCTATCTTGGTGGCGGTCCGGAACCGCTTCCCGAGCGCGCTGCGCTATTGCTCAATCCGGTGGGGACGATAGTCGACCAGAAATCTCCTGTGGAGCCTTTGAGTGCGTTGGTGGGAGAGCCCTCACCCGCAGATCACCAGGTGTTGCTACGGGATGTGATCGAGGCGATTGAGTATGCCGAGGATGATTCCGCCATTACTGCCCTGGTCATGGAATTGGATAGCCTGCTGTCTGTGGGTATTAGCAAAAGCATGGAAATTGGTCGAGCCATTGAGAGCTTCAAGCGATCGGGTAAGCCCGTGATCGCGGTCGGAGATAATTTCTCCCAGGGCCAATACCTACTTGCCAGCTATGCGGACAAGATTGTTTTACATCCCTTTGGTGGTGTCGAGCTAGAGGGCTACAGCAGCTATCGAAACTACTACGCGGACGCGCTGGATAAGATATCGGTGACGATGCATGTGTTCAAAGCGGGAGAGCATAAGTCCATTGCCGAGCCCTTCCTCAGAAACAACATGTCTCCAGCGGAGAAAGATATTACAGGGCGTTGGCTGGAGGTTTTGTGGGCACAGTTTACCGAGCTCGTCGAGGGCGGGCGCGATCTTCCCGATGGCGCTGTGAATGACTATATCGATAACTTTGTCGGCGCACTTAAAGTCAATGGCGGCGACCTGGCCCGCGTTTCATTGGAGGCTGGATTAGTAGATGAGTTAATGGGCAGGCAGCAGGCCAATGCCTCGCTGATCGAACTGGTGGGTGGGGCTAATGATGATGGCCTGTACGAGGCCGTGGGCTTTGAACGCTATGTTTCCCGCAAACGACCCATGTCGCTTCCTGGTATGTCTCAGAATAAAGTGGCGGTGATAACCGCCCAGGGAACGATTCAAAACGGCGAGGAACCTCCCGGATCAATCGGTGGGGACTCTCTGGGCAGGTTGATTCGAACAACGGCCGAGGAGGAGGGCGTAAGCGCCATTGTTCTGCGGGTGAACAGTGGTGGGGGTGGGGTTTTTGCCTCCGAGGTCATACGCCAGGAAGTGCGCAATGCAAAAGCAAAAGGTCTACCAGTCGTGGTGTCCATGGGCGCTGTGGCCGCCTCTGGTGGTTACTATATTGCAGCTGACGCAGATCAAATATGGGCCACACCAGCAACCATTACTGGAAGTATCGGGGTGTT
>JABHWT010000090.1 GCA_018657645.1 Halieaceae bacterium | reverse complement strand
CCCGCCTTGACGCGCGTCCCTGCGCGGCAAGGCTCTCCGGCACGTCCATGTGCCTCCGACCCGTGAAAACAGGCCTCCGCTCGGCGAGCTCAAAGGTGTCCAGAACAGCTAAGCTTTACAGCCTACGCATTGAGCCTAGTAGTTTCTGGGGGCCGGCTATCCAAATAAGCACTAATTAGTGTGCCTCCCAGTCAGGCTAAAATACTATAATCTTAATCAATAGCGTCTTAAGATTAAGATAAGATTGATAGCTTAGTCTGTCACCAGTCCAATTGGAGGAGCAAACTCATGTTATATACCAAATTTTTCAATCCCGCGGCTAGCATTACAACGCTGGCACTACTGGTGCTCAGTTTTATGGCCGGCCCTGCCTATGCCGGGATGACACCGGAAGTGGCGAAGATCCAATCGGATTGGGCCATCGCAAATTACCAGGCCGCAGGAGATGAGCAAGAGGCTTTGTATGTCGACCTGATTGATCGTTGTGATCAGTTAACAGCAGGCAAACCCGGAGACGCCAGTGCGAAAATCTGGTGCGGTATCGTAAACTCCACCTACGCTGGTGTGGCGGGCGGACTGTCGGCATTAAAGTATGCCAAGATAGCGCGAGGATACCTCGAAGAGGCGATCAAGATCGAGCCAACCGCACTGTCCGGCGCAGCTCAGACCAGCCTGGGAACACTGTATTACAAAGTGCCCGGGTGGCCGATCGGGTTTGGAAGTGACAAGAAGGCTAAAAAGCTGCTCCTGAGTGGCATCAAAACCAATCCAACAGGAATCGACAGCAATTACTTCTATGCCGATTTTCTGTTTGAAAATAACGAATTGAAGGAAGCGCGCAAATATCTGATGCAGGCCAAGCAAGCGCAACCCAGGCAGGATAGACCGCTTGCGGACAAAGGACGCCACAAGGAGATAGACCAACTGATGGCTGCCATTGACAAGAAACTGGACAAGCGCTAACGAGTGCCCTTCCCAAAATGCCGGCCCACATAAGGCCTTCTGGAAGAAGCCCTTGTTTAACGAACTACAGCAATTAGCAGACGAAGCCCCGGCGCGCCCCGTACTGGAGGGCATCGACGAGGCGGTTTCGGCGGCGGACCTTTTAGCGCGAGTGAAGGAACTGGCGCTTCATTTGCGCACCAGCCAGGCGCACACCGTCGGGCTCCTGGCTGACAACAGCATAAACTGGGTGGTCGTCGATCTCGCATGCCAGTATGAAGAAATATGCCTGGTGCCCATTCCCACATTTTTCAGTGACAGCCAGGTGCGCCATGTCATCGAGACGGCGGGCGTGGATCGCTTGATCTTTGATGGAGCCTGCAGTCCACGCGTACCATCTGCGTACAGCGCCCCGTCAAAGGTCATACCGGGCGCAGCGGGTATGCATAGCATGTCTGTGCCTCGCACCCACTGTCCGGCAATGCCACTGAAAACAGCCAAGATAACCTTTACTTCGGGCTCCACCGGCACTCCAAAGGGTGTGTGCCTGTCTACTTCACAGTGCCTGAGCGTTGCCAGTTCCCTGGCCGACGCGGTAAATATAGACGCCCCGCGCCACCTGTGCGTTCTGCCCCTGAGCACGCTGCTGGAAAATATTGCAGGCATCTATATGCCCATGTTAAGTGGGGGCAACTCACTGGTGTACCCGTCTGAAGCCCTGGGCATGGCGGGGAGTTCGGGCATTAAGGCACAACAGTTTCTCGAGGCAATCGATCGCCTTAAACCCCAGACCATGATTCTTGTACCGCAGTTATTGGCGCTACTCGATGCCGCTATGACTAGCGGCTGGCAACCGCCCGCAAGCCTACAATTTATAGCAGTGGGTGGCGGCCGCGTTGCCCCGGCAATGCTGGGCCGAGCGCGGGAGGCTGGGTTGCCTGTTTACGAGGGCTATGGCCTATCCGAGTGCGCTTCTGTGGTCAGCTTGAACACGCCGTGTGGCGATCGCCCCGGCACCAGTGGCAAAGTGCTACCCCATGTAGAGGTCTCGGAGCACGACGGGGAGCTTGTGGTTTCCGGTAACACCTTCCTGGGCTATCTTAATCAGCCCCAAACATGGGGCGTGCAAGCAGTGGCCACCGGTGATCTAGGACAGATTGACGAGGACAGTTATGTGACAGTCCACGGGCGATCCAAGAATGTACTGGTTAGCAGCTTCGGCCGCAATATCAGTCCCGAGTGGGTAGAGAGCGAACTGGTGGCAGTGGCAGAGATCCAGCAAGCTGTCCTGATAGGCGATGACCGCCCCTGGTGCACCGCCCTGCTATGGCCCTCCTCGGATGACCTTGCAGCGGATCGAGTACAGGAGAATGTGGACGCGATTAACAGTGATCTACCGGACTATGCCAGAGTTAAAAAATGGCATTTGATGTCGGAGCCGATGACCGCGGCAAACGGCCTGATGACCGAAAACGGCAGGCCACGACGCGACCAGATAGTTAACCGGTATAGCGAATTAATCGAAGACCTTTACCGGAGCGCCGAGATCCCTATCGCGCGATGAGGCACATCTTCACTTACAGTGTAATATCCAGTGAGTCGCCCCTGATTGAGTTGCTACGGCTCCTTGTAAACCACGCCACCTTTCATCACGAAATCCACATTCTCCAGAGTCTTGATATTGGCGATGGGGTCACCTTTCACCGCGATGATATCTGCGTAGCGACCCCGACGTAGAGATCCCATATTGTCGGTTTGTTTCAATAGTTTGGCGCCTTCAATAGTAGCCGCCTGCAGCGCCTCCATCGAGGTCATTCCAAACCTGACCATGCGCGACAATTGTTTGGCATTGTCACCGTGGGGGTAGACCGCCGAATCGGTACCCAGCACCATTTTGACCCCAGCCTTCCACGATGCAGTAAAGCTCTGCCGCTGACGCTTGCCGGTCATTCGCTCCTTTTCAATACTCTCTGGCAGCATGCCCGCCTTTGCCCCCTCGGATAAAATATACTCAGTATCGTAGATATCCATAGACAGGTAGGTACCGTGTTTTTTCGCCAGCTTGATTGCCTCTTTGTCCATGAAACTCGCATGCTCAATCGAATCTACACCCGCTTTTATCGCAGCCTTGATACCGCTGGTGCCGTGCGCATGTGCTGCAACAATCACTCCACGACGGTGGGCCTCGTCGACAATGGCGTCCATTTCCTCTTGCGTATATTGCTGCACCCCAACCTTGGTACCCTTTGAAAGCACGCCGCCAGTAGCACAGAATTTGATGACGTTGGCGCCGTACTTGATATTCTCACGCACCTTCTGGCGCACTGCCCAGGGGCCATCGGCAATCCCTTCGCCCACAACGTGATATTTGTTGGGCAGCAGATTGTTGTCGCAGTGGCCCCCGGTGATACCCAGCGCGGGACCCGAGGCGAAAATTCTGGGGCCAATCACATCGCCATCGTTAACCGCATTGCGTAAAGCGACATCGGTGAAGCCGCCCGCGCCTACATTGCGTACGGTAGTCACGCCGGCAAACAGCGTTGTGCGCGCATTCTTCACGCCGGTTATCGCCTCTCGTGGCGTGGATACGGCCAGGCCCTTGTAACCGTGCTCGGTTGCCTTACTGGTCAAATGTGTATGCATGTCCATCAGGCCCGGCATAATGGTCATACCTTCCAGATCTATCACTCTTGCATCCGCTGGCACCTCCAGGCTTGTACTGCTGCCCACTTCGACGATCCGCTGGTCTTCAATAATGATTGCCGGACTCTCGTGCACCTCACCACTAATCACATCGACCATTTTGGCGGCACGTAAATACACGGTCTGAGCCATCGCGTTCGAAATGGAGAACAGGGAGAGGATAAGTACGATCGGCAATTTCATTTAGGACTCCACAGGGACAGGGATAAACGGATAGTTAAGCGGTGCATAGTGACAGAACCAGATACTGTTGAACAGGTGCCAGAATACGGCAATGGCCTCACTATCTCCGGTCATCGGCGCCCAGGCCAGACGATAAACTGAGGAGCTAAAAGCCAGCGGAGCTTACACTCTATCGACCATCCCACCATCAATGCAGATATTCTGGCCGTTGATATAGCTGGCACGGGCGCTGCACAGAAACAAGACCAGGTCGGCAACCTCCTCGCGGCTGGCCATTCGCTGCATGGGATTTGGAAACTGCTCTGCCACGATGCGCCGCTCAATGTCCGGCCATTCCCCGTCCCAGCCCTCTCGCTGCGCGCGCTGCCGAAAGGATGCCTCAACCTCCGCCGTCCTGATCACTCCAGGGGCTACTGTATTGACGGTGATGTCCGTTCCGGTCAGTTCTTTTGCCAGACTGACTGTCATCGTGGCAAGAGCCCCCTTGGCGGCATAGTAATGCGGCATTTTTGCGCCGGGTTTGACCGCACCTACAGTGCCCAGATTGACTATTCGAGCACCCACTCCCCCCGCCTTCATGGCCGGCACAAAGGCCTGCACCAGGCGAACCACAGACAGCGCGTTGTGCTGGTATGCGTCAACCCACTTATCCGTGGCGGATGTCAACCAGCGACCAGAGGAAGCAATGCCGTAGTTATTCACCAGAATATCCAGCCGCGAACAACAATGGTTCACCTGCGACACCACTTGATCAGCGCCGGTTTCACCTGTGATATCGCCCCAAACAGCACTGGCCCCACTGAGCGACTGGGCAACCGTAACCGAGTCACCCTCCTTCAGGCTGTGGACGATCACCCGAGCCCCCTCGTCGGCTAATTGCCTGGCTATTATCTCTCCCGTTCCGCGATTGCTCCCCGTTACCAGGGCCCACTTTCCCTTCAGCTCCAGATCCATCTGCTATTACTCCCCGAAATGTGTGACAGTAGCAAACCACGCTGGCAGTGTAACGGAAAAAGCTGATCTGACTGCCAGTTGTGCAGGCAGCGACCCTGTCTGCTTCGACATAGTCATCGGGGTTGAATCGACCCGTACCCGGTGAACTCAGAGTTTAGTCACCTACATGGGGAATATGTCCCACAGGGACGGTAGATGCCCTGCCGTGTAGAGTTTCCAGTCTCGTAAGTTCCGACTGGAGAAAGGCATCAAGAAGCTGGCATAGTTGCCGGAAAAAAGGCATGGGCTTCGCCCGTTCCAGCTTTTCACACATGATTGGAACCCAACGGCCGGGATGGCGCGCAATGAAATCTCGCTGAGCGCACTGGTAGGATTTCACGTCCTCCCCCCGCTGGCTCAGGTCGTTTTCACCGTATGACAGGAAATGCAAGAACTCGAGCTCGATGGTGAGATGATCGGGCGTTTCCTGCATTTTCTCGGATAGGGTGAGACCGAAGTGGTTGTAATAGCGCACCACTTCTTCCATTGTTTTCATTTGCGGGCCATAGTGAAGCCCGCCAAACAATGAGCAGACCGGGCCGGATACACCGACATCGAACAACCGGGTGTACTCTACCACCAGGGCGTCACTCTCTTTCCCGGTATCGCGTAGTGCACCCCAGTCGACATTCCGGCACAGCTGCGGGTCGATTGTATTTAGCAATTCATCCAATCTTTCCGCCAGGATACCACTGCCTATCGCCGCTGCATCCGGGTAGTCAAATGCCTCTGCAAATACACTATAAAGCATACATCGGCTCGCCAACGGGGAGTGCCCGTCGTTCGTTCCATGCTCAATCGTAGGTGCACTCATAAACAACCTCTTTCGGTACTCGGACTAATGCAACCCATATAGTGGCAACGTGGCGCGTCATAAATCAGTGAATCATGACAAGGGCAGCCCTCATCTGAAGGTTACACAGATTTTTGAATGTTTCAATACCAAACGCTTGTTATGTTTGTTAGAATGACCATCAGATATCGCCGTACGTACATTGATGAGACAAATCAAATCAAGCGCTACTATTTCTTTAGATTGAACTAGCCGGCGCACAGCTGGGTATTTACCTATGGGACAACTATTCGATCTGTCTGGCAAGGTAGCTATCGTCACCGGCGCAAGCCGCGGCCTTGGGAAAGCCATTGCTCTGGGTCTGGCTGAGGCCGGGGCTGACATTGTGGCATCCAGCCGGACACTTTCCGAGTGCCAGCAAACGGCAGACCAAATTGCAGCCCTGGGACCGAGGTCACTGGCTGTGGCATGCGATATTGGTAACTGGCAGGCAATAGACAATCTGGTTGAAAAGGCACACGCGCATATGGGGCGAATCGATATTCTTGTAAACAATGCAGGCATCGCTCAGGACCCCCACCCCCTCACCGACACCAGCGAAGAGATGTTCAACCGGTACTATCAGGTAAACACCAAAGGCCCGATGCATCTGGCGGCTATAACGGCTCCGATCATGGCACAAACGGGTGGCGGGTCGATAGTGAACATCATCACCATGGGCGCCTTAAAACCCGGGGGCTACCTCCCTATGTATTGCTCCAGTAAAGCTGCCTTAAAAGCACTGACCCGCTGCATGGCAGAAGAATGGGCCTCCTTGGGCGTAAGGGCCAATGCCATCGCTCCGGGCCCCTTTCTAACCGATATGTTGCAAGACCTGGAATCCACGACACCGGGGTTTATCGAAGGGTCTGCAAATATCACTTTACTGAAGCGGATCGCTCAACCCGAGGAGATCGTCGGCCCAGTTACTTTTATGGCCAGCGACGCATCCAGCTATGTAACAGGCCAGTGTCTATCGGTCTGTGGGGGCGCAATCTGCTGAACAATCAACAAAGACCAACAGGACTATCAGATGGTTTCCAGAGAAGAAACTCAGCGTAAGCTGGGCTTGCTGTCCGCAGGGGCGCTGCAGCACACGCCGGAGCAGCACTACACTGTCACCGACCGTCTGGAAGAACGTGCAGCACAAACGCCTGTGCAGTGTTTCCTGGTATGGGGTGATCTGGAGATCACCTACGACGATGCAAATCGACAGGCCAACCGCTATGCGCACTTTGCCTATACCCAGGGTTTAAGGCAGGGCGACGTGGCGGCGTTGATGATGGAAAACCGTCCTGATTTTCTGTATCTGTGGCTGGGGCTGGCAAAAATTGGTTGCGTGGCGGCGCTGATCAACACCCATAGCACCGGCGATGCCCTGCACCACGCTGTTGTCACGGCTACAGGCAGCAAGTTGCTTTTTGTCGGTAGCGAATGCATTAGCAATCTCGATCACTGCGAGGAGTTAAAAACTCAAGCAACGACCTTTGTTGTACCCGATACCGATGGAGCAGAAACTGCGCGCTGTACTAGTGTCCTTACGGAGCAGTTGCTGAACTCACCGGACAGCAACCCCGACAAGATACTGCGCAGCAGCGTGATTGGGGAGAGCCTGTTTTGCCTGGTATTTACCTCGGGCACCACGGGGTTGCCAAAGGCAGCCAAGATTACCCATATGCGCTGGCTCGGAACAGGAGACGGCTGGACGAAAATGCTCTCCCACAGCGCGCAGGACGTATTTTATTGTGTGTTACCGCTCTACCATGTAGCCGCCGGCATGTCTTTGCTATCGCAGGCGCTGGCCTGTGGTGGTCGTATTCTGCTCAGGCGTAATTTCAGCGCCAGCCGGTTTTGGGACGATGTGAGAAAACACAATGTTACCGTCACTCAGTACAGCGGCGAAATGTGCCGCTACCTGGTCAATCAGCCACCACGGCCCAACGACAGACAACACCCACTGAGAGTAATGAGCGGCGCCGGACTGACTGAAGACGTTTGGCAACGCTTTGTGGAGCGCTTTGGTGTGGAGCAAATACTCGAGGGATTTGGCGGCACCGAAGTCAATTGCAATCTGCTCAATGTAGATAACAAGATTGGATCCTGTGGCCGAATTCCGGACAAAAACCTGAGCAATGCCCGCCTGGTGAAATACGACCGCCAAAACGGTGATTATGTGCGCAACGCCGATGGCTTTGTTCTCGAGTGCGAAGCAGGTGAAGTGGGCGAGTTACTGGGCATGATAGTTAATATACCCGGAGTCGGTGCAGGGCGTTTTGACGGTTACACAGACATAGAAGCCACCGAAAAAAAAGTTCTCCGCAATGCCTTTCAACCTGGAGATGCCTGGTTCCGAACCGGCGACCTGTTCAAACGCGATGAGGATGATTACTTTTACTTTGTGGACAGAACCGGAGACACCTACCGCTGGAAGAGTGAAAATGTATCTACAACTGAAGTCGCTAATACGCTAGGCGATTACGATGGCCTGGACATAGTATCCGTGTACGGAGTCGCCATTCCGGGTCAGGAAGGACGCGCCGGAATGGCCGCCGTGGTCATGCAGCCAAACTCCCCTTTTGACCCAGAGAGCTTTTTCAAACTGGCGACTCAACGACTTCCGGATTACGCGGTTCCTGTTTTTATAAGGGATTGTCAGCAAGCTGATATAACGCCAACTTTCAAGTTGCGGAAGGTGGATTTGAAAGCGGCGGGCTACGGTCAGTACAATAGCGAAGACACCCTGTATGTGCTCGACAAGGACAACCAGACCTACGCTTTACTGACAAATGAATCCCTGGCCAGATTATGCATTTCCGTGTTCAAATCCGAGGTGTGAACGTTGTATTCTCCAGGCATCCCCGTCATGAACCACCGGGGTTCTTATAAGAGGGGTGGATTATGATTACCTGTAGGAAACATAAATAACAAAGGCGAGTGATACAATGCAAAGTCAACGAAGGACCCAGGCAGAGCGCAGTGCCTCCACTCGAGAACGTGTCATTCAGGCGGTTGTTGACTGCATCGTTGAGGAGGGCATACAAAACACCACGGCTGCTCGCATCGCCAAACAATCTGGTGTTACCTGGGGCGCGATTGCACACCAGTTCGGGGACAAAAATTCGGTTTTCCTGGCGGTAGTCGAGCGAAATTTGGAACTGTATTCCGCGGACTTGGAGAGCGCCCCTTCCCTGAAGAAACTTTCACCCTCTCAGCGCGTATCCGTGCTGGTCGATCGTAGTTGGGAGCATATCAACCAGCCCTATTCCCTCGCCTTCACCGAAATTGTTCTATACGGTCGCTCCCACCCCAATGAAGAGCTTGGAGCACAGCGCGAAAAGCTGACTGCAAAACTAACTAAAGAAGTATGGGATTATTATTTTGGTGATCTTGAGATAGAACCCGCGCTACTGGAAAAAGTGCGCAACCTTACCTCGGCAACCATGCTTGGCATGTCGATACAAGGGATGCTCGGCCCCCACAAGCACAGCTTCAGGAACGAAATTGCCACCCTGAAAGAAACGGTTTCACACCTTTTGAGTTTTTAAGTGCCTGCTCTATTCGGAGTACTATCTTGTCCCTGCTTCTCCTATCCCGTTCGTACCACCGGTTATGAGTGGTACTTTTCCTTCTAATCTGGCCATTGGGTTTCCTCAAAGTTCTCATCAAAGTTATTAGTCTTGCAAAAAGTCTATCATGACTGCGAGAGTTTCTTCTGTTCGCTCTGCAACGGGATCGTGTCCGCATCCTACCATTGTAACCTGATGAAAATTGGAATGCTCTTTCCAACTCCGGTACTGCGCCATAGTGCCATAGATATCCTGGTCACCCTGGATCGTTAGAACAGGACAGTGGATGCTTTTTATATCTTCTTCTATGTTCCAACCAGAAATAAAATCAGGATCCAGCCAGACGTCACACCACCCCCTGAAAGCAGTGTCTACATCGTTATGGTATTTGCCCAGTCGGTCAGCCAAATCTTCTCGCTCAAATAGAACACGAGCTTTTGTGATGGCGTCGACACAACATTGTTCTACGAAAAAGTGCGGTGCTAACAATATCAGCTTGTCTGGATTTTTTGCTCGCGATGCGTGGATAGTTGCGATAGAACCACCATCACTATGGCCAGCTAATGAGTAGTTCTGAATGCCATAAGCTGCTAGAAGTTCTGGCAAGACTTCTACCGCTTCCTGGGTCATGAAATCCAGAGGGCGTGGAAGTGCGCACAGGTTTGAACGACCATAACCGAATCGACTATAGGCAAGCACGCCAATGCCTGTTTCATTAGCCAGGCGCCCGGGAAAATCTCGCCATCGAGCCAGACATCCAAGGCCTTCGTGTAATAGCACAAGCGTTGGTTCTGATGCAGGCTCTGGACCATAACAACAAACTTCTAAATCGCCTTCCTGCAGGCTTAATTGGTGCGTACTATTTATCCAGGGCTTCTTTATCACTTTAGGAGTCCATGTCATTTGGATTTCCTCCACGGACATTCCAGATTTCTTCAAATCCTGTACTTTCTCAGGTTGAGCATATGAAAAACTCACGCCTCCATCAAGAGAATTTGCAAGTACGAGGAGGGCGGGTACTGACACCCATTAGCCCCGCAAACCCTTGAGTTGCGAGTTCACCAGGGACGGGCTCGATAAATCTTGGACTACTTAACATCCGCTAGCGAAACAACGCGGGTACCAATGCCGGGAACTGGCTCGTTGGTTCTAGACCAGCGCATAATACAACTCCCTTCAAGATGCCCTCTGGTATCTATCCAATTCGAAATTCCGGGGTTTCGATTGGCGATCACAATTCTTACCGAACCGTCGTCTTCGTATTGCACCGTCTGATTATTGTAATGGGACCGGTGATCTGCATACGAGATGGGCTCGAACCAATAGTTGTTGATATCTATCCCCCAGTAAGGGATGTCTACAGGTCGGAATGTTACCAACAGCGCTTCATCGGCAGCGAGCTTAAAGTGACCCGAGGAGAAACGGTGTCCCGTGGGCATTTCCGGAGCCTCATCGGTCGCATCTTGTGGAAAGGTAATAAATTGGTTGACGGGCGCCTGCCGGGCACCGTCGACAATGGCTGCCCAGGTGTTGATTGACCGCGTGACATAAGCAGTAGTTCGTTTCATGGCGGCGGTTACCTCGCCCATGGTCAGCGGCCCACGATAGCCGTCGGCACCGAGGCGCACAATATTGAAGGTGGCGTCCTCAGTCTCACGCCAGTCATGAGCGTACTGACGAATAAACACCACGCTGGCATCTGCCGTAGTTTGGATCCAGTTTCCCGCGTGTTTATCGGGAGACAGTACCAACTCATAATTGCCGTCATCATCGACCTCCAGATCCACCTCGGTGATCGCTCCCACCTGTGCGCTATGTTCGTCCAGGCCTATTTTCCCAGCATAGACGGTAAATTCGATAAAGGGCGCTCCACCCCGTCGACCGCTTATACGGTAGCTCTGAGAGCCATCGATCATGGTCTGGAAATAGTGGGAATCCGAGGTCTCGCCCTCTCCCAGCGTAGTGGGGGTAACCAGTTGATAGACCTCTGGGTAATCGGTATTGCCATACTCCAGAGTCGCCTCGAAACCCATGCGAATCATGCGCACCAGCTTGCGCAACCCCTCGGCCTGGGTCAGGTCATCGGCAGGGGTTGTCTCGCGGGCCAGTACTGCGCCCGCCACCTTCAATTGATCGCAAAATGCTTCCCAGGCCTTGACGCTCTCGAGTTGTTCTTTGTTCATTACTCTATCCTCTGGTTTTTCCTCGCCATGGCTTACCTCAAGCGCCCTCCTCTCACAACTAACCCTCAGAGGCGACACCAAAATAGTCCTGATAAAAGCGATAACGCTCGCGCTCGGCGGCAGGGCCAAGACCAAACTGTTCCAGGGTATAACGGTGTGTGCCGTGTCGGTCCTTGGGGTTATGGTCGATAAATTCCCGCATACGCCGCACCGCATCCTCGGTTAGCGTCAGCCCGAAATGATCGTAGATGCGCCTGACCATACCAACCTGGTCTATTACCAGTTCGGAAAAATGCATATCGAACACGTCCGCCGCCTCGGGTCTCCCGCTATCGCGGAAGGCGATGCCCCGGCGCATGGCGTCCTCCCAGGACGCACTCCACATCTGGGCCACCTCGTGCTGATCGACCTCGTCACTGCCCATGCTACAGGCCATAGACACCAGTGAGCAATGCGATGCAATAAGCTTCAACGGGTCGCGGTGCGTCATCACGATTTGTGCATCCGGGTAGACTTCTATCAGTTTATCGAGCCCCCATAAGTGCCCTGTACTCTTCAGGACCCAGCGCTCGCGCGGGGCCTTCCACTGCAAGTACTGCAGCTGTCGTTTATGGGTTTTGTAAACCGAAAGTAAATTACAACTCTCGACCCAGCGCTCGTAGGTTGGAATGCGAAACTGGTTGGCGAAAATGACGCTCTTGAAATCAAAGGCCTGGAGCATCAGACACTCCTGGGCCAATTGTGCCCCCATCTCGTGTATCGCCTGAAATTCTGGAATCAGTGCTCCCGCCGTCTCGTCCAGGTGCGCCTGACATACTGTAATCCGCGGGTCCGTGTCATAACTGGCAGACTCCGGTGGTGGCGACATGTTGTAACACTCCCAGGTCATGGGAACACGGTTATCGGGGTCCTGCGCCAGCAAATCGTGGAGGATTGTCGAGCCGGTTCGCGGCAGACCCACTACGAAAAGTGGCTTTTCGATCGCCACCTCCAGGATTTCCGGATGGTTTTTGATGTCCGCGGTCACTGTCAGGCGATTGGCCAAATGACGGAGCATTTCGTGAAAGGCAATCAACCGCCCAATAGGTGTTAGTCGCGCCTCCTCGTTGAGCGATGTGAGCAGGAGGCAAAACCCTTCCCTCCAATCGGACTCATCGCCGAAGTCGGAAAGGCCGGTCTGGGCGATTGCCGCTTCGAGGAGCGCCTTCTCGCTTAACTCTATATCTGGCAAATTGCTGGAGTCGAACTCTCTCCGATTCGAATCGTTCATACTCCGATCTCCTTACTGCCAACAGGGGCAGTCGCTCTATCCGTCATTCGACGGGACAATGGCACTCGTTGACACTGCAGTGGCCACACCAAGGACCACGCGCTCAACATCCACACGGGTTGCGCGGTCAGTGGAGCCTGGGGTACAAACCGCCGGGCGCGGCTGCAAATGAAAATAGCCCCCCGCCAACTGCACCGGATTGATGGGGTTGGGTGTTACCGCCGAATAGCCCTTGCGATTCTTGAACATAAAGGGTTCCCAGGCGTGGTAGACCGTGACCTGCCCCGGGCGGTGACTCGCTGTCACCCGGGCCTGCATCTCAATACTACTGATATCGTTGAACACCCGAACCCTGCCGGCATCTTCGATCCCCCGCGTCAGGGCATCCTCCACCCCGATAAAGATCACCGGTTCGCCTCGGTTTAACTGCAGCATGTATTTTTGGTCACGCCAACTGGCGTGGATTGACCAGCGGGTATGACCACCGGTCAAATAGAGGGGATAGTCGCCACCTATATTGGGCTGATCTTTGTGCACGGGCAGTGTCTCACCTAATTCCTCATAAAAAGGATGGTCGATGCAAAACTGCAGGCGCCGGGTAAGCGTGGGCCAGGGCATCTTGTCCCGGGTGTGCCAGAGGCCGGTGGTAATAGTATCGTCTTCCCTTACATCGGTGGCATTACCGATGTTCATGTAACCGTTCCTGCCAACGTCGGTAAATCGCTTGAAACCCTTTTCTTTCAATTGCTTCCAGTTGATGTCGCCGACGTTGGTGGAAAGCTCGAGAATCAGGTCCAGGAAATCCTCTATATTGTCCTCCGTATACCGCCCGCCAAACGTAAACTCGTCATAGACATCAAATTCACGCTGGTGACCGTGGCGGTCCCTAAAGCCGGCTATGCCCCGCTCGGCAGCGCGGCGCTGAATCGTTTTCAGCAACAGGCAGTGAAACTCCCAGTCGGGCTTAGCTTCAGCAATGGGTTCTGCGGCCTTGGTAATAACCTGGGAGAATGGGGATAAGGGCGTGGCCCAGGTGATATCATCTTTCTCATACCAGGCAGCCGCCGGGAATACGTAATCGCTGTAAAGCGCGGTATTGCTCATCCGCCAGTCGATGGTGACCAGCATATCCAGCTCGGGCAGCAGCTTGTCGATCATCACATCGTAGCCACGGATACGCCGCAGGACATTGCCCCCCGCCTCAAAGAATATGCGCGGTTTGGTTTCCGGTTTGAACTGCCAACCCTTGTCTATGGCCTCGTCCATATAGGAAGAAAGTGGTCGCTTCATATCCGGGTCCCACTGGTCCGAGCTACCGTACAACTCTTCGAGTCCGCCCTGGTGGTATAGCCACATCAGGGTAGAGGGAAAGGCACCGTGTTTATATTCCTCTCTTCCCAATTCAAACACCGTCATCTCGGCGGTCAGACCATCGATGTACTTTTTCTTGAGAATTCTAGGCGCCATTTTCAGGCCCACCGCCGCCAGGGCAAGTTTGGGATTGCGCTTGCCGGTGGCCTGGGTGAGGCCCTCATGGCCGTCTATGGAGAGGTAGGGGAATGACATATAACCCGCGCCCTTTTTACCCATTTGCCCGGCCAGGGCAAAGCACAGTATCTGGGCGCGCTCCATCTCGATGCCGTGATAAAACTTGGAGAAATTGGATTGCGATATGCAGGTTGCCGCCCTGGCATTGGCCAGGTCTCGCGCCAGACCGCGGATGGTTTGGGGATCCACTCCACAGATTTTGACGGCCTTCTCCGGTACGTACTGCTGTACATGTTCCCGTAATTGGGCAAATACGGGGCGCACCATTATTCTCCCATCGGGGGTATCAACTTCGAACTCCCCCTCCAGAGCGGGATCCAGTGCCTCCAATGCCAGGGTCTTTTTCGAGGCCTCCCTAATCTCCTTTGTTGTTTGATCGAAGAGATAAAAAATGTCGTCGGCACCGCCATTTTCCAGATCCGCCTCACGCAAAAAGCGGCCGTTGTCGACCCGCGACAGCAGAGCCAGGTCCGTCTGTTCTACTACGAACTCCCTGTTGTAAATTCCCTCTTCGATCATTACCTGGGCCATAGACAGGCCCAGGGCAGCGTCGCTGGCCACCTTCACTGGCACGTACTGGTCGGCATGTATTGCCGAGGCGGAAAAATCCGGAGCGATGGTAATCACCTTGGCGCCGTTGTAACGCGCTTCGGTGATGAAGTGAGCCTGTGGTATCTGCGTATAGATGGGGTTGCCACCCCATATAAACACCATATCCGAGTAGAACAGGTCGTCGGATGAACTGCACATCACCATCTTGCCCGTGGTGACGCAGAATCCGGGGCGATGATCGCCGATCTCTGTATTCACATCCAACACCGGGGTGTCCAGTACCAGGGCTGTACGGCTCATACCCAGTCCCGCGCCACCATTGGTCTGCGCCGTGCCCTGGTCCCAAATAATACTGCCCGGTCCCGCCTCACTGACCATAGCATCGATGGTTTTGTCGGCCACCTCCTCCAGCGCTTGCTCCCAGGAAATCCGCTGCCACTTACCGGCGCCCCGCTCCCCCACTCGCTTGAGGGGATGGCGCAGGCGCGAGGCATCGTACATGCGCTCTGAGTAACAGGCGCCCTTCTGGCAACCGCGCGGATTGTAGTCTGGAATTTTGGGGTCGACTTGTTCGTAGGTACCCGCCTGCTCTTCGCGCCAGACGATGCCGTCTTTGACATAGACGTTCCAGTTACAGCCGCGCTGATACCAGCAGTTGACGAAGTGCGTACCCTTGGCCACGCTGTCCCATTGCCACTTGTTGTGGTAAATAGCCTCAAAACCCTCATAATCGATCAGTGGCATATCACCCGCACTTCCTGCCTGGGCGACACTACCACCTGGCTTCCATGTGAGTTGCATCAAGGACAGCGCCAGAGTGGAGCCAGTTGCGCCGAGAAAACTTCTTCGTGTTATTCCCGTCATGGTTCTTACCCCCTTAAAGTTCTGCCGGATCTTCGATGAAATCCGGGAAAATATCGTTGGGCCATTTGTAGACGATCAAGGTGTCCATCAGTTCGGACGCCTTACCGTTGCGCTTTTTCTCTTTCTCCCCCTCGATAATGTCAAGTACCTCGCCGACCCGGGGTCCGAACAAACTCTCCAGATATTCCATTGGAATACGCGGCTCGGAATGATCCACCTTGCCCAGAGGGCTCACCCGGGGCGGTGACAGTGGCGGTATATAGAAAATATTGGGTTGGGTTCCGTACTCTTCATGCAGGGGCAGCGCCACCTTGAACTTGTGCACCAGCTTGTGGATAGGACCATCCTCATCATCCAGGTAACCGACAAAACGCATGCGACCCGGACATTGCCTGGCGCAAGCTGGCGCGACACCTTTCTCCACTCTGGGGAAACAAAAAATGCATTTCTGGCTCATATCCCGCACATGGTTGTAGTAAATGCGTTTGTAGGGGCAGGCCTCCATACAGAAACGATAACCCTTACAGCTTTTCTCATTGATCAGCACAATGCCGTCTTCTTCTCGCTTGTAGATGGCGTTGCGCGGGCAGGCTTCCAGGCAAGCTGGATGGGTGCAGTGGTTGCACAGCCGGGGAAAGTAGAAAAAGTGGGAGTTGGGATATTCCCCTGCCCCCTGGTCTTCATCCCAGTTGGGACCCCAGCTGGGTTTCTCCCCCTTTGAGTTTTTGGGCTGCAGGTAGGTGTCTTTACCCGTGCCGTCGTAGAACAGTTCCTGCTTGTTAAACTCCCAGTCATCGCCGAACTCTTCCCGGGTGGGAATCAGACTGGGCTGTTGCCTACCGGCTTTATCGAAGCCACCGCCCATGCTTTCCCACTCTTTCGGTGTACCTTTGCCGGGCAGCGTGTTGACCACCGTCCACCACATGTTCTCCATGCCTTCCTCTCGCGTCCACTGCTGTTTACAGGCGATGGCGCAAGTATGGCAGCCTAGACATTTATTGAGATCGAAAACCAT
>JABHWT010000490.1 GCA_018657645.1 Halieaceae bacterium | reverse complement strand
GTCAGGGTCTTTGGAAAGGGCAGTAAGGAGCGCCTTGTACCGATGGGCGAGGAGGCGTTGGCGTGGCTCGGCCATTATATAGAAGGGGCGCGCACGGAGCTTCTCAAAGGTGTGCCCAGCGACGTGCTGTTTCCCAGTCGCCGGGGTACACAAATGACTCGCCAGGCCTTCTGGTATCGTATTAAAATCTATGCACAGCGAGCGGGAATCGCCAGGAGTTTGTCTCCCCATACCTTGCGACACGCGTTTGCCACCCATTTACTGAATCATGGCGCCGACCTGCGGGTGGTGCAAATGTTACTGGGGCACAGTGACCTGACAACGACCCAAATATATACCCACGTGGCGCAGCAGCGAATGCAGGAGCTTCACGCCAGGCATCACCCGCGGGGGTAAGGAACTAAAAGTCACACAATTGCTCCAAAGAGTTGTAGACTATTTATCTGGTATGAACCAAGCCAACAAAAGTAGAGGATATACAGAATGATACTTCGAGTGATTCGCACTGCCCTGGCGGCACTGATTGTTGTATGTGCAACTGCAACCTGGGCAGGTGAGGCAGTGGATAAAGCCGTGATTGATACACTTCGTTCGATGCTTGAACAAACCAGTATGGGACTGGAGATAGCCACGGTTGAAGCCAGTGAAATTGAGGGCATGTACGCTGTACAGTTCCGAAATGGCCCAATGGTTTACTCCACGGGTGCCGGAGATTACTTCATCAGTGGTGATTTATTCAGTGTTGGCCCGGGAGGTTTTGTTAATCTTGGCGAGAAGCGTCGCGATGCCGAGCGAGTTGAACAGCTTGCCTCGGTGGGCGCCGATGACATGATTGTTTTTTCGCCCGTCGGTGAACCACGGGCGGCAATCACCGTATTCACAGACGCAACGTGTTTCTACTGTCAGAAATTACACAAGGAAGTACCGGAGTTGAACAAGCAGGGTATAGAGGTGCGTTATTTGGCCTATCCTAGAGCGGGCATCGGGTCGGATTCCTATAAGCAGCTTGCCACCGCCTGGTGTGCCACTGACCGGCAGGGAACACTTACCAAACTGAAGAACCGAGAGACCGTTCCAAACGATGTTTGTTCTGATAATCCGGTCGCAGCACAATATTTGCTGGGGCAGAAAATGGGTGTTAACGGGACGCCGGCAATGGTTACCGAGGGGGGCAGGATGATCCCGGGATACCAGTCCGCTGCCGATCTCATGGTGACTCTGGGATTGAATTAAAATACGGCACCTCTACCCGGCTCGGTGCGAGCGGTGGTCACTAGATTGATTTAATAGCCTTGCCATAAAGGGGCCACTTGCATGCAGCACTGTAGCTGCCTGTATCCGCGCCGTGGACTCTCGGTGTGCAGAGGCTAAAAGTGCACTAGTTGCATTGACAGTCCCGACCCGGCCCAGTACTGTTTCCAACCCAGTTTATTGCCTGCTTCCTACCCAGTGGCTGGCTTACGCGACGTGGTTACCCAGTGGACGATAAGTTTCAGCGCATTCAACGCCTTCCCCCTTATGTTTTCAACATAATAGGGGAGCTAAAGCAGCGTGCTCGCGCGGCAGGTGAAGACATTATTGATTTTGGAATGGGCAACCCCGATCAGCCCACACCGGAACATATTGTCAATAAGCTGGTGGAGACCGCGCAGCGCGGGGACACCCACCGCTACTCTCAGTCCAAGGGTATTCCGAGGTTACGCAAGGCAATATGCGACTGGTACCAACGGCGCTATGAGGTTACGCTGGACCCCGAGAGTGAGGCCATTGTTACTCTCGGATCCAAAGAGGGACTTGCACATTTGGCACTTGCAACCACTGGCCCGGGGGATGCGATATTGGTGCCTAATCCATCCTATCCCATTCACCCCTACGGTTTTGTCATTTCAGGTGCCGATATACGGCATGTACCCATGGTTGCCGATGAGACCGAGTTTTTTGCGGAATTGGAAAACGCCATTCGCAACAGTTGGCCCAAACCAAAAATGTTGGTGCTGAATTTCCCCTCCAATCCCACTACCCACTGTGTTGAACTGGATTACTTTGAGAAGATTGTCGCCGTTGCCCGGGAGCACGAGATTTGGGTGGTGCAGGATTTGGCTTATGCGGATCTTTGCTATGACGGGTACGAAGCGCCGTCCATCCTGCAGGTAAATGGAGCGAAGGAAGTGGCAGTGGAGTTTTTTAGTATGTCGAAAAGCTACAACATGCCCGGCTGGCGGGTGGGGTTCTGTTGTGGCAATAGATCGCTGATAGGCGCTTTGTCACGGATGAAGTCCTATCTCGATTACGGTATGTTCACCCCCATTCAAGTGGCTGCGATTTCAGCGCTGGAAGGCGACCAATCATGCGTCGCAGAGATTAATGCGCTCTATAAAAGTCGACGCGATGTATTGTGTAATGGGTTGAATGGGACGGGCTGGGAGGTGGAGAAGCCAAGGGCTACCATGTTTGTCTGGGCCCAAATTCCAGAATGTTATCGCAGCATGGGTTCTCTAGAGTTTGCAAAGAAGCTGCTTACCCAGGCGAGCGTTGCCGTCTCCCCCGGCGTTGGATTTGGGGAGTATGGTGAGGGTTATGTTCGATTCGGTTTAATTGAGAATGAGCACCGTAGTCGTCAGGCAATCCGCAATATAAGGCGAATGATGAAACAGGATGGCTTTGCCGACGGCAAAGCCGCTACCTAATAGTATATTGAACTAACAGGAAATCACTTGAAACCAGTTAATGTCGGAATATGCGGCCTGGGCACTGTGGGCAGCGGCACTTTTAAAGTGCTCAGGGACAACGCAGATATTATCGAGGCCAGGGCACAGTCTGCGGTGAACCTGGTACACATTGGTTCTCGTCGCGATAATCCCGGTTGTGATCCTGGTGGCATCCGGGTCAGCCGCGATATTTTCGAGGTAGCTCGAGATCCCGAGGTGGACATCCTCATCGAGCTCATTGGCGGCACGACGGATGCCAAACACCTGGTTGAGGCAGCCCTGCGCTCGGGAAAGCACGTGGTTACAGCCAACAAGGCGCTGATTGCAGAGTATGGTAATGAACTCATTGCGTTGGCGGCCCAACACAATGTGACTGTGCGTTTTGAGGCCGCTGTAGCGGGCGGCATTCCGATTATCAAAGCCTTGCGAGAGGGACTGGCGGGAAATCGAATTCAATGGCTGGTAGGAATTATTAACGGGACAGGTAATTTTATCCTCACTGAAATGAGCGAGAAGGGCAAGCAGTTTTCGGTGGCCCTGGCCGAGGCGCAGGCGTTGGGCTATGCGGAGGCCGACCCCACGTTTGATGTCGAGGGTATCGATGCAGCCCATAAACTGGTCATCATGGCATCGATCGCCTTTGGCATGCCGTTGCAATTTAGCCAGGTGTACACGGAGGGGATAAGCAGAATTACGCCTCAGGATATAGACTACGCAAGAGAACTTGGCTATCAAATCAAACACCTGGGAGTCGCCAAGCAAACCGATGGGGGTGTTGAACTGCGTGTTCATCCCACTCTGATCCCGCAACAGCGCTTGCTGGCTAACGTATGTGGTGTGATGAATGCTGTGCTGGTTGAGGGCAGTGCAGTGGGGCCAACGTTATACTATGGAGCAGGCGCCGGTGCAGAGGCAACTGCCTCGGCAGTCGTGGCCGATATTGTCGATTTGGCGCGAGACCTTGCTGTCGATCAGATTCCACAAGTACTCCCATTGGGTGTAGGGGCAGATGCGATAAAGGAACTGCCCGTAATCGCAATAGAAAATGTAAGAAACCCATGGTATTTACGCATGGAAGCAGAGGACAGGCCGGGTGTAATGTCGCAGGTTGCCAGTGTGTTTAGCGACAATGAAATCAGTATCGAAGCATTGATTCAAAAGGCGCCTGCACAGGATGAGACTCGAGTGCCGGTCATTGTTCTGACCAATGCAACCCAGGAGTGTAATTTGCAAAAAGCGCTACGCTCACTGGAAGCCCTGGATGGGGTCACAGGCGAGATTGCCGGTATTCGGGTGGAAACACTCGATGGATAACAGGTAAAAAAGTGTGAAATATATTAGTACCAGGGGTAGGGCCCCCGCGCTCAATTTCGAACAGGTTTTGTTGGCAGGTCTAGCGACGGACGGCGGTTTGTATGTGCCAGAAACCCTCCCGACATTCGATCGGGATGATATTACCGCCATGGCATCTATGGATTATCCGCAGTTAGCCCAGACCATTATCGCGCCCTTTGTAGAGGACTGTATTCCGGCAGCCGATCTGACAGTTCTCATTGAAGATACCTACGCCGAATTTCGCCATAATGCAGTAGCGCCAATGGTGCAATTGGCGGCCAACCAATGGCTACTGGAGCTGTTCCACGGCCCGACCCTTGCATTCAAGGACTTTGCACTGCAATTACTGGGTCGACTGCTGGATTACGTGTTGGAGCGAAGGCATAGCAAGATTGTAATTATGGGAGCCACGTCCGGCGATACCGGCTCGGCTGCAATCGAGGGCTGCAAACGCTGTAAGAACATAGACATCTATATCCTGCACCCACATCAACGCGTGTCCGAAGTGCAGCGTCGACAAATGACAACTGTAGCCGGAGACAATATTCATAACCTGGCGATAGAGGGCAATTTTGACGATTGCCAGGCCATGGTCAAAGCGAGCTTTGCCGATCAGGGTTTTTTGCTGCAGGATCGAAGCCTGGTCGCCGTAAATTCTATCAACTGGGCCAGGATCATGGCCCAAATAGTATATTATTTCTATGCCGGAGTGGCTCTTGGGGCACCGTCGCGGTCCGTGGCGTTCTCGGTCCCGACAGGAAATTTTGGTGATATCTTTGCCGGTTACCTTGCCCGTCAAATGGGGCTGCCAGTAGAGCGACTGATTATTGCAACCAATCACAATGACGTTTTGCACCGGGTAATGAGTCACGGCAGGGATGACCGTCAGGAGCTGCGGCACAGTTTGTCACCGAGTATGGACATCACCGTGTCCAGCAATTTTGAACGCCTTCTATTTGACTTGTACGAGCGCGATGGTCAGGCGATTGCCGACCTAATGCACCGATTCGATAATGGTGAAATCGTGTTTAGCGAGGCAGCCATGGCGAGAGCACGAGGCTTGTTCAGTAGTCAGTGTGTTAGCGATTTGCAGACCTGTGACCAGATTGCCGCAACGTGGAAAGAGTGCGGATATCTATTGGACCCGCACAGTGCAATCGGGGTAAAAGCAGCCCTTGAATCCTCAATATCTCCCGAAATACCCATTGTGACACTGGCTACCGCGCATCCGGCAAAGTTTCCTCTGGCGATTGAAAAAGCGGGCCTGTCCATTAAGCCGCAATTACCACTACATCTACAGGATCTGTTTGAGCGACCCGAGCGCTTTCAAGTCCTGGCCAATGAATTGTCTACTGTGCATGCCTTTATGACAGGAACAATCAGTCACTAGTACAGGATACGGGTTCTGCTAGTATGGAAAAGATTATCCGTAGGCGAACCAATTGTGGCACGTCATTGCCAGTACTGCCGGTGCATCCTCTTCTTTCGCGTGTTTACCATGCACGTGGCATCGACTCGCCAGAAGACCTCGATCTGGGGCTCTCTCGACTAATCGACCCCTCACAGCTGCTCAATGGTGGGCGGGCGGCGACTCTTCTGGCCGATGCAATCGCAGCCAACTTGAAAATGCTCATAGTGGGTGATTTCGATGCTGATGGCGCCACCAGCACAGCGCTTGCTCTGTCGGCACTGCGCCAACTCGGTGCCGCGCATGTTAGTTATCTGGTGCCCAACCGTTTTGAGTATGGCTATGGTTTGACGCCTGAAATAGTTGAGTTGGCTCTCGGGGAACAGCCCGACATTATCATCACGGTAGATAATGGCATCTCCAGTCTCGACGGGGTTGCCGCAGCATCAGCAGCGGGAATAGTAACCGTTATTACAGATCACCATCTGGCAGGAAGCGAATTACCTGATGCATCTGTTATTGTTAACCCCAATCAACCGGGTTGTCCGTTCCCCAGCAAGAACCTGGCTGGAGTGGGCGTTATTTTTTATCTGATGATGGCGTTGCGGTCGGAATTGCGGTGTAGGGCGTGGTTTGAGTCTCAGGGTCTGAAGGAACCCAACCTGGCGCAGTTTCTGGATCTGGTTGCGCTGGGCACAGTGGCTGATGTG
>JABHWT010000489.1 GCA_018657645.1 Halieaceae bacterium | reverse complement strand
TCATGGGCGTGGGCGCGATGACAGACTTCGGCCCCTTACTGGCGAATCCCAAGACCATGTTTCTGGGGGCTGCTGCCCAGTTCGGCATTTTCGCAACCGTACTGGGAGCGGTTGGACTCACGTCTCTGGGGTGGATGGACTTCAGCATAGCCGACGCGGCAGCCATTGGCATTATCGGGGGTGCCGATGGCCCCACAGCGATTTATGTGTCGAGTATTCTGGCGCCGGATCTGCTGGGAGCGATCGCTGTCGCCGCATACTCCTATATGGCTTTGGTGCCCATGATACAGCCACCGATTATGCGCGCCCTGACCACGGAGAAAGAGCGCAATATTGAAATGGTTCAGCTGCGTCATGTCACTACTCGCGAGAAAATAACATTCCCACTGGTACTTCTGATTCTGGTTGCACTACTGTTACCCGATGCGGCACCGCTGTTGGGCATGTTCTGCCTGGGTAACCTGATGAATGAATGTGGTGTGGTCGACCGTCTCAGCGACACAGTACAGAATTCGCTGATCAATATCGTCACTGTTTTCCTGGGTTTGTCGGTGGGCTCCAAACTGGTGGCGAGCAAATTCCTGGATCTTAATACGCTGGGCATTCTGGGACTGGGAATAATCGCATTTGCAATTGGCACTGCCTGCGGCATTCTTATCGCCAAACTGATGAATAAACTCGGCGGCAACCCCATCAACCCACTGATTGGCTCGGCAGGCGTATCAGCGGTGCCCATGGCAGCCCGGGTTAGCAATAAAGTCGGCCTGGAGGCCAATCCTCACAACTTCCTGCTGATGCATGCAATGGGCCCCAATGTGGCCGGCGTGATCGGTTCGGCTGTGGCCGCGGGTGTCATGATAAACCTGGTCGGGGGCTGATCCACGAGCTGCAGGGCCAGGCCACTGAGATTCACCCCAATTGACCGACTATTGGCATTGTGACATGGGTAAATCCACTCGTAGCTCACCGCCATCGGCCAATTGCTCAATGCGATAACAGCCGACCACTTCCCGGTAGCTTCCACTTGAGGGGCCAGAGGCGTGATTGTCGCGACAACTGACGCCGCCATGGGAATGCACAAGACTGGCTGTTAGCGCCGAACCTACCAGAGCAGCACCCAGATAAGATGGGCCATAGTAACCCCGGGCATAGTGCCTACTGTGACCTCTGCGCCAGTGCTGTGGCACGTAGTGGGGCCTGTAACTGGATCCGTAATAAACGCTATAGCCACCGCTGTAGTGGTGCCGGGGCTTGTAGTGATGGCCGCCATGGTGTCTGCTACCTGCCAGTGCCGCCGTGGTGCCGGTAACGAGGAGTAAAGCCAGGGTATAAACAGTGAGCGTTTTCATGGTGAGTCTCCTTTGGGTCTGTACTTTGGTTCTACGATACAAGGCCGCAGCTGAACCAAAGCTGAATGCTGGCACAGCAATTCCATGCCTGTTCAGCTTCGGTTAAGGGGGCCTCCTCTAGGCTTAACACTACCGATTCGTTTGAGGAGTGTTTATCGTGAAGCAATTATTAGCCTGTACCCTGACCGCCTGCGCTCTTGTAGCGCCCATGGCGGTTGCAGCCAGCAGTCACACATTCGTCGAGGCCCCGGTAGTACAAGTAGAGCCGGTGGTGCGTGTTATTACCCACAAAATCCCCCACCAGTCCTGCCACGATGAGCGGGTCAAAGTGGTGCAATCCGCTGGCGACCACTCGGCGACACCGCAGATTCTGGGTGCCATAATCGGTGCTACGACGGCGGGTGCTCTGGGGCATAATAGCCGCTACCAGCCGGTGATTGCCGGGGCGGGAGCGGTGCTGGGAGCCTCCATCGGCCACGACGTGGGACACAATCGCCAGGCGCGCAGCTACTATGTGACGGAGCAGCGCTGCGATGTCGATTATGAACTGCGGGAGGAGGAAAAAGTCATTGGCTATCGCGTTAGCTACCGCTATGGGGATACTATTTACCATACCGAGACAAAGACCCACCCGGGCCGGACCATTCGATTGCGGGTCGACCTGAGACCAATGGATTAACGAGGGAGAGAATGCCATGCCCAAACGCACACCACTCACGGCCGTTTGCCGCGCGCTGGTAATTGGCATGGTGTTGGCTGCTTTTCCGGTAGTGGAGGCACAGGCGCAAAAACCCAGGATTGCCAAACAACAGCAAACTATGACCGCTCAGCAGGCCGCGGCCAAGGCTAGGGCGTTACGTGGGGGCAAGGTGCTCAAGGTTAGCCGCAAGGGCAAAGGGTACGCCGTGAGACTGTTGCAGGACTCTGGCCGGGTTGTCACGGTAATTATCAAGGAGTGAATCATGCGAATGCTGATTGTTGAGGATGAGGATCGCCTGCGACAGCAACTGACAGGCCATTTCAGTGCCGCTGGCTGGGTAGTTGAGGAGGCGGCTGACGGTTCAGAGGCGCTATATATGGGAAGCGAGTACCCCTACGACATCGCTATTGTAGACCTCGGGTTGCCGCATGTATCGGGAATCGAGTTGATTCGCGATTGGCGGGCGCAGAAGCAGGCGTTTCCCATCTTGATTCTCACCGCCAGGAGCGATTGGCAGGACAAGGTCGAAGGACTGGAGGCCGGGGCGGATGATTACGTTACCAAGCCCTTCCATCTGGAGGAGGTCCAGGCGCGAATAAATGCGCTCCAAAGACGCGCGGCGGGGCGTTCCAGAGCGCTGGCCGATTACGGCGTGATCAGCATTGATTTCAGTTCCAGGCAGGTATTGCGCGAAGGAGAGCCGCTGACGTTGACTACCTTCGAATACAATACCCTGGAATACCTGGTTCATCGAGCGGGCAGCGTCGTATCCAAGACCGAATTGACAGAGCACCTTTACGACCAGGATTTTGATCGGGACAGTAACGTCATCGAGGTGTTCATAGGGCGCCTGCGCAAAAAACTGGATCCCGACAATGAGATAAACCCGATCAAAACCGTGCGCGGTGCCGGGTACTGTTTTGCGATGGAGGCGAAAACCGAGTGAGTTCGTCGCTGGGTTCTATCGTTGGTCGGTTATTGCTGGCCAGCGCCATTCTGCTACCCCTGTTCCTGGGAGCAACGGGTGTATACCTTGACCGCGGTCATCGGATCAGCGTAGAAGCCGCCGAGGCTGAACGTTTGCAACTGCATATTCTCACCCTGTTGGCCGAGGCCGAATACGAGCGGGGGCTGTCGATGCCCGAACAGCTACTGGAGGCACGCCTCAATCAACCCGAATCAGGCCTTTATGCTCTGGTGAGTGACGCGAACGCCAGTGTTGTGTGGCAATCGCCGTCGACCCTGACTATGGATGTCGCTGATTTTTCCCGGGAGTTTCCCACTCTGGTACCGGGAGAGCAGGAGTTCAGGCGCCGGGAGGCACTGTTTCAACTTTCTTATCAGGTGTTGTGGGAGGCGGAGTCGGGGCTGGAGGTGCCCCTGCTCTTTACGGTGCTGGAGGCGGCGGGCCCCGTGGTGGCCGAGCAGGTGGTGTATAGGCAGAGCTTATTGCTGTGGTTGGGTGGATCGGCGCTGTTATTGATCGGCTGCCAGGCGATCATACTGCTGTGGGGACTGCGCCCGCTGCGGGATCTGGCGCGGGATATAGGCCAGATAGAAGTGGGTGCCACCGAAACGCTCAGCCGCGCCTATCCAGCCGAGGTTCAGGCGGTGACCGACAGTCTGAATACGCTACTGAAAAGTGAAACACAGCGTCGCAGCCGAGCACGCAATACTCTGTCGGACCTTGCACACAACTTGAAAACACCACTGGCGGTTATTCGTAGTGCAAACGCCGGAGAGCCATACTACGGTGATCTGGTAGAGGAGCAAATCAGTCTGATGGAACAGATTGTTGACTATCAATTGCAGCGCGCCGCCAGTGGCGCCCACAAACTGTTGAGGATAGTGCCAGTTGCCCCGGTCTTGCAGCGGCTGCAGGCCAGTTTACACAAGGTGTACGCCGATAAAGGGGTGGTAATAGAGCTGCAGTGTGGAGTCGGTTGCGTATTTCGCGGCGATGAGCGGGACCTGCTGGAACTGATGGGTATTATTATGGATAACGCCTGCAAATATGGCAGGCAGAGAGTACAGGTGACAGCGACGGGTAGCAGTTCGCAGCCCCTTCTGATTACGGTAGAGGACGATGGCGATGGCATTCCTGCGCCGCTGCGAAAGGCGGTACTTAACCGTGGTACCAGGGCTGACAGTAGTCAGAGTGGTTATGGCATTGGATTGGCGGTAGCAGCAAATCTGGCCGACAGCTATCTCGGTGGATTACAAATAGCAGATAGCAGCCTGGGGGGGGCATGTCTGCGTCTGGAACTGCCCTGATCCTTCTCGTTAAGCCCGTGTTCAGGTTGACCCGGGTAAGCTCCAGTTATGATTGACATGCAGGTAAGTCAAATGCCGAGGCCGGAGGCTGATATGCAGATGAAATTGAAAGCAGGTGGGTCGGGGTGGTCGCTGTTGTTTCTGATCACATTCGTGTTATCTGCCGCGACCCCCGTAGTGGCCTGGGGGCAGATCGGTGACAGTGGCGTCGCCATTGCTCCCGGCGATAGTGCAGCAGCGGTCACCCCGGCAATGCTGTCGGGTCCGGAACTGGAGGAACTGGTAGGCCCGGTGGCTCTTTATCCCGACGACCTGATAGCTATTGTATTGCCTGCATCGACCTATCCATTGCAGATTGTGCAGGCGGCACGCTTTCTCGATAAGCTGGAGGCCGAGCCGACGATCAAGCCAGACGAGGCCTGGGACGACACGGTCACGGCGCTTCTTAATTATCCCGAAGTGGTCGATCTCCTGAACGACAAAATTGACTGGACATGGCGTCTGGGTGAAGCGGTTGTTGTTCAACAGGACGATGTGGTTGCGGCCATTGAGGCATTTCGCGACAAGGCCTATGCAGCGGGTAACTTGCAAAGTGATGAGTACCAGACTGTCAGCAAAGAAGATGAAGTCATTGAAATTAGTCCGGCAAACAAAGAGGTTATTTATGTACCCTATTACGAGCCGGAACAGGTAGTAGTCTATCAGACACGCCCCGTTTACCATTATTACCCGGCCGCCTACCCTCTGTACTACTACCCATACCCTGCCTATTACTCATTCCGGTCGGATTTTTTCTGGGGCGTAACTACAGCTTACACTGTTGGTTGGTTGACCAATCGACTGCATGTTCATCATCACAGTTACCTGGGACACCCCTACTACGGCCATCACTACAATGGCCACCATTACCGGCGTCCGGCTCTCTACCACCACAACAATAGCTATGTCCATAACAGCCGAGCGCACTCCGGCCATCGCTATCGGGATGGCGATTACTGGCGTCCGCAACGTTCCGGGGGTGCTCGACCGGGGTATCACCAGGGCAGGGTTCACTACTACGGGGATCGAACCCGCAAGGATCGATATCAAGGGGGCCGCTCAGGCAATAGGATGGCGGCCAGCGGCAGCTCGCATCGCGTCGATAATCGCAGTCGCTCTGGTGCCTCCATTCGCAATAGCGTTTCCCTGAAACTGCACAGTAGCGGAAAGGCAGGCCGGAACAGGGTCAGTACAAAGCCGGTACAGGCAGGTAATCGAAGTCGACCGGAGCACAGGACCCGTTTAACTGTGGCTTCCACCAAGCCATCAACGCAGGTCAATCGCGGCCGCTCGAAGATCTCCAGAACAACGTATTCAGGCACTGTGAAATCGAAGGGTCGGCCCGTGACGCGCAGCGTGATCTCCAGCGTTTCGGCCAGATCAATCCAAACAGACCGTACCCGACCAGTACTGGTGAAAGGCAGTGGACTTCATGGGTCTGCAATCGGCGGGACGGGTAGCACTCGCCTTAAACCGATAGCCGCGGTGTCGAGTGCCTCACTGCAGGGGCCGCGTCCTCAGGTGCAGCGCAGCGTGTCTCGATACAGCACTTCTTCGCGGCGCAAACCGTCGACCAGGGCATTGCACCAAAGCCCCGTCTCCGGTCTTCGCAAAGGGTCCCCATCGGCTAATGCGCCTTCAAGAGGGCTTTCGCGAGGCAGGGAGCGCCGATCACAGGCCCGCTGACCCGCAGCGTCCCCTCCGCTGCCTATAGGTCGGCTTGCGGGCTGTATTGGTGCGAAGGCCATTATTTTTGTACACTGTGCGCCTGTTTAAGAGTCGTTGAACGCGTATGAACCCAAATTTCCTGGACTTTGAGCAACCCATTGCCGAGTTGGAAGTCAAGATAGAAGAGCTGCAGTTGGTCGGTTCCGACAACGATATCAATATCGGTGCGGAAATTGAAAACCTGCGGGACAAGAGCACCCGACTGACCGAAAAAATATACGCCAATCTGAGCGCCTGGGATATCGTAAAAGTTGCTCGTCACCCACAACGGCCGTATACCCTTGACTACGTACCGCGAATATTTACTGAATTTGATGAACTTCACGGCGACCGCCACTTTGCGGATGACAATGCGATCGTCGGCGGTATTGCGCGCTTGAATGAGCGCCCGGTAATGGTTATTGGTCAACAGAAAGGGCGCTCGGTGCAAGAGAAGGTAATGCGCAATTTCGGAATGCCAAAACCCGAGGGTTATCGAAAGGCGCTTCGGTTGATGGAACTGGCAGAGCGCTTCAAGCTTCCCGTTATTACCCTCATTGATACCCAGGGAGCCTATCCTGGTATTGATTCCGAGGAGCGAGGTATCAGCGAGTCCATAGCGCAAAACCTGGCCGTGATGTCGCGATTGGCGACCCCTATTATTTGTGTTGTTATCGGCGAGGGCAGTTCCGGTGGCGCGCTGGGTATTGGCGTCGGTGATCACCTTGTCATGCTGCAGTACGCCACCTATTTTGTGATTTCGCCAGAGGGTTGTGCCAATATTATCTGGAAAAACACCGAACACGCACCCGAGGCCGCCGAGGCAATGGGGGTGACCTCCGATGTTTTGCAAGACCTGGGAATTGTAGATGCCACCATCGAGGAGCCTCTGGGCGGTGCGCACCGGGATATTGATTTAATAGCACGGCGAGTCAAGGACCACATTGTCGCGCAGTTGGACTCCCTGGAACAGCTTCCCCTGGAGGATATGTTGGCCAAGCGGTATCAGCGGCTGATGTCCTACGGTAATTAGCAGCGTGTTGAAAAATCCTCTGGCGGCACATTACTTCGTTGTTTCCAGGCTCAAAATGCTCATTTATTGGCATATAAACTCCGCTTTTTCGCCTGAAAACGCCTCGTACTGCACTCGCCAGAGACTTTTTCAACACACTGCTAGTGACGAAGTACACTAACCCCTGCCAAATGAGTATCGACGCGGTGTAGTACCGCCATGGCCCGAGCTTGAAATATGTCCGAATTGTCACCCAACCATATCGAACTGGATCGGTGCCTGGCTGCCCAGGTGAGCGCCAACCGCTGGTGTGTGGCATTCAGCGGCGGACTGGACTCCACCGTTTTGCTGCATTTGCTTAAGGCCTGGAGTACGGCACAGGCAAATCCGAATCTGCCGGAGCTGATTGCAGTGCATGTCAATCACGGTATGCAGGCAGCTGCGGACCATTTCCAGCGGCATTGTGAAGTGGTTTGCAGGGCTTGGGGCATCCCGCTGAGCGTCCACAAGGTCGATGTTGTAAACAGCGGCAGCGGAGCGGAAGCTGCGGCGAGGACGGCGCGTTACACTGCATTTGAGGCGGAACTGCGCCCCGGTGATGTACTCTTCATGGGCCACCACCTGGACGATCAGGTCGAGACCTTTTTCCTGCGTTTGCTGCGCGGCTCGGGGTTGCAGGGTTTGTAGGCAATGCCGGTACAGCGTCAGCTGGGGCGGGGACAATTGATTCGTCCACTTCTATCGATGGAGCGCGAGTTGTTGCGCCGCTATGGAGTCCGGCAGAAACTCGCGTTTATCGACGATCCCTCCAATGCCGAGTCGGGGGCCAGTCGGAACTTCCTACGGCGGGAGGTGCTTCCGCTATTGGCAACTCGCTGGGCGGGTTACCGGCAAACGGTCGCACGGGCAACCCACCACCTCGCCGTTGCAGGTGAACTGATGGAAGACGCTCAGCCCCTGCCCCAGACCCAGCATAACCTGCTGGGTGACCCGGGTATTGAAATGGACTGGATGACATCACAGCCGATAGAGGGGGCCATGAATTGCCTGCGACGCTGGCTGCAATCTGCTGGCCATACCATGCCGGACCGCATAGCCCTGATGGAGTTTGTTCGGCAATTGCGAGAGGCGAATCCGCAAGCCAATCCCCGGTTCGATGGATCTGGCTATAGCTTGCAGCGTTATCGCGAGGCGGTGTACCTGCTGCCAGACTCTCGAGAGTTTGCTATACCCCCGGCGATTACTCTGGGCCCAGGCGAAACCTGTGCCGTAGCGGGTGTCGGCGCGTTGAGCATTGTCCCGGCCCCAGCCAACGGTTTTGCCATTGCACCTGGAGAGCGTCTGAATATCCGCTGGCGCACTGGTGGTGAGCGCTGCAGACCACAAGGTAGGCGCCACGGTCGGAGTTTGAAGAAGCTGTTTCAGGAGCGGCAGATTCCCCCCTGGTGGCGCCAGCGGCTTCCGTTGGTATATTTGGGAGAGGAATTGCTCGCGGTGGCGGATGTCTGGCTCTGTGAATCCAGCCGCTTGGGAATACCCCAGAAAGCCAGCAAGGGATTGTGGCGATTGCAGTGGCAGCGAAATAGTTCCGCTTTCGATTGAGCTCAATACGGCTTTCTGTTAACCTGATTTCCCATCTTTTCGCAGTACTTGCGCCGATCGGTCTGCCCCATAATATTGAAGTGCGCTAGTCTGTTGTGTCTGGACTTACAACCTAGAAAAGGCTTGTCATGGCGCGTTATGTTTTCGTCACGGGTGGTGTGGTTTCATCTTTGGGCAAAGGAATAGCCGCGGCGTCTCTGGCCGCGATTTTAGAGGCCAGGGGAATCAAGGTTACCCTGCTCAAACTGGACCCCTACATCAACGTAGACCCTGGGACCATGAGTCCTTTCCAGCACGGCGAGGTTTATGTCACCGAGGACGGCGCGGAAACCGATCTCGATCTGGGCCACTACGAGCGCTTTACTCACGCCACAATGCAACGCAGTAACAACTTCACGACAGGCCGCGTCTATAGCGCTGTTTTGAAGAAAGAGCGCCGTGGCGATTACCTCGGTGGCACGGTGCAGGTTATTCCGCACATCACCGACGAAATAAAACGTCGGATTAAAATAGGCGCGGGTGACGCCGATGTTGCAGTGGTCGAGATTGGTGGCACAGTGGGTGATATCGAGGGCCTGCCATTTCTGGAGGCGGCGCGCCAACTGAAAGTCGAGTCCGGTCCCGATCAGGCCCTGCTTATGCACCTCACTCTTGTGCCTTATATTGCGACTGCGGGTGAGATCAAGACCAAGCCCACACAGCACTCGGTGAAGGAACTTCGGTCTATCGGCATGCAGCCTGACATATTGCTGTGCCGCTGTGCAGTAGAGATTTCAGAGAGTGCCTGTAAAAAAATATCCCTGTTTACCAACGTTGAGGAGCGAGCGGTTATACCACTGCTGGATGCCGACTCCATCTATCGAATACCCGGAATGTTACACAGCCAGGGTCTGGACGATTTTGTGGTGGAGCGTTTCCGGCTCGATTGCCCGAAAGCGGATCTGTCGGAATGGGATGAAGTTATAGCGCGCGAATTCCAGGAAGGCCGCGAGTCGGTACGAGTTGCCATGGTAGGCAAATACATGGATTTGCTCGACGCCTATAAGTCGCTTAACGAATCGCTTAAACACGCGGGACTTCAGACTAATGCGCAGGTCGAGATCGACTATATAGATGCCGAGGAAATAGAGCTCAATGGCACAGCATGCCTGGCGGAGGTAGATGCAATTCTGGTTCCCGGTGGATTTGGCGACCGGGGAGTGGAGGGGAAAATTACCGCGGTGCAGTATGCCCGGGAAAATGATATTCCCTTCCTGGGCATATGTCTGGGCATGCACGTAGCTCTGGTGGAATTTGCCCGAAATGTTGTCGGTTTGGAAGGCGCTCACTCTACCGAGATGGAGCGCGCCACGCCGCACCCGATTGTTGCACTGATTACCGAGTGGCAAAACCAGGACGGCTCGACCCAACAGCGCGACGAGTCTTCCGACCTCGGTGGCACCATGCGCCTGGGAGCCCAGCCATGCCTACTGAGTGAGGGAAGCAAGGTGCGAGCGCTTTATGGCGAGGAATCCATTGTGGAGCGCCATCGTCATCGCTACGAAGTCAATAACAACTATGTCGAGCAATTGCGGGAAGCGGGCCTGGCAACCGTCGGTTGGTCTGCGGACCATTCACTGGTGGAGATGATTGAACTACCAAGCCACTCCTGGTTTGTCGCCTGTCAGTTTCACCCGGAGTTCACTTCGCGCCCACGTCAGGGGCATCCTCTATTTACGGGCTATATTGAAGCAGCACTGAAACACGCCCGCGCTAATGCCGGTGGATGAGGCTGCAGTGGCACTTCGATTCTTGCAGTGAGGCAATACGGTGACTGAAAAAACTGTTTCCCTCGACTCGATTACAATAGCCAACTCGGCGCCCTTTGTTCTGCTGGGGGGGGTCAATGTTATTGAAAGTCGGGACTTCGCGCTGCAGGTAGCGGAGCACTATGTCACGGTGTGCCAGAAACTGTCTATTCCCTATGTGTTTAAGGGCTCCTTTGACAAGGCCAACCGATCTTCAATTCACTCCTATCGAGGGCCAGGGCTGGACCAGGGCCTGGCCATTCTTGCCGAGATAAAGTCACAGTTTGGCGTGCCCATTATCACTGACGTCCACGCGCCGGAGCAGGCAGCTTCCGTCGCCGAGGTCTGTGACATTATTCAACTGCCCGCGTTCCTGGCCAGGCAGACAGACCTTGTTGAGTCAATGGCCGCAACCGGGGCTGTCATTAATATTAAAAAACCACAGTTTTTGAGCCCCGCTCAGATGCTCAATGTGGTGGAGAAAGTGCGCCATTGCGGCAATGATCGGATCCTGTTATGTGAGCGTGGCACCAATTTCGGCTATGACAACCTGGTTGTGGACATGCTCGGTTTCGGTGTCATGAAGCAGCAGTGTGGGGGTGTGCCACTCATATTTGATGTGACTCACGCCCTGCAATGTCGCGACCCGCAGGGCGCCGCCTCCGGTGGCCGCCGTTCTCAGGTGGTGGAATTGGGTCGAGCAGGCATGGCGCTGGGATTGGCCGGCCTTTTTTTGGAAGCCCACCCCGACCCCGATAATGCGTTGTGTGACGGGCCCAGTGCTTTGCCCCTGTCACAGTTGGAGGCTTTCCTCTCCCAGATCAAAGCAGTTGATGAGGTGGTGAAGAACCTGCCGCCACTACATATTGATTAGCGGAATGTACAGCTGGCGTAAATGCACAGCTAATGGAGTTTGAACAATGAGTAAAATAGCAAATATACAAGCCTTCGAGGTTATGGATTCTCGTGGCAATCCCACTGTGTATGCAGAAGTTGGGCTGGAGTCGGGGGCCATGGGCTCGGCCTTTGCACCCTCGGGCGCTTCCACCGGCTCGCGCGAGGCTCTGGAGTTGCGTGATGCTGATCCCAGCCGCTATCTGGGCAAGGGGGTACTTCAAGCGGTGGGACATGTGAACGGCAGCATAAGGGATTTACTGCTCGGTCGGGATGCCACTGCCCAGCGCGAGTTAGATACGCTGATGATCGAGGCCGACGGTACGGATAATAAGGCACAATTTGGTGCCAACGCGATTCTTGCAGTGTCGCTGGCGGCTGCCAAAGCCGCTGCAGTGCATCGCAAAGTACCGCTCTATCAACACATTGCTGATATTAATGGCAGTAGCAGCTTCACCATGCCTGTTCCCATGATGAATATTATCAATGGCGGTGAGCATGCAGATAACAATGTGGATATTCAGGAATTCATGGTGCAACCGGTTGCGGCCCCGACTTTCGCCGAGGCACTGCGAGCGGGCGCAGAGATTTTCCACAGCCTCAAAAAGGTGCTTTCGGGGCGCGGTCTGAGTACTGCAGTGGGAGATGAAGGTGGCTTTGCCCCTAATCTGCCCTCCAATGAGGCGGCTCTGGAAGTGATAGCCGAAGCTGTAGGTAATGCGGGCTATAATCTGGGCACCGACGTTACTCTGGCCCTGGATTGCGCGGCTTCCGAGTTCTATAACGATGGTGTTTATGATTTGGCGGGGGAGGGCAAGCAGTTCAGTAGTGAGGGTTTTGCAGACTACCTTGCCTCCCTGGCCCAGAGTCACCCGATAATCTCAATCGAAGATGGCCTGGATGAGTCCGACTGGGACGGCTGGAAAATCCTGACTGACAAAATTGGCGACAAAATTCAATTGGTTGGAGATGATTTGTTCGTTACCAATACTCGGATTCTTAAGCGCGGTATCGACACCGGGGTAGCCAACTCCATTCTTATTAAATTCAACCAGATAGGAAGTTTGTCGGAGACACTGGACGCGATCGCCATGGCCAGGACCGCCGGCTACACGGCAGTCATTTCCCATCGCTCGGGAGAGACCGAAGATACAACTATCGCCGACCTGGCAGTGGCGACTTCCGCGGGCCAGATCAAGACGGGTTCACTGTGTCGGTCCGATCGTGTAGCGAAGTACAATCGCCTGCTGCGAATTGAGGCGGAACTTGGTAGCAGGGCGCCTTATCGAGGACTGA
>JABHWT010000469.1 GCA_018657645.1 Halieaceae bacterium | reverse complement strand
GCGCAGCAGCCCCCCGGAAGTGTTAACAGGTAATCGGCCACCCAGTTTAGTAACCCCGTCCGAAATCAGGCTGCCTCCCTCGCCCTGGCCACAAATACCCAGAGATTCATAAGCCATAATTTCCGCGGGTGCCGATGCATCGTGCAATTCGATAATCGACAGGTCAGCGGGACCAATACCCGCCTCTTCGTAAGCTTCGGCAGCAGCCAACTCGGCTACGCCTGCCTCACCCACTTCTTTATCCCAACCGGATCGTAAAACGCTTGAAAGCACACGCACACTATTGGTCAACCCCATCTGGCGGGCTTTCGCCTCGGACACAACCACTACCGCAGCTGCGCCATCGCCAATGGGAGAACACATGGGACGGGTAAGAGGCTCCGCTATCATGGGCGATGCCAGCACTTCTTCAACTGTCAGGGCCTCGCGAAACTGGGCGCGCGCATTAAGAGAACCATGCAAGGAGTTCTTAGCCGAGACACCGGCAAACTGCTCTACCGTAGTACCATAGGCCTTCATGTGAGAACGGGCTGCCATGGCGTATATATCCATGAACATGGAACGTTTCTCGCCCGCTCCGCTGCTGGCCTCACTGGCACCGCCGGACTTTGCATTGTTCTGTAGGCTAGCCATTATTTCAGCCAGCGCCTCAACATCCACCGCTCCGGAAAACGCTCCAAAAGTTTTGCGTTTGTCTTCGTGGTACAACTTCTCCACACCCAGCGCCAACACACAATCATAAAAGCCAGCGGTTACCATGGCACAGGCCTGGTTAAAAGCAGTGGATGCGCTAGCGCAGGCATTTTCGACATTAACCACTGGAATTTTCCCTATGCCGATACTGCGCAGCACCACCTCACCGCGAATACACTCCTGCCCCGTTACCAGACCGGCTGCGGCATTCCCAACCCAGGCGGCCTGTAGATCGGACTTCTCTATCCCGGCATCCTTCAGAGCCGCCTCTACCGCCTCGGCACCAATGGATTTGAGTCCGCGATCGAGAAATTTGCTGAATGGCGTCATACCGACGCCCGCTACATGTGCATTGAGTTTCATTCCGGTCTCCCCTTACAACAAACCTGGTGGATCTATGTCTAACGCCCGCTGCAGGAACTCCAGTTCCTCCTCCCGATCCGGCAATGGCGCCGGTGTTGTGAAAAGTTTATCCTGGGTCAGTTCTTCCACCACTGCTTCACTGCGCGGGAAGGGGTTGTCGAAGTGGTCCATGGAGAATAACTTCTCAAAGGGCTGCCGTGGGCGCTGGCCACCGGCCTCCCAGTGTTCCGCCGGGTAGCCCACGGTCTGCAGCAGCAGGAACCGGCATCGATCCGGCACCCCTAGAGCTGCCAAAATAGCGGCTCCATCGGGAGCGCCCAGGAAGCAGGTGCCAAGCCCCAATTCATAGGCCATCAAATTGGCCTGTGCAATGCCCTGACCGCAATCCACCTCATTGAGCCCCGGCCCCTTCAGCGTTTCCCTGATCCCATCAAAAATGGGGATCAAGACCTCCTCCAGTTGTTTACTTTTTTCCTCCTTCGGCCCGAAACCCAGAGCACCGACATCCAGTAGTTCGCGCAGCCTGTCCGACTGTTCATCCACTGCGCCCGGATCACAGTACCACAGGATCACAACCGGGGCGTTGCGAATCTGCCACCCCACGACCGGAGCCTGCAGTGCTTGGATCACCTCGGGCGAGGCCGTGTTTTTGAACACAGCCACCCCGCGCAGGCTCTGTACATTACCCCAGTGAGACGCGATCCGGGCCGCCTCAAACATCATCTGAATTTTCTCCGGCTCCACCGGCTTGTAGGGCCGAACAAAGCGAATAGAACGCCTGCGCCCGATAGTCTCTCTTAATTCCATGGTTCGCTCTCCTGCTGTCGTGGGTTGGCCCATCCAGGCCAGGTGTTTATGCTAATCGATCTGCTGCCACCAGACCGAGGATTTCATTACAGCCATCCTCAATCATGGAAATGCGTGCATCGCGGAAAATCTTCTCTATAGGATACTCCTGAGAGATGCCAGCGCCACCAAAAACTTGCAGGGCCTCGCTGGCCACCTCAAAGGCGGTCTGGGTCGACGTCACCTTGGAGGCAATGGCCGCCTCCAGCAAGGGTGCCCCACTACCGGCATTATGCTGACAAACCCGCCAATTCAGTGCACGCGCCGCCTCCACCTTGCGGTACATGGCGAACAGACGCGCCTTAACCCCCTGATGTTCAATGATGGGGACACCCCCCTGAATCCGTTCCCGGGCATAGTCCAGGGCCAGCTCCAGCGCAGCTCGCGCAGTTCCCACAAAAGTGCTGCCCATACCGCCATTGGCCGTACACAGCGTCATATCTGTCATCACATTATAGTCCTGCGGTCCGCAAATCATATTGCCGGCCGGGATGCGCACTTGATCAAAGAAAATTTCACCCTGATTCAGGGCCCGCTGGCCTATCTTGTTAAGCGCCTGGCCCCGGCTAATGCCGTCTACATCGAGCGGCACCAGAAAAATCCCCCCCCCTTTACTGCCATCGGCTGTCTCAGTTGCGCAGTACAGGGCGGCCGACCGAGCAATGGTGCCATTGGACACCCAGGCTGATTTCTGACCAGAAATGACAAACTCGTTACCCTCGGCCCGGGCTATGCAATTGGGAGCACCGCGCTGACTACCAGGTGCTAAAAAGCGATCACTGAAATCAATCATATCACTGCCATGGCCAGGCTCTGTAATCGCCCAGCAACCGAGTTCATCCACCGAAAACTGCTCTATGAGCTCCGGATTTTCGCTCATTCCGGCGAGCATGGCCGGCATACCCCCCGCGGCAAAGGAAATGGCCAGCCCGGAATCTCCCCAACCCATTTCCTCGCTGATAATGCAGCGCAGACGCGCCAATGCCACCG
>JABHWT010000461.1 GCA_018657645.1 Halieaceae bacterium | reverse complement strand
CCCAAACTGTCCCACTGGAAAAGACGCCCGCCTACATGGCCATGGAAAATACCCCCTATGTACAGGCACCCTATCTGGGCACATATTTTTATCTGGTGAACACCGGGCGGCCTCCTGTAGATGACCCCAGAGTCAGGCGGGCTCTGTCTATGGCTGTCGATCGTGAGACTCTGGTATCTACCGTTTTACAAAACTCCTATTTTCCCGCCTATGCCATCACCCCACCGGGAACACTGGGCTACCAACCACCGAAGTTATTCGGCTTTGATGTTGAGAAGGCCAGAGCCTTGTTGGCAGAGGCTGGCTACCCCAACGGTGAGGGTTGGCCGGGGTTGGAAATTACCTATAACACCAGTGAAAATCACCGAAAAATTGCTGTGGCGGTGCAGCAGATGTGGAAGGAGGGGCTGAATATTGAGATCACCATTGCCAACCAGGAGTGGAAAGTATATCTCGACTCTGTGTCTGAAATGCACTTTCAGATAGCTCGCCGGGGCTGGATTGGCGATTACGTAGACCCCAATAATTTCCTCGATATGTACTTATCCGGGGGCGGGAATAACAATACCGGGTTTGCCGATGAACGTTATGATGACATGATTCAGGGTCAGGCTCCCCAGGCAAAAACCAAGGAGGAGCGCTTTGCCATATTTCACAAGGCTGAAACCCTGTTAATGGAGCAAATGCCCATTATTCCTATCTATACCTACACCAGCAAACATCTTATCCATCATAGCGTAAAGGGCATGCCATCCAACCTGATGGACTCGATGAACCTTAAGTACGTATGGCTGGAACCAGACGAGGCGGGAGAGTAGAGCACTATGTGGCGATTTATCAGCATACGCCTGTTGCAGGCTATACCGGTTATCCTGGCGGTTATCACCGTTACCTTTTTCCTGGTGCGGGTGGCACCGGGTGGTCCTTTTGATAGCGAAAAGGCTGTTATTCCCGAGGTGAAAGCGGCACTGGAGGCTCAGTATCGGTTGGATTTGCCCTTGTACCAGCAATATGTTGCCTATCTGGGTGATCTCGCCCAGGGAGAGCTGGGGCCCTCTTTCAAATACCCGGGTCGTAGTGTCAATGAGTTGATCGGCGCTGGCTTGCCGGTCACTGCAGAGCTGGGGCTTTATGCTCTGTTCGTAGCGCTGTGCCTGGGTGGCGTGGCCGGAGTCATCGCGGCATTAAAGCCTAATACGCCACAGGACTATATCCCAATGTCTGCCGCGATGATCGGCATCTGTATGCCAACCTTCCTGCTGGGACCGCTGCTGGTACTGCTGTTTGGCATTCATCTCGACTGGTTACCCGTGTCGGGGTGGGGCGATATTCCCGGAGACAAAATACTGCCCAGCTTCACCCTGGGTGCCGCTTATGCCGCCTATATCGCCCGCCTGGGTCGCGCCGGCATGCTGGAGGTGATGTCTCAGGATTACATCCGCACTGCCAGAGCAAAAGGTTTGCCCCAGTGGCAGGTTGTCATCAAGCACGCACTACGCGGTGGCATGATTCCCGTGGTGTCCTTTTTAGGCCCAGCCTTTGCGGGCCTGCTGGCCGGTTCTTTCGTTGTAGAAACCATATTCCAGATTCCTGGCCTGGGCAGGTTTTACGTGCAGGCTGCCTTCAACCGTGACTACACAATGATTCTCGGGACTACAGTGTTCCTGTCTACGCTCATTGTCCTGTTTAACTTGCTCTCGGATATTCTCGCGGCGTGGATGAATCCTCGACTTCGCGCACAGTACGGGAGTGATTAAATGACCGCTGAAACCACCATTACCGACATCTCAATGGCAGAGCACGGCACCTCGCTGTGGCAGGACGCCTGGGTGCGTCTGTGCAAAAACCGTATGGCGCTGTTTGGCCTGGCGGTTCTTTCACTGTTTGTTATTGTCGCTTTGCTCACCCCCTGGATTGCCCCCTATAGCTACGAGACACAAGATCTGCAACTTGGCGCAGCGCCGCCCTCTGCACAGCACTGGTTGGGCACCGATATATTCGGGCGGGATTTACTCACGCAGATTATGTACGGCGGTAGAATCTCTCTCGCTGTGGGTTTTGTCGCCACCGCAGTCGCACTACTAATTGGCGTTACCTGGGGTGCTATTGCCGGTTATGCCGGAGGGCGTGTCGATGCGGTAATGATGCGCCTGGTGGATATTCTCTATGCCCTTCCCTTTATGATATTTATCGTGTTGCTTATGGTGGTGTTTGGAAGAAATCTGCTGCTACTATTTCTGGCCATTGGCGCCGTGGAATGGCTGACCATGGCGCGTATTATGCGCGGCCAGATTCAAGGATTGAGGCAGCAGGAATTTGTTGAGGCTGCGGTTTCTCTGGGTTTACCTCCCTCTACAATCATTCGCCGGCATCTGATACCCAATGCCCTGGGTCCCATTATTGTCTACACCACGCTTACTATTCCCAATGTCATGTTACTGGAAGCGTTTCTCAGCTTTCTTGGCCTCGGCATCCAGCCTCCTCAAACCTCCTGGGGGCTGTTGATTTCCTATGGAGCGGAGACCATGGAAGAATTTCCCTGGCTGCTAATTTTCCCAGGTGCCGCACTTACACTGACACTGTTTGCCCTCAATTTCCTGGGCGACGGCTTACGCGATGCGCTGGATGTGCGCAGTTCCAAGGATTAGGTCAGCTATGTCACTACTGGAAGTTAACAATCTCAGGGTAAACTTCACCACCCGCATGGGCGTGAACAAGGCGGTGGATGACATCAGCTTCAGCGTCGAGTCCGGGAAAATAACCGCTATTATTGGCGAATCCGGGTCCGGGAAGTCTGTGGCCTGTTACAGTTTACTCGGCTTAATTCCACAGCCGCCCGGGAGTATCGAAGGCGGCACAGCCCTGTTTGAGGGCTCCGACCTGTTGCAAATGTCTGAGCGAGAACTGCGAGCGGTACGGGGGCGGGATATCGCCATGATTTTTCAGGACCCCATGACCTGCCTCAATCCCCACATGACCATTGGTCAACAGCTGATTGAGCCTCTGGTTTACCACAAAAAAGTACCCACCGCAGATGCGCGTGCCAGAGCTGTCGAATTACTCGAGGAAGTGGGGATACGCGACCCGCAATCCACTATTGACGATTACCCTCATCAATTCTCCGGGGGCATGCGGCAGCGTGTAATGATTGCCATGGCCCTGATAAATGAACCCAAGCTGCTGATCGCTGACGAGCCTACTACCGCGCTGGATGTCACAATACAGGCACAGATACTTAAGCTCATCGCCAACTTACAATCCAAGCGTGATATTGGTGTTATTTTTATCAGCCATGATCTCGCTGTGGTGGCCGACATCGCGGACGAAATCGTGGTCATGCAGAACGGTGTAATTGTAGAGCGCGGCAATCGGGAAGGCATTTTCCACAACGCACGGCACCCCTACACCCAAAAATTACTGTCTGCAATTCCCTCCGGTACAAAACAGACCAACGAGGAGGACAGAGACCCATTTATTGCAGTAAGGAACTTGTGTACCTGGTTCGGCCAGGGGAAAAACAACCCCCCGAACAAGGCGGTTAACAATGTCAGCTTCAACATAGAGCGAGGCGAAGTGTTGGGGCTGGTTGGGGAGTCGGGCAGCGGAAAATCGACTATCGGGCGTTCGCTACTGCGCCTGGTGCAGGTGACCTCGGGTAGCGTGGCGTTTGACGACACTGATGTTACCGCGCTGCAAGGGCGTGATCTGAAGAACATGCGGCGACGCATGCAGATGATTTTTCAGGACCCTTATGCCTCCTTGAATCCGCGCATGTCGGTATACGACACGCTGGCCGAGCCGTTGTTACTACATGGCATAGAGAACAAAGCCAGTGTCGAACAAGGGGTATTGAAACTAATGGATGACGTGGGCCTGGCCCGCGGTTTCGTGCGCAAATATCCCCACGAGTTTTCCGGCGGGCAGAGACAGCGCATCGCCATCGGTCGCGCCCTGGCCACTCGGCCCGAGTTCATTGTGGCCGACGAACCCGTATCTGCGTTGGATGTTACTATTCAGGCGCAGATACTGGATTTAATGCATGACCTTGGCGAAGAGTACGGTTTGACCATGTTGTTTGTGTCCCATGACCTCGCTGTTGTGCGACATATCGCCGATCGTATAATCGTGTTGTACAAGGGTGAAATTGTGGAGCAGGGCAGTCCAGATGAGCTTTTCAACAGGCCGCAGGAGGACTACACACAGCGTTTATTGGAATCGATTCCAGGCCGGACGGTACTGGTCTAGGCCGGCAGGGGGTGGTTTCACTTTTCGTTTATTACCCGCCAGCACCGTTTTTGCGGCACGATGAAGCATCAATACCAACGTTAAATCCGACAGGCTGCTAACTGTAACTGTATTTTCGAGGATCAGAGGGCCATTCATACAATCAGCCGAAAAAATCCGTATGAAGGGTCATCCTGCTTGATACCGGCAACCGGTGCTCCCTCGCGAAGCCGCCTAACCAGTGCATCGGTGGGCACGGGCAAGTTTAACGTATAATCCGCCACCGTCTTGCGGTGTAGAAACTGCCAGCCTTTGCTCGATTTCGTATAGTGGTCGAGATAGCGGCTGCCCGTGCTGACATTGGCCTGTTCGCCATCGGCATTTTCCATGATATGAACATTCAGAGTGTAAACCTCACCCTCGGCGTAATCGCCCTCGACCATAATCATATGGTTGAGAATCTGGTGTGAGGTATGGCCGCTGGTTTCCAACACCCGGCTTACCCATGCAACATAATCCGCGCCACTACCCGCGAACATTCCCCCGTGCTCATCGGTGGAGTCGTCGGCATAAAGAGTTCTCAGCAGAGCGAAATCTCGACGGTCAATCGCCCGACTGTATTTGCAGACCAGTTGCTGGATTTCCATTCTGTCTGCCACTTCATCTAATGTCATTTCAATATTCTCCCTGGTGCTATAAGTCTGTTTCAAACTCAAAATAACAAATCAACTGTTCGCAATTCAGCCCGATATGTTCACCCTTGGGTTTGGGGGCACTGCCTGTTTGTAAATAGTACATGGGGGCTAATATACTGTAACCTCGGCAGGATGCCGATAGTAATTTTCACGAGGGTATACAGAATATGTTAAACCGCGAAAACATGAAAAAGCCTGAATCAATGTCCGACCATGACTGGGAGTTGTTAAAAGACCAGACCTCAAGTCTGACGCGCATAGTGGAGGACGCCAGGGCAGATACTGAGGCGTATCTGGCGAATCCAAAAGGTCGCTCAAAGGGAACTGGGCCGGACTCCACCGTACCTACCGGGCTCCCAACACTGCTGTTGACTGTCACAGGGCGCAAATCGGGAGAGCAGCGCACCCTGCCACTGGTCTTCATGCAAAGCGGCGAGGAGATGGTGGTCGTCGGTTCCCTGGGCGGCTATGACAGGCATCCTGCCTGGTATCTCAATATCAGTGCAAATCCCGGTTGCCGACTGCAACTCGACGACCAGAAGATGGCGGCCGTCGCCCGGGACGCCAGCGCTGAGGAGCGAAAGGAATTGTGGCCCAGGTTGATAGCCATGTTCCCGAACTGGGGCTTTTTCCAGCACCAAACTGATCGCCCCTTTCCCATCGTAATTCTTACACCGAGGCCGTCTACGACTGCAGTTACCAGGACATTCGCAAACTCGATGATATCTCGGTGGAAAAGTGGGTAACCCAGAGAACCGACGACGAGGGTGTACTGGCCTGGTTCCGTTACTTCGGCTGGCTCTATGGCGCGACAAAGTTCCCGCCCACTGATTTTTCGGCCGGCGCGCTGTTTACCACCTTCAAGCGGCGGGCGGATGCTAACGATGGCACCCTGAACGATCTGGGTTACATGGTCTCCGGTGGCTGCGGGGCCATCGCAGGTCCGCTGGTGGAAGCGATCGAGGAAAATGGCGGCGAGATCCGCACTGGGACTACCGTATCCAAGGTGGTGATAGAGGGCGGCATGGCGCGTGGTGTCAACGTGGAATGCCAGAAGCCTGTCGTTCCAACACATATCGTGGATACCGAATTTATCGCCGCGCCGATCGTTGCTGTGGCGGTTCCCCTGTGGCAGATCCTCAATGTGGTTTCCTCACACGACCTGCCGCCCTGGTATGTGGACCGGTTGCGTTTTATGTGCCGGAAGAGCCTGAATACCTGGACGCTCACTTATGTAGTGGACAAGGCGCCCAGTTTTCCAATTACCGACTTGATGTGTGTGCCCGATGGCCCGGTGACCGGTCGTCCCTGGGTTGCGGCGATCCTGCCCTACGCCGAGCAACCTGGGCAGTACGCCGTTACCGCGTTTCTGTATACCGCCTGGCACGAACCGCCCAGCTATTTCGACAGGGCCGAGGCAGGTGTCCGCGATGAAATGAAAGCGTTGTTCGACGATTGGGAGCGGGAAATCGCCCAGTTGTTTCCGGAACTGGAGGAAAATCTGGTGTGGAAGTCCCGCTCCATCGGGCCTTCCTCCATTTTCGAGAACCCCGGCAACGTTGGTCATAACCTGATCAGCATGGTGCCCAGCATGGTGCCCGAGGGGGTCGACAACCTGTATTTCATCGGTGAGCGAACCCAGGAGGCGGAGGTTCAGGGCATCTATGGCTCCGCCCAGGTCGCTCTGGCCTGCGCCGACAGAATATTGGAGTCGTAATGTGGGTGGCCCCGGTATATCAGGGGTCGGGGCTCCATAGTCCGGCAGGAGTATTCGTGATGTGGTCGGCCAATATCAGGGCGCTGCGGGGCTGTAGATGGCGGGTTGTCATCGTGCGGCTCCAGTGACAAGGAACTGCGCAAGATGATCGGCGAATTCTACCAGAAAATGGGTTGAGAATTTTAATTTTCGTACAATAAACTAACAACTCCTTAATACACATGAACAAAAAAGTAATTGCCGTATATTTAGATGATTCCCAACCAATGGAAATTGAGCTTTCCTGGCTGTACAAAACATGGATATTACATGGCCTGGATGAAGTCTTTGATATAGTGGTTTATCATCATCCAAAAGCTGAAAGCTGGTTAAAAAAAATCAAAGACAGGCCGCAGGTCATTACCATTGAGATGAAGCCACTCGCCACCGCTGAAAAATACAAGTTCCTGAATTCCCGTAATATTTTTCTAGATCCCTATAATCAACCGTTACAGCAATATGAGTACGTGCTCGCAACAGACTGCGATTGTTTTCTTACCCAACACATCAAAAACATTGAACCTCAAAAAATGTATGTCGGACAGGGCGGATACTGTGCCGTCGGAGATGTGGATCACCTTGGTGCAATGAGCAAACTATGCAATCACTTTTCATTTGAGCACCAGGGTTTGCATAATATCGGAAGCTCCTACTTCGGAAAAATGGATGAAATTATGCGGCTTGCAAAAATGCAGGTTGAGTTTACTGAATTTCTTCTTTCTCCCTCGGGGGAGGAAATATTTTGGGCTGACTACAAGAAATCACACAAAGGTGTTTCTTCTATGTTGGGTGGGGAGATGTCGGTCAATTATTTTTATCGGGAGGAGGATCTGGTATTAAACGCCCTGGATGCAGAATGCAATAATAACAAAATGGACGAGAGTGTAATTCACATCCATGCATGGCACACCATACCTTTTTGGTCTAAACACCAGTTTTTCCAAAAGAGCTATGCGGCGCTGAGAATTAATTTTATTGATGCCTTTTCGAGCACGGGAAGCTATTGCCACTGGATTGCAACCACGCCTATAGAGGAGATCAAAAGGTATAGAGATCTCCTGCTGCAATTAGGAAAGTAAATCTATATAAAATCCTGTAAAACCCCTCGTGCCTATGTTACACGGGATTATCCTCGATGAAGTTGATAACAACGTCAGATAGTTGCTGGGCTCTTTCATCCTGCAAAAAGTGGCCGCCACCGTTGATGGTAACGTGCTTTTGCCCCTTCGCACCAGGTACTCGCTCCTGGAACACCTTGTCGCTACCGGCAGTTACTGGATCATTGTCGGAGTTGGCGGTTATAAATGGTTTTTGCCATTGACTCAATACTTTCCACGCCGCTTTGTTGTCGGGAATCGCAACGTTATTCGGCAATATTGGAACCAGGGTTGGAAATTTTCGCGCACCGGCCATGTAGCTGTCATCCGGGAATGGTGCAGCGTAGCTGTTTCGTACTGCCTCGGGGAACGGGCTGCCGTCACCCTTTTGGATAATTTGTGTCACGTCAAAGTCCGGATACTCGGCACAGTGCTTAACCCAGTAGAAAAAACCCATTCCGCTGGCGTCGGATGCCATGGCCTTCATCATTTCCCGCGGTGGCAGTGCCGGTGTCTGGTCAAATTTGTCATAGACGGCTTGCTGCATTTCCTCGGGAATAGGAAAACCTGTGGGCAGCGCCGTATTGGCGCAGACTATACGCGCAAATAGCTCAGGGTTTTCTGCGACGACTCGCAAGCCAATTAGACCACCCCAGTCCTGACCGATGATCGTGATATTGCTGAGGCTGAGATTTTTAACCAGCTCGCCAACCCAGGCTACGTGATTGGCATAGGTGTAGTTGTCTATGGAAGTGGGTTTATCGGACTTACCAAAACCCACCAGATCCGGTGCGATGCACCGCAGTCCCGCCTTGGTCAGGATGGGTATCATATTACGGTACAGGTAGGACCAACTGGGCTGACCGTGCATACACAACACCACCTCCCCATCGCGTGGCCCCTCGTCGAGGTAGTGCATGCGCAACACGCCACCCTCCAAATCAGAGACCTCAGTATAATTAGGTTCAAATGGGTAGTTGTAAAGATTATCGAAACATTGTTCGGGGGTACGTACAAATTCCATTGGTTTACTCCGCTGATTTGTTGTGATTTATTGGCACAATAAATGCCAATACTATACAAAATCCTTTCAAATGCAACCGTATTTAGGCACCGCTTATAAGCTTCGCAGTACTTGATAGGTTCGAAGCATCAGTACTGGCATATAAATTCCGCCTTGTCCCCTGAAAACGTCCTGTAACGCATTCTCCAGAGGCTTTTTCAACAGGCAGCTAGATGTGGTGGAATACTGGCTTGATTCCGGCTTATACTTGGAACAACTCAAGTTGGCAATATCAGGGGGTGGCCTGCGGGCTATTTCCTGACAGTTTAACTACACTGGAAGGACTGATTAATGAAAAAGGGTAATTGCGTTTTAGCTACCGCCATCTTGACTCTATCTTTGGCCGCCTGTGCTGACAGTAGTAAGGAGCAAAATGTAGCAGATCTTACTCGAATGTGTAATGAGTCAACCAATATGGGTCAGGAAATATGTGACTGCGTGGCAAATAAAGCCACTACTGAATTGTCATCTCAGGGATTTGATTTTGTGCTGGCTAATATGAAAAAAGAAGAAAGCAAAGCTAAAGAAATAGCTAAAACACTGGAGGTTTCCGAGGCTGCGGCTGCGGGAATGTTTATGTTCAAAGCACCAGGACAGTGCGCCAAGGAATTATCGAAAAAGAAGTAAGGAATGAACTTGATTATCAAGATTGGCAGGTTTGTCTATTGGCATTCCAAGTTGACCTGGCTATTACATCGGAGGACCTTGCTCAAAATTTGGAACTGATGGGTCCATGCAATCCCAGGGCAATGCGCTTGCGGTGTAAATATCCATTGAGGGTCGAAACCAGGACGGATCATCCAAACTTGAACCGTACACCAGATAACAGTCGGGGAGTTGTTCCAAGGTGGATACGGCCCTTGAGCCACATTTTGGGCAGAAGCCACGACTCACTTCGCTCCCATTGTCGCCAAGTTTACTGAAATATCTGTACTCACCAGACATTTGAAGGCTTTCCTTTGGAATGGCAAATGCCGCTGCAAAAACGCTTCCCGTAGCACGTTGGCAATCTCTGCAATGGCAGCTAAAGCTAAAAATTGGATCTGCAGTAAATGTGTAGCGAAATGAGCCGCAAAGACAACCTCCTGTACACTCAGTTTGCATTGAGAACCTCCGATTACAATTAGATTGAAGCTTCATCCTAATGCAGGCAGCTCGTAATGCCAATATACTGTCCAGGAAAATATGAAATATAAGAAGGGGTCACTCAATGGTTAAGCAAACACCGCTGTGACTACAAGAAATTCGATAGTATACGCTTAGCTAGAGTTGGTTCCGGGAACAGAAGTGGAGAAGCTAAATGGGGTTGTTTGAACGTTATTTGTCTCTTTGGGTAGCCCTTTGTATTGTTGCCGGCGTTGGCCTGGGGAATATGGTTCCCGCCTTCTTCGGTCTTGTTGCGAAACTGGAATTCGCCCACGTCAACCTTGTCGTCGCCATTTTAATCTGGGTGATGATCTATCCGATGATGGTACAGATCGATTTTTCCTCCATCAGGGATGTCGGTAAACGGCCCAAAGGGCTTTTGCTAACCTTAGCAATCAACTGGTTGATAAAGCCTTTCACAATGGCGCTGTTGGGGTGGTTTTTCCTCAAAGTTCTGTTTGTCGACTGGATAGATTCCCAATCTGCCAGTGAATACATCGCTGGCATGATTCTACTCGGGGTTGCTCCATGTACCGCAATGGTGTTTGTGTGGAGCCAGTTAACCAGAGGTGACCCGAATTACACGCTGGTTCAAGTGTCGGTGAATGATATTATCATGGTGTTTGCCTTCGCACCTATTGCCGCGTTTCTGCTCGGTGTCAGTGACATTCACGTTCCCTGGGGAACACTGCTGTTAGCGGTGGTTCTTTATGTCGTGCTGCCATTGATTGCAGGTGCAATAACGAGGCACCGACTGGAAGCCCGAGGGGATAATGATCAGCTGGTAAATTTTGTTCATCGGCTGAAACCCTGGTCAATGATTGGGCTGTTGGCCACCGTGGTATTGCTTTTTGGATTCCAGGCCGAGACCATCATTAAACAACCTCAAACTATTTTTCTGATCGCGATACCATTGCTGATTCAGACCTACGGTATTTTTCTACTTGCCTATGGTGCCGCAAAAGCCCTAAACCTGCCTCATAATATTGCAGCGCCTGCCTCTTTGATTGGTACGTCAAACTTTTTTGAACTGGCTGTGGCGGTGGCGATTTCCCTTTTTGGCATACACTCTGGCGCGGCGTTGTCCACGGTGGTGGGGGTGTTGGTTGAAGTCCCCGTCATGCTATCTTTAGTCGCTATAGTTAATCGAACACGGCATTGGTTTGAGATCTAATGGCTGTCGATACCCAAAACTACGAGATATAAAAAATGACTACGGCCCCCATAGCAGCACCCCCTCGCTCGCAGGTCGAAACGGTTATACAGTCTTTTTCAGATGCCGCTGAAAAGGATCAGGACATCTATCCGCAGATATACACGGCGTATTTTAGGCGCTGCCCTGGCTCAGACGAATTGATGGCGCATACCGACCACCGAATGCGGGGGCGTATGATGGAGGAGGTTCTCATGCTGTTAATGGCGGATGAACTCTCGCATCATGAAGGTTACCTACGCTTTGAAACTAAAACCCATGAGGGCTACGGAGTGAAGCCGATGATGTACGAAAATCTGCTGCTGGCGGTGAGGGATACGGTGCGAGAACTGCTGGGTACAGATTGGGGTGAGGTTTACGAAAGTGCCTGGGAGGGGCGTATAGCGTTTCTGGGGCAGAATATATTCAGCGCCTTATCTGATAACGAAGCAAAAGCGATGGGTGGCTCCTCACAACCATCAACACCCCCAGGGGATAGTTGGCCTACTTAGCGGCTTAGATCAAACTTAATTCCAAGCGGTAGGCCAGATACATCGACCTCTTCGAATGTAGTTGCTCAAGAAGCGATCGTGAAAACGACTTGCTTGAATCCTCAGACCGGTAGGTGGATACTGGCACCCCAATGGTTTAAGCTGCGGATTGTCACTTGCCCTAGTTTTGTCAGGCCCATCAGGTAGCTCTGGCTGCCTTCTATATAGAGAGTTTGTGGGTGCGCAGAGAAAGTCTTAGTATTCTTTTTGTTTACCTCGCGATATTCATGATGGTGTCTGGTAGCAGCGAGGCGTCAGGAGTGCTCGAAGTCCGGGGGGCGCAGGGGTCATGGAACCTGGCACCCTATGTCGACTACCTGGAAGAACCCGACAAGTCATCGACATTAAAAGACATTTCCAGCGCGACTCTTGCAGAGAAATTCCAGTCCCTCAACGCGCCCTCGGTGAATTTCGGTCTGTCGCAGGCCACCTATTGGTTTCGTTTTACGATTCGAAACGCATCGCCAAGTAGCGAAGCTTTTTATGTGGAAATAGATAATCCAACCTTTCCAATGGTTGAGTTTTACGGGTCCAACCTCACGAAATCAGAATCAAATCAGATTTCAGCGACGAGCCTCCCCTTTGATAGACGCTCGGTCCCAAATCGTTACCCGCTGTTCGCTCTGACTCTTGAGCCGCAGCAGGAATCCGTCGTGTATCTTCGCGTTGTGGGCGCCGGAGGTTTTCGTTTCAACATGACCCTGTGGCAGCGAGAAACCTTCGGCGCATTCGATGCCGGTCGGACCTCAGGCCTGGGCTTATATTTTGGAGTTTTGCTCACTATGACGATATTCAACATACTCCTGTATGTCGTCTTTAAAGACCTGAGCTTTCTCTACCTGGCAACCACTACGTCCTTGTTTCTCGCTTTCGGCCTGTCCGCTCGAGGCTATTTGTATCAGTTTTTTTGGCCTGATTTCATCGAATATACTTTCTTTCCGACCTTGCTTACTATTGGGTTAGCGCTGGGCACTTTCGTACTGTTCGCCCGTCAATATCTCGGTACATCGTCCTACGCGCCAAAAATGGACAAAGTTCTGCTCGGTGTTATCGCCTTAGACCTTGGTGTTCCCGTCACTTCATTTTTCGATCAGTTTTTGGCCAACGCACTCTCTACAACTGGCGCAGTAATGACTTTTCTGGCCACAATGTTAGCTGCTATGGTGTGCCTACCCAAACAGCGCCGGGCAGCTTCGATCTTTTTGCTGGCATTCCTTCCCATGATAGCCAGCTCTGTTCTCTTTGCCCTGTTAGGCCTGACCCTCGTTCCGAAGAATTTTCTTACCGAGGCTGGAGGCTTGCTCACATTCCCCATCTCTTTGTTTCTTTTCTCTCTGGCAATCTGGGACCACGTACGGCGCCTTGAGGAGGGCCATCGCAATGAACTCGAAGAGAAAGTTAAAGACCGAACACGTGACCTCACGCTTGCACTGGAAAATGTTCAGACCCTCCATGGATTGATCCCGATCTGTGCCCACTGCAAGAACGTTCGAGACGACCATGGATATTGGCGCCAGATTGAATCGTACATTTCATCCAGGTCGGAGGCCGATTTCAGCCATGGTGTTTGTCCTGGATGTATGGAACTGCACTACGGCGAAATACTCCAAAAAGGAGAAGAAAACCAAGGCCTTCAGTAGAGAGTTTTGACCTGTGATAATGCTGTCACATCACTCTTGTCCGGTGCCTTGTGCCAGTTGAAGCACCTGGTCACGCAGCCAGCGATTGGCGTGGTCAGCATCCGCGCTCGCGTGCCAGTACAGCCGATTGGCGGGCGGTTCGATTGCAAAGGGCAGCTCCATCAACGCGGCGTCAAACTGTGTAAGAAAATTGATCGGTGCGGTCAGCGCCAGGTTGGTCTGTGATGCAATCAGCGCGGCAATCATGTGATGCTGTACGCGCAGTTGCACGCGCCGTGTTTCACCAAGCGCAGTGAGCGCGGCCTCGATATACCCGCCGCCCTTGGGCCGGCTGGATACCTGAATATGCCCGAGCGACAGATAGTCATCGAGGGCGAACTGCGCGCGCGCCAGTGGATGCTCCCGGCGCAGCATACAGACATACCGGTCCGGCGCAATTGAAGCATGGCATAACTGGCGGTGCAGGGTCATCGGTGCGTCAACAGCCAGGTCAACGGTACCAGAGGCAAGTTCATGCTTTAGCGCGTCGCGGGCTGTGTAATAGCATTCAATCCTGACATTGGGCGCCTGTAGCATTAGCCGTTGCTCCAGGCCCGGCAGAATAAAAGCCTCTGCCATATCATTCATGCTGATGCGAAAGGTCTTTTCGGATGTCGCCGGGTCAAACACATCTGCTTCGTTCAGGCTGGTATGCATTAACTGCAGGGATTCCCGCACCCGGTCGATAACATTATCGGCAACTGGCGTCGGCACCATGCCTTTGGCTGTACGGACGAAAAGTTCATCATTGAAGGTCCGGCGCAAGCGCGCCAGCGCATTGCTCGCCGCCGGCTGGGAGATATGCAGCACTTGTGCTGCGCGCGTAAGATTGCGCTCAGTATAAATCGCATCGAAGACAACAAACAGGTTCAGGTCAACATCGGACAGGCGCATGGGCATTAGTCATCAATATTCATTAGAATGATAATACTATATCGGTATAATAAATTTCACAAATACACGAAGAGCAGATATCCTGTATGCCAATCACATAGCCCCCGAGGAGAAGCACGATGGATTTTTCCCCCAGCCCCAAAGCCACCGAAATCTACCACCGCGTTGAGAATTTCATGGATGATCACATCATTCCGCGTATCCGCCAGTGGAACGATGAGGTCCATGCCGGTATATTTCCCGTTTCTTTCATGGACGACCTGAAAGCGCTGGCCAGGGAAGAGGGCCTGTGGAACTTGTTTCTACCGGGACTGGAAGACGATGACCCCGGCTGTCGGTTGACCAATCTGGAGTACGCGCCGCTTGCCGAACTGATGGGAAGAGTGCACTGGGCCTCTGAAGTGTTCAACTGCAGTGCGCCGGATACAGGCAATATGGAAGTGCTGCATATGTTCGCCACGGAGGAACAGCGCGAGCAATGGCTGGTGCCACTTATGAACGGTGAGATCCGGTCCGCTTTTGCGATGACAGAACCGGATGTTGCATCATCAGACGCATCCAACATCCAGACGGCGATCGTGCGGGACGGTGATGACTATGTCATTAATGGTCGCAAGTGGTTTACGTCAAACAGCGCCCATCCCAATTGCCGTATTCTAATCCTGATGGGCAAGACCGACCCGGACAACGAAAATCGCCACCGCCAGCAAAGCATGATCCTCGTCCCGCTGGATACGGAGGGCGTCGAGCTCGTCCGCAACGTGCCGGTCATGAACCATGTCGCACCCGAGGGACACTGCGAGGTTGTATTCAGGAATGCCCGTGTACCGGCCAGCAACCTTATCCGCAATGAAGGAGACGGTTTCATGATCGCGCAGGCGCGCCTTGGGCCGGGCCGTATCCACCACTGCATGCGTGCCATCGGCATGGCAGAAGTAGCTCTTCGGTTGATGGTCGAACGGTCGCAGGAGCGCAAGACATTCGGCAAATACCTGCACCAGCACGGTGTGGTCAGCGACTGGATCGGCAGGGCGCGAATGGAGATCGAACAGGCCCGTCTTCTGGTTTTGAAAACGGCCTGGATGATCGATAATGCCGGTGCTAAAGGGGCTGCCAAGGAAATCGCCATGATCAAGGCTGTGGTTCCGTCTGTGCTGGGGCGCGTCGTCGATCACGCCCAGCAGACCTTTGGCGCCATGGGTCTGACGCCCGATGCCCCCCTGGTTGATCTTTATATGGCCTCTCGGGCCCTGCGCATCGCCGACGGCCCGGATGAAGTTCATATTCGCAGCGTCGCCCGACAGGAAATCAAGGCCTCGAAAGATGATTTTGGACTGTCTGCTAAATATCTGACGCCACCTGACAGGCTTTAAGGTTATCAGGATCAGCCACTAGATAAGGACCGCGTCATCCAGGGTTGACGCGGTTAATTTCAAGGGAATATAAAACCGTGGCTCGCTCAGTTCTTTTTCCAACTTCCACGCGTCCGTTTCCTGGTTGAGCTGTGATCATGCGAGCTCCTCTCTCGTGTCAGCTCTCGCGAGAGTCCGGATCAAAATCGTAAACACCGATAGTAAGCCCTGGCGGCGGATTTCGACGCACCTCCTGAATACGTTGATACAACAGTCCATGCGCACTGCCACGAATGGCATCGGCCACCATGCCGTCTTCATCACAGTCCAGGGCAGCACGCTCCATTCGTGCGAAGTTGAACTCGAAGTTCTCGGTGTGACGGGTGCGAATTTCAGTACCGAAATACAGTTTAAAATTATAGCGCTCACTGTGCCGATTGAACATTACCAGCATTTCCCGCACGAACACCTCCGAGTCGCGTTTGCCGAGGGTTGACCACATCTCTGCCAGTTTTTCCTGGGATACCTGCTCTTCATTGCCATCGGCCATCTGGCTTGACAGGTAGAGCATGCCGATAATCGAACCTAACTGCGTTTTAACTGCTTCGGCGATCAGTAAAAACGACTCCTTGCGCTGGTGCATTTCCGAGGCCAGGATAGCCTGTGATTGCAAAGTGGCTTGTTCGGTGGATTTTTGAATTTCCACGAACTGCATTTTCATGGCCTCAGTATTAAGGCGCAGCTCTTTCTTTTGCAGAAAGTAGCCTATGACCAGCCACAAAAATGCCAGCGGAGCGAAGGCGCCTTCGAGAAAGCTGCCAAGGCGCTCTACCGACAAGTGCCCAAATGCAACCCAGCCAACCTGCAGCGAGATATACATGCCTATCAATAGCAGATAAAAGGTGGTGACTATCAGCCCAAAGAATATCCGCCAATCCTGGTCGTAGGGCGAATGGTAGCCCTGGGACACTACCTTGGGCACGCAGTCTTCACCGATAACAATATTGTCAACGTTGTGCTGCAGTTTGGGCTGTTCTGCATTCATAGGGCTACTTTACACGATGTGTAGGAAGAATCCATCTCAGAATAGCCAAGCCGCTGTACTTGCGCTATTGTACGATTGGTAGATTAAATTGCCTCAATTTTCTGGTAATGTTCCGCATCTTCACCACCACATAACCGAGAATTCACATGAGTGAGCAGACCCAGGAAAAGACATCGGACCGGGATCAGCCTGAATTAATGAGCCCCTTTCTGCGCCCCGACGCGCCGCCGGTAATTGAAGATCCCTACTCAGTGCCTATTGAAGATATAAATGTTATCGACGGCCGTCTGTTCCAGCAGGATATACACGGGGAGCATTTCAGACGACTGCGCGAGGAAGACCCGGTGCATTTCAACGAGTTGCCGGGTATTGGGCGCTACTGGTCGATTACCAAGTTCGAAGACATTATGTATGTAGATACCCACCACGAGCTATTTTCCTCGGCACATGGCATCGCACTGGGACCACGTATAGACATAGAACCACACCCTGCGCTATTGAGATTTTCCAACTTCATCGCTATGGACCCTCCCAAACATGACTTGCAACGATCGACCGTAAGCGAGGTGGTTGCACCGGCTAATCTGTCAAAGATGGAGCCGCTTATAAGGCAGCGTGTCTGCTCGATTATGGAGGGTCTGCCAGTGGGTGAAACCTTCGACTGGGTTGACCGGGTTTCTATAGAGCTAACGACGCAGATGCTAGCCACTTTATTTGATTTTCCCTTTGAAGAGCGGCGCAAGCTAACCCGTTGGTCCGATGTGGCAACAGCGCCGCCTGGCACCGGGATCGTTGATACCATGGAGCAGAGGAAAACAGAATTGTTGGAGTGTCTGGAATTTTTCACCGGATTGTGGAATGAGCGGGTGGCACAAGATCCTCCAGGCAACGATCTTATTTCTATGCTAGCTCACGGCAAAGACACCAAAGATATGCAGCCCCATGAGTTTTTAGGCAATTTGTTACTACTTATCGTGGGAGGAAACGATACCACGCGTAATTCAATCAGTGCCGGGGTGTTGGCCTTGAACCAAAACCCGGATGAGTATGACAAGTTGCTTAGGGATCCATCATTGATTCCCAATATGGTCTCTGAAATCATCCGCTGGCAAACACCACTACCCTACATGCGGCGTACCGCAAATGAAGATGTTGAGCTTAGGGGTAAAAAGATTAAAAAGGGCGATCAGGTCTTGATGTGGTACGTCTCGGGCAACCGAGACGATGAAATTATTGATCGTCCCGATGACTTCATCATAGATCGAGCCAAGGCGCGGCATCACCTGTCCTTCGGTTTTGGTATTCACCGCTGCATGGGTAACCGCCTGGCTGAAATGCAACTGCGCATTGTGTGGGAGGAAGTTTTGCAGCGCTTTAGCAAAGTAGAAGTAGTAGGTGACCCCGAACGCTTGCAATCCAGTTTTGTGCGCGGCATTACCAAATTGCCGGTCCGGGTTCATCCCTTGTAAGACAGCTCAAACGGGATGATTAATTATTGCCAGAGTAGCTTCGCTAAATGCAATGACACCTTTGAGCTGCCCGCCATTGCCCGCGCTGTTAACTGGGAGGCTGCAACCGGCTATATCGATCAGCTTCCGATGGACTGTGAGCCATTACCATAGCTCTCAGTGCGATTCAGGTTTACCTGATTTCTTCCCCGTTCTTTTGACATATACAGGGCCTCATCCGCCGCTTTAATCAGGTCAAAATCAACCACTATTTCCGTTGGTGTGATGGCCGATATGCCTATGCTAACTGTAACTACCTGAACCGAACCCGAAGCTTCATGCTTAATATTCAAATCTTGAATAGCCCTGCACAACCTCTCTCCCACGTTGAATGCCGCCTCGGGACTTGTATCGGTTAAAATAGCGCAGAACTCCTCACCCCCGTATCTTGCTATATAGTCAGTGGCCCGATGCAAATGATTTTGTAGAGTCTGTGCAATTTGGCGCAGCACCTGATCGCCCGCCTTGTGCCCGTAGTTGTCGTTGTATGCTTTGAAGTAATCTACATCGATCATAAGGACGGACATGAAAGACTTTGATCGGACACTCTGGTGCCAACAGCGATCCAATGCTTCATCAAGATAGCGTCTGTTGGGTATCCCGGTGAGAGCATCTTGCTGAGACAACTGCGTCAGTTCCTGGTTCTGGCCTTTGAGTTCCTTATTCTGCATTTCAATGTAAGCCAGCAACTGATTAAATTGAGTGAACATTGTATCTATTTCGTCGCTATTGTTAGTCTCCAGACGTTTGTCATATTCACCAGTCTCTATTATTTTCAACATGAGCGCCTTGGCATGCAGAAGGCGTCCAAGCACGTCGCGGGAGAAAAACAGTGCGACGATAATCAAAATAAATGCCGAGATCGCAAATCCAATAACGACCGACTCAGAAACCAGATTTTCCGCAAAGGCTCTTTTATCGCTGTTTTGCTTGACCAGGAACATTGGCTGACCGCTAAGATCATTAAAAAGCCAGTACAAATACCCACCATTGTCTCTGGGTAAATGCCCAACAGAGGCCATAAGTTTTTCCAGGATCACCGACAAGTGTGTGTCGGCCGCCGCTTCGGCTATTGGAATAAATGCGGCTTGTATCTGAACATTTTCTATTACGGCATTAAACACCTGGCTGTCTGCTAATCGCCACCATATCCAGATACCTCTCGAGGCAGGGTAGGGCGGTAGCGACGGAATTATATGACTGGCTGCAAAGATGACCGGCCCGAGATTGCTTTGGCTAAATCCGGCGGTAATGAGTCTTTCTTTCACCGGGACTCTTGACGGATAGGGTATGTCGGGTTTCAGGCTTTTGGGGTCCAACTTGGCTTCAGGGCCAAATCTCGATGATATTTTTTCCAGGTGAGAAGAATATTTGATATTACCGGCCTGCTCCACGAAAAGGCCACCATCTACATCCAACGCCTCAAAAATACTGGGTACAAGGTTGATACTGGTGAATTTCTCAAATGCGGGCTCCTCGGGGTTCATAGTGACAGCTTCGAATGTATCGTCCCAGGTGCCGTACTCTATCGAGCTGACTGCTATTTTTTTGACCAGCTGATCCATCGCAAGCCGTACACGTTCGACATCCTTGCTATCGGAACGTGCTTCCAAGGCTATCAATGATGGGAGTTCGAGATAATATCGAGTAAAAAGCTGGCCGATTAACGCCGCGATCATGCCGGCGCCCAATATATAGAGTAGTTTTTTCTTGAGACTAAACTTCATTGCACCATCTCAGGTCTTTTACTTAGTAAGAGCATAGTCTATCGAGGCGGAAACTCAAATGGGCCACTGTAGGGCCTCCACATCTGATACAGTTTCGCACCCAGAACCTGCTAAGACAAGTGATGTTATGGGCGGCTCAGTTCCTTCCTACTGACAAAGAAGTCTGTCGTTTTTGTTGCAAATGAGAATGATTGCCATTATTATTCGCGTTCGCTGAATGTGAGCTAACCATTCGAATCACCCAATCAGTACGAGGATGTAAATTCTACCAATGAAATCTAACCATACAGTACTTAAACGCTCCCTGATGGCCTGTGCCATCTCAGCAGTGGCGATGACCGTATCTGCGGGCGAAAATCTGCCGACAAATGAGGAAATGTGGAGGATCATTCAAAAGCAGCAAAAGCAAATACTCGAATTGCAGAACAGGCTGGAAGAAGCGGATGTCAAAATTGAAGCGACAGCGGATGCTGTAGAACAAGGTGTTGGCACTGCCAGCCCAAGCACATCGCAATGGGCCGAGAAAAGCACCTTTGGCGGTTATGGTGAATTACACTACAACAGCCTTGAAAACCAACTAGATGGTGGAAAAGCCGATAAAGACGAGCTCGACCTTCATCGCTTTGTTTTATACTTCGGGCATCAGTTTTCGAATGATTTACGCTTTTATTCTGAGCTGGAGGTCGAGCACGCTATTTCCGGCGAGGGAAAAGCGGGTGAAGTTGAAATAGAGCAGGCTTTCATCGAGTGGGATTATGCTGAGCATCACAGGGCGAAGGGCGGTGTTTTCCTGGTACCCGTGGGTATCATTAATGAAACGCATGAGCCCGATACCTTTTATGGCGCTGAGCGAAATCCGGTAGAGAAGAATATTATTCCAGCCACATGGTGGGAGGGGGGTGTCGCTCTGACTGGCGAACTAGCCCCCGGTCTGTCTTATGATATGACCGCTACCTCCGGTCTTTATCTCGATGATGGAGAATACAAAATTCGCGATGGTCGACAAAAGACCGGGAAAGCGAAAGCTGATGATCTGGCCTATACTGGGCGTCTAAAATATACCGGATTGCGCGGGCTGGAACTTGGCGCCACCCTTCAGTACCAAACCGATTTGCTACAAAGTGAAATGCACTCGTCGGGCGCCTCAGGCATTGATGCGGCTCTGTATGAAGTGCATGCTGACTACAAAACGGGGCCATTTGCCATCAGAGCACTTTATGCTAATTGGAATATCGATGAGGCTCTGGATTTGACAAAGACCGGCGCCAGCGAGCAAACAGGCTGGTATGTCGAGCCCTCCTACAGAATAACGCCCCGGCTGGGTGTGTTCGCTCGCTTCTCCGAGTGGGATAATCAGGCGGCGGACAGTAACGATACCGAGTATCAGCAGGTGGATATTGGTCTGAACTATTGGTTGCACGACAATGTGGTGCTGAAGTTTGACTATCAGGATCAAGATGCTCCAGCGGGCAAAGATGAGTATGATGGCTTCAATCTTGGGATAGGCTGGTCGTATTAATAGATACCTGAAAATAACTGTGCGAGTATTAGCGAGGTCCCCTCTTTGCTTGTGCCTGTGTCTGTTGCTGGTCAGTGCCCATAACTATGCTCAAGAAACACAGCGAATTGCCCCAGAAGATTATCGGGCGCAGTACTTTGGCGAAGATTTGTCCTCGCAGACGCTGTGGGTAAGCAAAGAGCAGCGCGGTCACATTGAAAAAATAGTGGAGCATAGCTTCAATAGCTTTCGGGTTCGTTATTGGGGGCAGGGGCAGCGCACCGGATGGATATTCGAGGAAATCGGCAAGGAATTGCCGATTACCGTCGGTGTTATTGTTGAAAAGGACCGTATTATTGACCTGACCGTGCTGGAATACAGGGAAAGCCGGGGCGGTGAAGTGGTTTACCCCTTTTTTACGTCCCAGTTTTTGTCCGCCAGGCTGAAAGAGGGCAGGCAGGACGGTCTGGATAAATCCATTGATGGCATAACCGGAGCCACGCTGTCGGTGCGAGCCTTGAAAAAGGTTGCTACCCTGGCACTGTACTGTCATCAACAAACAGCGTTTTCGCAAGTGACCCAATGAGTCATTCCTTCATCAGCTATAGCGTTTTGCGGCGTTGGCTGTGGCGCTGGCATCGCCGGGCCGGCCTGATTGCTGCTGTAGTATTGTCACTGGTAACAGTCACCGGCGTTTTTCTCAATCACACGGCAGAGCTCTCGTTGGGGAAAAAATATGTTGGCCAGGCGTGGTTATTAGGTTTTTATGGTATTCCTGAGCCCAAGTTGGTGAGCTTTAATCTGGGCGAAACGACTGTCACGGGAGATGACAAGGGCCAGCTCTACTGGGGCACTGAGCCTCTGGAAAAGTGCCGGGGTGGCCTGGTTGGTGCAGCTGTCTACGAAGCGGGCTTCATAGCCTCTTGTGCGGCAGAACTCTTCTTCTTTGATTCTAGTGGCCGCCTGGTAGAAAAAGTCAGTGCTGTCTACGGCTTGCCCACTCCCATTACGCAGTTGGGTCAGTGTGATGAGAGACTGTGTATTAGAACACCTAAACGGTTGTTCGAGCTGGATCTTGAGGTGTTATCATTTAAACCACTGGTTGGGGTAAAGGCGGTTTGGAGTAAGCCCGTTCCGCTGGCAGAGCGGATTTCTCAGGCTATTTATGCAGATTCTCGTCGCCAGGGTTTAAGTTGGGAGCGCGTGTTACTGGATCTTCACAGCGGTCGTTTGTTCGGTTCGCCTGGTGTCTGGGTGGTAGATTTAGCGGCAATACTGCTCTTTTTCCTGTCGGTATCCGGGTTTGTTTTGTGGTATCAACACATGCGAGCAAAACGCACTCGCCGCAATACCACGGATAATGAATTTCAGTAATAAGGTGAAGGCGTAGTAAAAGATCAGCTTATGCATCATTTGTTTCCACCGAGTACCTTTACACTTTCTCGCCTGGAAGGGTGTGCAGAATCGGCCTCTATAGAACCGGAGATGCTCAATACACCAAGATCCGGCTCCGACCATCTGTTTCCCAGCCGTGGGCCTCACAAGCGGTCCAGCGGCGAGCGCCTGGTGATGCAGGTTTGTATTGCCGAGGAGGGTATTTCACCCCTATACAGGTTGAGCATCGAACGGGCGCGCGCCTATGCCCGACGCATCGGAGCTGACTATCGCCTGATCACTGAAGGATATCCGGGTTACGCACCCCATTTTGCGATCTTGCGAGCCTACGAAATGCAGTACGAGAAAATTTTCGCCATCGATTGCGATGCGATTGTTATGGATGAGTGCCCCGATGTCTTTGAGATTGGAGAGTTTGCGGCAGCCGCTGATTCAAATACGCAGCCAGGTATTAACCCTGTCTATTACCAAGCGGGCAGGAAGAGGAGCTTGGGCATCCGGCCGGAGCATATCTACTTCAATTCGGGCGTTGTTCTGTTTACACGCGAGTTTCTGGATCGCACCGCCAGCGCAGTGGAAGAGTTGATACCCGACTATGATGGTTCTGGCCGAGATCTTTCCAATCAAAAGGACCAGCTACTGTTGAATGAAATAGTCGGCAAGCACTATGGCACATACCTTGTTCTCGATCCCGATTGGAATGGTTGGTTCGAGCCGACCAGAGCGAAGTACATACAGCACTATGCCGACTGTAGTCGTGCGCAGTTCGATGAAGCAGCGCTTCGCGCTCGCTTACGACCGATTGAGCGGTCGAGCAATATCGAGTTCGTTGATTCGACGATGAGGTGCTTTGCCTGGGCCGATAGCATGGGGCCAGAATTGGAGCGCCTGCACAGCTCGACAGACAATCAGGGCGTGGAACTGGAAGTGATCGGACTGGGGCAGGAATTTGACCGCAGTCGGTTTGCCAAGCTAGACGCCCTAGAGTTGGCTGTTCGTCGTCTTCCCGCCGATCAGGTCGTGCTGTGCACCGATGGCTATGACGTCCTCTATGTCGACCCGCCCGGTACGATTTTGCGGAAATTCCTCGACAGAGCCGCCCCACTGCTGTTCAGTGTGGAGCGCCTATTTACCCACCATTACACCTCGCATCGAGAGCACTTTGACCGCGAATCTGGAGGATCGCCATACCGTTATCCGAACAGTGGAGGACTAATAGGACGCGCCGGCGCAATCATGGAGATGCTCGACGAACTGCGCAATGTAGATCGGGACGAACCTCTAGGTCATGTTTGGGGGATTTTCTCAGACCAGACTTTGGTCGGTGATTACATAGCCAGACATCCTGGAAAGATAGCACTCGATTTTGAGTGCGACATATTCTGGTGCACCGCTGGCGAGTGGGGTATTGCTGCGCAGAACTCGTCAATTGTGGAAGGCCGGATCTGGAACCCTACAACCCAGACTCAGCCGTCGATCGTGCACGTCCCATGGCGAGAACATTACGATCATGTGCTGGAATTACTGCATGAGCGACTGGTGGGGCCGATCGAAAAACACCCGTGGTGTCGTCCGGTGGTAGGTTATGACACCAGTAACGAAAGCCACCATGCCGAGTTTCATTCCCGTTTTCACCGAACCTCTTAAAAAAAGGTGGATCTCAGTTCAGTACTAATGGGCTAAGCAATAGCAGACAAATTGTACTGTCGACGATCAAAGGGGGAATTGACGCCTTAAAACCGATGCCATCAACCGCCATAGACCAAAACCGTGCCAGCGTTACTGTGGCCCAGGCAATACCCATGGCGGTAAAAATTACCGGCTCATTCAGTGAGAAAGCAGCTATCGCCATACCCAGGTTGAGGCCGCCAAAGACACCCCGGGCCTCGGATATGGCTAACGGGCTCTGCAGCGCTATGTTTAACGGGTCCAGCATCAATCTGGGCTTAAAAAAGCCGATCAGGCCGACTAAAAAAGTAATGCCCGCACCAATTTTGGGTAACCATTCAACCAGTGATTCCACGATTCACCTCCTGCAGTTGGTCGTGTGTAGACGCAAGTGAGAAAACAGCTTTTAACAAATTCCTACAAAAATCAATGATAAATTTCAGTATCCAGATTCAGCGAAAAATACACAATCTGTAATAAGCAGACTAAACTGGAGCAGCGGCTTGTAGAAAACCACCTCTGAACTGGCCACACGCACAGAAGCGATTGCCTGTTGAGTTCCGGGCCATGATTAACGGAATATTGGAGGAGCTTGACTGAAACGCCGGTGTTGGCGAATATACCGTTAATTAGTGGACGAACTAGTGGTAAGATTCGCCGCGGACTTTTCCAACTTCCTGCTAGGCCACCGCAATATGGGCACGCACCGTGTTGCGGCCACTTTCCTTGGCTTGATAGAGCGCTTCGTCGGCTTGCTTGAACTGCTCTACAAAAGTGGTCTCGTTTGCGATAGCAGTAGAAAGTCCAATGCTAACCGTTATCCGGTATGACACCGGTTTGATTCTGGATAGTGGTATGTTTTCAACGTTTCGGCGAATACGCTCGGCGACCTTCAGGGCATTGGAGCTATCCGAACTCGGCAGAAGCACCGTGAATTCCTCGCCACCCCAACGGGCCACGACCTCGCCTGACCTGCAGGTTTGCTTAATCGTAGCGGCAACCTGTTTTAGTACTACATCGCCAACATCGTGGCCCCAGGTATCATTGACTCGCTTGAAATGGTCGATGTCAACTACCAGTACGGCGACCGTAGTGGTAAGGGGCTGATGGATTGTTATAGAGTTCAAGGTAGTCTCTGCAATATCTGTTATTCGTCGTCGATTGTAGAGACCTGTCAGCGGGTCCGTGCTGGCGAGGGATTCCAGCTTCAGGCGCTGAGCTCCTTCAATTCTCCGCTGCTCCCGGATCTTGCCGGCAATGCCAACGGACAAAATTAACGCTTCCAATGCAAATGCCGGATACATGCCGTTCATAACCAGCGTGCCCATCTCGATGACGCCGTAAATAGCTGCCAATCGTAGGATAATAGTCGTGAATAAGGGCACCCAGGCCAGCAGATAGAAAACGGCGCTGTGACTGCCCCGGTGTACCGCAATAATGCTGAGCAGAATCGCCATAGCAATCATAATGCCGTAAAGAACATTACTGATCAGGACGACTGTGCCGATGATGGGAGCGGACTCTATCGGTAACGTAATCAAACGGTTAAATAAAAATATGCTCGATGCGGCAATTACTGCATATATCACAACCCCCGGAATATACTCTTTGCCAACAAAGGTCACAAAAAAATGAAGTGCGGCTATGGTAGCAAGGGTCATAGCAATCATGGCGATATGATGTTGTGCAATAAAATCGAAATTGGTCGTGAACACCCTGATCATATTTGATTCAAATAAAACAAAAACCGTTATGCAGGCAATGAATGCTATATACCAGTTATAAAAATCGTAGCGCAAAACGAGTGACAAAGTGATGTTGTATAGCACCATTGCAGTGAGCACACCCAGTACACAGCCTATGGTGGCCACCATGGGTAAAACTTCAGCTTTGCTTTGTTCCTGAGATATCAAATAGACGCCACGTAGCGCCCGCCAATAATCCAAGCCGCGAATATCTAGTAATACAGCCTGTATGGCGTTGGCCCCGCTAGGCACAGAAATGTCCAGAGACCCATCCAGGGACCAGTTTTCACCAATATCATCGGCCCTTAGCTCGTGTTGAAAAACGCTTCCGTCGGTAAATCTGACAAGCAAAGTAATCGCCCGAAACCGCAGGTTCCTGATTTTGACATGAAACATGCCATCGGGAGTTAGCAGTTCATCAGAAAAGAGATGCCCGAAGACAAATCGATCGCCTTCATGAGCAGGTAGGGGTTGCGTGCACGGTCCGGGAGCTAAGGTCTGAAGGACATCAATACCGCGAAGGTCGGCATCGACCGACATGGGGCAGAGTTTACCAGTGAGGTCAATATAGTTCCATGGGGCCGGACCCTCTCCAGCAACAGATGAGGAGACAAACAGAATATTTACTAGAAGTGCGAGAAAGTACCTGGTCACTGGGCCATCCACGGTTCCTTCGAACTATTTTGATATCCGCTAGCAGCTTGGTTATTATCCTGCTTAAAATAAAGATAGAGAAGTGTTTATGCGAATTTTACTCACTGTAGTTCTTTTCATAGTAGCAGGTTTGAGCATTGCCACCTATTTTGTCACCTTACCCAAACCCCCGGCTCTGCCACAGGCACCGATTAGCGAGGAAGTATTGCAACAATTGCCACAAGACCGCAAGGGACAGGTGCTTATCTATGGCGCTTACGGCTTCAGTGGCTCGGGTATTTCGCGGTTAGCTGCGCAGTACGGTATTACACCGGTATTGGCCGGGCGCAATGAGAAGAAACTCAAACCATTGGCCCAGTCTCTGGGCTACGACCATGTCGTATTGTCACTGAATAACCATGACAACATGGTTGCCGTACTTAGACACTTTGAGGTTGTTCTACATATTGCAGGGCCTTATACCTACACATCCAAGCCCATGCTGGATGCAGCGATCGCAGCTGGCACCCACTACCTGGATTTGACCGGCGAGAATCACGTAATTCAGGCAGATCTGGATCGTGACGAAGAATTCAAAGAGGCAAATATCATGGTGATGCCAGCCGTTGGGTTTGATGTGGCACCGACCGATTGCCTGAATGTGTATGTTGCCAATCAGATAGACAATCCGACTACCCTGACAGTATTACTGCATAATAATTTTAATGCTGTAGAGGGCATCGGGTCCAGCCGTGGAACGGCCAAGTCGGCACTCGAGGTTTTGTCGCGCCCCCTGCTGATGCGCCAGAACGGAGAAATGGTGGAGGTTGCCGCACCGAAAGTCATGACTCGCATATTTGAAGAGCGAGAGCAGACTCTGGTGCAAATTCCCTGGGCTGATATGATGACTAGCTTCGTCAGCACCGGGATACCCACCATCGAGGTGTATTCCGTGCAGGAGGGAGAGGTGCCCTCCTGGCTCCTGAGCATGGCCCGGTTTGAAATCGGGCGCAATATTCTGTCTTACCTTATAGATAATTTTTTGCCAGAAGGACCGCCCCCGAATGTACAAAAAGATCGCCAGAACAGAATCGAGTCCATCGTAAGTAATGACGCAGGCGATACGGCATCGGCCACTTTGATCACACCGGAGGCGTATCTTCTGACTTTCCACAGCACGCTCATTGTTGCCCGGCGCATCCTCGATGGACACTGGGAGTCAGGGTTCCAAACTGTCGGCAAAGTCTACGGGCCGGACCTGATACTAGAGGTGCCGGGAGTGACCCGGATTGCCCCACAGAACTAGCTGTCTATTTTGCCACATTCGCCTCCGCCTCAATCTCCACCAGGTTTTCAGCACCCACTAGTCGTGCCTCCACCATAGTGTTGGCCGGGCGACACTCGGCGAATCGCTCTCCGTGAGCGCGTGCCACTGGCTCCCAATGAGCCATGTCGCTGATGAAGATGCGTGTTCGCTCAATGTCCTCGAGCTTGCCACCCAGGGATTCTACCGCCGCCTGGATTTTATCAATAACAAAATGGGTTTGCGCCGCCGGATCCTGGCCGCCTATATGGCGCGTGCCGTGGGTTGCGGTGGTGCCCGATACCAGAATTCGATTG
>JABHWT010000471.1 GCA_018657645.1 Halieaceae bacterium | reverse complement strand
CATCCATACCCCAGTACAGGTAGTTTTCCCTGGGTCCTGCAGCAACTTTCCCCTTGAAATAAGGCACGAAGTTGTGACCATCGAGATGGACCTTCCAGGTTTTTTTGCCAGCGCGGTGGCCTTCCTTCATTTTCTCCACCAGAGCCGGCTCACCCGCCGCTGCGGCCAGGGTGGGCATCCAGTCGAGGTGGCTGATGATGTCGTTGTATATCGTTCCCGGCTCAATGGTACCGGGCCACCGGACCATTAGTGGCACCCGGTGTCCACCCTCCCAGTTATTGGATTTGGCGCCGCGGAATCGCGTCTGTCCACCGTCGGGCCAGGTCCAGGGCTCAGCGCCGTTATCGGTTGAATAAACGACAATGGTGTTCTCGGCAATGCCCAGTTCATCGAGCTTATCAAGCAGCATCCCCACGTGGTCATCGTGTTCGACCATACCGTCAGGATATAGCCCAATACCGGTCTTACCCTGGTATTCCGGCTTCAGATGGGTCCAGACATGCATCCGTGTTGTATTCATCCAGACGAAAAATGGCTTGCCGTCCCCATGTGATTTATCAATGAACTTCATGGCGGCGCCGAGAAATTCCTCATCTGCGGTTTCCATGCGCTTGCGCGTCAGGGGTCCGGTATCTTCCACCCGGCCATCGGCTGAGGCGCGTATCACTCCGCGAGGACCAAAATTCTTGTGAAACTCAGGGTCCTTCGGGTAGTAATAACCTTCCGGCTCTTCTTCGGCGTTCAGGTGGTACAGGTTGCCGAAAAACTCATCAAAACCGTGATTGGTAGGAAGATGCTCATCCCTGTCGCCAAGGTGGTTTTTACCGAACTGCCCGGTCCTGTAGCCTTGTTGTTTCAGTACATCGCCGATGGTGGGTGCCCAGTCCGGTATACCGTGGTCCGAACCCGGCATGCCGATGGTCAGCAGACCTGTTCTAAACGGGCTCTGGCCAAGAATAAAAGCCGAACGCCCGGCCGTACAGGTCTGCTCAGCATAGGCATCGGTGAACAGCGCACCCTCCCTCGCTATGCGATCGATATTCGGGGTCTTGTAACCCATCATCCCGAGATTGTAGGCGCTGACATTGTCGTAGCCGACATCGTCACCCCAAATGACCAACACATTGGGTCTGTCCGGTGCGGCCAGCGGGCTGCCCGCGAACAGGGTCAGCGACAGGAAGAGTGATACAAATATTTTAAGGCTTAGACGTTGCATGGCTGATCTCCCGAAAGTTAGCTGATAGTGGTTCAGACTCTTGACTGCTTGCTGTGACCGATAGCTCGCGCGACGATACCGGTTATGGCCTCGACAGGTATAGGATAGAACATTGCAGCTGGGTCAGCCGCTATGGCGGCGGCGATCTTGTCGCCGTCATGGGGGGAAATATCATAGGCGGCAAAGTCGCTTGCACAGCCGATGTCACGCTGCAGCGCGACAATCCGTTCGATAACATCCATCAGCAGCAGTTCGCCACTGTTGCCGCCACCGTCGAGGCCCAGTGCAGCCGCCAGACGCTGGGCCTGGGGCACGTAGAACTCCGGCAATGCCTCCATCACAATCGGCAGCAACGCGGCATTCGCGTCACCGTGGGGGATATGGTAGAGAGCCCCGAAAGCGTGGGCACAGTTATGTACAGGCGCCGCGTTCAGGGCGTTGCTGAACGCGCTACAGGCCATGGTACTGGCCTGTAGCATTGTCGACCGGGTTTCCAGCTCCTGGCCGGTGTGCACCGCAGTGGGCAGATTGTCCACGATCAGCCTGGCCGACAGGAAAGCCTGCGCATCGGTAAAGTGATTGGCATTGGGTGAAGTGATCGCCTCGATGGCGTGGGTCAGGGCATCCATACCGGTAGCGGCGGTGATTTTTGGCGGCAATCCTCGGGTGAGATTGGCATCCAGTACAGCAATGTCGGCCTCAATGAACGGTGCCAGGATATTACCTTTTATCCCCAGTGTTTCGTTGTACAACACCGCCACCGGGGTGGCTTCCGCACCGGTACCGGCAGTGGTCGGAACAGCAATATGTGGAACACCCATGGGGCCGGCTAGCGGCCAGGCCTCTATTTTGATTCCGGCCTGAATCGCATCGCGGACGTCAATCAGATTATGGTGCAGCGCGTATTTGATGCCCTTGGCGGCATCCAACACACTGCCTCCGCCAAGCGCTAACAGTGAATCCGCGGCAATCTCCCTAGCATAGCTTAGAGCGGCATTAAGAGTGTCGCAAGCCGCATCCGGGGCGATATCGGTGTAAACGCCGACGAGTTGCGGACCGCAACCGCCGTTGTCGAATACGCTCGCCACGTGATCGACGAGCCCTGCCTGCTTCAACCCCTGATCGCTGAGCAGCAGCACGCGTTTGCCCCCCAACCCTTCAAACAGGCTGGGAATGCGCAGGGTGGCGCCGGCGGCACAGTGGACAACGGTTCTGAGATTGTATTGAAAGTAACCTGTACTGGACATTGTCTTTACCTCTTCTCTCATTTTTTTAGTCAAGTTGTGGTCGGGCGGCGCTCAGGCCAGCAACTTGTGCACCAGGCGATGGAGCGGTTTTTTTCGTACATTGCGTTCGAAGGCGGTGGAGACGGATTTCACTTCAACATAGTGATGGAGGCTCTCCATGCCGCCCTCGCGACCGTAACCGCTCTGTTTGAAACCACCGAAGGGCGCGTCCATACGAATCATGTGCCAATCGTTGATCCAAATGGAACCGGCTTGCAGCTGCCGGGCCAGTTGCTGTGCTCCGACCACATCCGCGGTCCAGATACCGGCAGAGAGTCCGTAATCGGTATCGTTGGCGATAGCAATGGCCTCTTCCTCGGTGCTGAACTTGATCACACAGAGCACTGGACCAAATATTTCCTCCCGTGCGACCTTCATCCCGTTATGCACTTCCGTCAACACGGTGGGCTCAACAAAATAGCCCCCCTCACAACCGGGAACCTCCGCGCGCGCCCCGCCGCACAGCACCGTAGCGCCTTCCTCGACAGCCGAGTTCACATATTCGAGTACCTTCTCGCCGTGCGCCGCAGAGGACATAGGTCCCATACCGGTAGCGGGGCTGGCGGGATCACCCAGGACTATCTGGGTGGACAGTGCAGCCAGCTTTGCCACCAGCTCATCGTGAATGCTGTCGTGCACGAGCAGGCGGGTACCTGACTCGCAGGCCTGCCCGCCATTTAGATAGACCCCATAGAGTGCGCCGTACGCCACCAGTTCGAGATCGGCGTCGGGCAACACAATGCCGGGCCCTTTGCCGCCTAGCTCCACGCTGACCCGCTTGAGGCTCTGCGCCGCGACCTGCTGCACCTGCTTGCCCACCCGGGTGGAACCGGTAAAGGAGATCTTGTCGATATCCGGATGGCGACACATGGCGTCCCCAATCACCTCACCGCGGCCGTTGACCACATTAAGAACGCCCTTTGGCAACAGCTCGCAAAGCAGCTCCACCAGACGCAGGGTAGAGGTAGGTGTTAGCTCCGATGGTTTGATCACCACGGTGTTACCCGTCGCCAATGCCGGCGCAACCTTGAGGGCGAACAGCAGCAGGGGCACGTTCCAGGCCGTGATCAGGGCACAGACGCCCACGGGTTCACGCCACACCTGGGTGTGGGTGGGTTCGGGCAGGGGTCGGGCGGGCAGGTTGTCTACAAAGGGAAAGCGTTTTACCTCTTCGGCCAGCACCATAAACATGTCAGCCAAGGCGGGAATATCCATCCCCATGACCCGGCTGATGGTTCCCCCGGACGCAGACACCTCCAACTGCGCCAGCTCCTGGGCATTCGCCATCACCGTATTGGCGATAGCGTAGAGCAGCCTGGAGCGCTCGGTCGCCGGCATATTGCACCAGGCTTTGCAGTTGAAAGCCTCCCGCGCGGCGTGCACGGCAATATCGAGATCCTCGGGCGTCCCCTGAGCCGCCTCGGCAATCAACTCATTGGTGGCGGGATTAAAGACCGGGATATATTTCCCGGAGCCGGGCTCCCGCTTCTCACCGTTGATGATATGTGGATAGCGCGTGATCGATTGTGACTCTGACATGGTAACCCGTCCTCTCAACGTTGGCAGTGGAACACCTGCATTACAGGACCCACTATAGAAGCCAGTTCTGCTCGTGCGCATGCCCCTGTGTGCAAATTAGTTGACCAAACGCGCTCTTTCGTCGCGCCCGATGTGCGCGAAAGATCACACCGTCTGCACGTAATGCCGAGCAGAACTGTTCGTCATTCGTACAATTGTCGTGTCACTGAGATGAATTCGAAATCTGTCTGAAACCAGTTCCGAAAACAGCGCTATCACATAATAAATTTTTTTAAGGAGCCTTCGCCATGCATCACCCGTTTATAACCACCCGCAAAACGCTGACCTGTGCTGTTGCCGCGTGCCTGCCGCTGTTAGCCACAGCCACCGCCGCCCAACAACTTGAAGAGGTATTGGTTACTGCACAGAAGCGGGTCGAAAGTTTGATGGATGTCCCCATATCCGTATCAGCGCTGACCGGGCAAAAGATCGCCGATGCCGGTATTCAGCGCAGTGAAGATCTGGCGGCCTATGTGCCTAACTTTCAGGTGACCCAGGACCCGATTGGCGACAAGATCAATATCCGCGGCATCCAGTCCGGTAACCAGGCCGGCTTCGAGCAGTCGGTGGCGACCTTTGTCGATGGCATATACCGCGGTCGCGGCACCCAGGCCCGCTGGTCCTTTCTGGATGTGGCACGGGTGGAGGTGCTGCGCGGCCCGCAGCCCACCTTATTTGGCAAGAATACGGTAGCTGGCGCCCTGAACATCACTACGGCGCGCCCCACTGAGGAATTCGAGAGCGAACTGACCGCCGGTTACAACATTGAGTTCGATGAGACCGAACTGCAAGCGATGGTCTCTGGCCCCCTGAGCGATACGCTGCGCGCCCGGGCGGTAATCCAAAGCCGGGAGATGAAAGAGGGCTGGGTTGAGAATGCGGCCTACGACGAAGATAATCCCGCTTCCGAGGAATTGTTTGGGCGGCTGTCTCTGGAGTGGGACGTCGGTCCGGATACCACACTGTTCATGAAGTACGAGGCTGGAGATTTTGATGTAACGGGCAACCCCTGGGTAATGATTGAGGGAGGCCCCCTGAGCCCGATTCTCGCCGCCGCCGGCGTACCCACGGGCGCGGTCTTCAAGTCGTACATGGGCAACAACGGTTTCCCGCTGTTGGGATTCCCAGGTGACGACGTCATCGACTTTGGCTCGGTGGGGAGCTACGAGGGCGATACGCAGGAGCTCATGGTGCAACTGGAACACCAGTTTGATAGCGGCACCGTGCTTACCGCGATTGCCGGGTACTCAGAGTATGAGTATGAACGTTTCCTTGACGCAGACCAGAATCCGCTGCCGGTTGTGCGCTTTGACGACACTGAAGATTTCGACCAGACCAGCCTTGAATTGCGCCTGACCTCAGATACCGGCGGTGCTCTCGAATACATTGCTGGTCTATACTATCAGGATAACAACATGTACGTAGATGGCCTGACCCAGTTCAACCTGGGTACCATCGACACCCTGCTGGGGGGTAGCTGTGCCAGTGTTCCGGGCGGCTCCGACTCCGTTATCGTCGGTGACCCGGTGGGTACCGCAGTTACCGTGGCCGGGCTACCCGGCGCCAACGCGGCGGTGGCTAACGCATGTGCCCAGACGGCTCTGACCCAGCTGTTGCTGCCAGCTGGTGTGACGGGTGCCACTCGCTATGCTTTCCTAGACCAGGAAACCGAAACACTAGCGGCATTCACCCAACTGACCTGGAATATGACCGATACCTTCCGTACCACTCTCGGCCTACGCTATACGCAGGAGGAAAAAGAAGCACACCAGGGTGCCTGGGCCGGTGAATACGCCGAGCGCAACACTACCCCGCTGGCTGATCAGAGCGCCGCCAACCCCCAAGCCCTGGCTGCCTTCCTGATCGGTGAGTTCACCTACCACGAGTTCACCCCCAATGATCCGGGGTTAAGCCGCGACGAGGACAGCTTCACCTGGTCCCTGAACGCTCAGTGGGATGCAACAGACAACACCATGGTGTATGCGTCCGCCGCCACAGGATTCAAGGCGGGAGGCTTCAACTCCTTCTTTATGGGCTTGCCCCAAGGACGGGGAGCTGACTCGAACGATGTGGACTTCGACGAAGAAGAGGTCCTGTCTTTCGAGGTTGGGGCAAAAATAAGCTTACTCGATGGTGGCGCCGAACTGAGTATTGCCGCCTTCCACACTACCTACGACGATCTGCAAGCCTCAATCTTCAGCGGCAACACCACCTTCATCGTGCAGAACGCCGCCGAGGCCACCTCACAGGGAATCGAAATCGATGGCCGCTGGCAGGTCTCCGACAAACTGATGGTGCAGGGTTCACTGGGTTGGCTGGATTTTGAGTACGACTCCTTCTCCAACCAGGGCTGTGTCGCCGAGCAGTTCCTGGGCTTCCGGGAAGATGCCTTCCAGAGTGCCCTGGCCGTGGGTGACCAGGTGGGCGCTGGAGTGGCCTCGCTGGTGGTCAACAACCAGACCTGCTCTGCCGCCGGCGTCAATGATATGCAGGGCCGCCCCAGTGCGCATTCCCCGGAGTGGACTGCCGCATTCGTTGCCAACTACAACCAGCCGATTGGAGAGTATGAGCTCGATGCCTCGGTGGACGTGAGTTGGAGTGACGACGTCTATCGCCAGGACGATCTGGATCCATACTCCTTGCTGGAGGCCTACACCAAGGTCAACATGGCGCTGGTATTCGGTCCGTCAAATGGCCGCTGGGATGTGTCACTAATCGGGAAAAACCTGACCGACGAGGACACCTACAGCTACGTCAATGACACGCCGTTATTTAACGGCGCCCGTCAGGCCCGCATGGACCAGCCTCGGAGCTTCGCTGTTCGCGGTCGCTATCGCTTCTGAGCGTATCTTCGCAGAGGTCGATGACAGGTGGTTCACATCTGTTATCGATCTTTTTCGTTACGAGCTCGCACTGTTGCTTTTACAGAGAGCTAAGCGATGGCAATGCCCCTTGCTCGGCGGCCGTTTCCTTATTCGAGCAGGTCACACAAGAATGCTCGCTGATCAAATTTCGCCCGGCCACTGAAAAAACTGCCTGAGAGAGGAGATAACGATGTCCGTACTGCAAATTGAAAACCGCGATGGCGCCCTGTGGGTGACCTTCAACTCCCCGGAGCTGTTCAACAGTCTCTCCCCGGAGTCCATATGTGGAATGATGGACATGTGGCAACGGGCCGAGGAGGATGACACGGTCAAGTTGGTCGTCCTGACCGGTGCGGGGGACCGTGCCTTCTGCGCTGGCGCCGATCTAAAACTGACCATACCCCTGCTATCGGGTGCCAGAGCACCGGAGACGGAGCACGACCACAGGCTTCTTAGCACACCCGATTGGCTGGGCCAACTGATGCAGCGCAACCGCCGCTTCACCAAACCGGTGATAGCGGCCATCAATGGCACCGCGATTGCCGGCGGCTTTGAACTGGCACTTGCATCGGATATCCGTGTCGTCGCCTCAAACGCCACATTTGTCCAGTCTGAAGTCAAACTTGGAATTATTCCCGCAGGCGGTTCCATGGTGCGCCTGCCCCGGCAAATTTCCTGGTGCCACGCAATGGAATTCATGCTCACCGGGGACGCCATTAGTGCCAACCAGGCCAGGGATATAGGTCTGGTCAATCGCGTGGTAGCGCCTCAAGATCTCTACCCTGAGGTGGAGAAACTGATCGAAATATTGAAAAGTAATGCACCACTGTCGCTACAGGCGATTAAACGGACCGCCATATTAACCAGCGGACTGGAGCTCGATGAAGCCTTCGCCATAGAGGATCAGGAAGCCAGCAAAATCCTTCTCACCGAGGATGCCAGGGAGGGGCCACGCGCTTTCGCAGAAAAGCGCCAGCCCAGTTTCCACGGAAGCTAGTGCCCGGAAGACCGTGGCAAAGGCCATACCTGCTGATGCGCAAAAAGCTAAACGTTTTTCGCGAAGCCCCCTGCGAACGAACCGGCATCCACTCTAGAATAGCTGCTGAAGCGGAAGTATTGATATGGATAAAATGAATAGTGAAATGACTCTACTTAACTACCTGGATCTCCATGCGGCGGCAAAGCCTGCTGAGGAGTTCATGGTGAACCGCGTGGATGGAAAAAACAGCGCTTACACCTTCGCAGAGGTGCGCGGGCTCGTCGAGGCGGCGGCCAGGTCAATGGCGATGCTGTTTCCAGGTGCGGGCACCAGAATTTCCATCCTTGGTAAGAACCAGGCGCACTGGGCCATGTGCGACCTGGCGGTTCTGCGCTCCGGCAATATACTTGCTCCTGTCTTTACCACCATGCCCCCCGCCATTTTTCGCTATGCCATGGAATTTACCGATATACGCTTGTTGTTTGTGGGCGAAGCGGGTAACTGGGACGAAGTGAAGGGATATATCCCAGAGGGCGTGGTCATTGTTGCATTACCAGGCCTGAGCCTGGAGGAAGCCGATTATACCTTCGAGTCATTTCTCGATCTGGGAGTTAATACCTCGCTGCCGGATCATCCTGACATAGATGCCCCCTGTACCATCGTTTTTACCTCCGGCACCACCGGTATGCCCAAGGGGGTAGTACATTCACTGCGGACTCTCGATGCCTTTGTCTCAGCCGTCTGCCGGTTTGCTGGCAATCAGTCCCGATTCTTCTCTTACCTACCGCTGGCACACCTTGGGGATCGGGCTGCTACGGTTTTCCAGGCTACACAGGTCGGCGGGCGGCTGACTTTCAACGAAGGTATCGAT
>JABHWT010000278.1 GCA_018657645.1 Halieaceae bacterium | reverse complement strand
CATAGCGCTGTGATAAAACACTACGCATTTCATCAGAAAATGCAGCGCGTGTATTAAACGCAAGGCGAACCCGCCACTCTTGAAGAATGTCTTCTTTCAGGGGCAGTTGCACATATAAACGGGACTGTAGCAGAGCCAATCCCGTCAGTTCTGGTCCCGCAGCAGGCATCCGGGCCTCGCAGCAATCTTCGACATAGTTCAACGCGGCAAGCAACAACTCTTCCTTGTCGGCAAAGTAATGCTGAACCATTCCCTTGGTACACCCATGACTCGCTGCTACAACTCGCAGGGTGGTTTGCTCTAATCCGTTATTGGCTACGACCTGCGCCACCGTTGCAGAGAGCTCCCGCCGCTGCTGCTCGTGATCGACAATTTTGGGCATTTTACATTCTCCCCGAGGTTTGTTTCCTTAAAGTGTAGCAAACCACTGAAATGTTGCAGGAATATCTTGTTACATTAACCAAATAAAATATAACAACCCGGCCAGTATCACTCGGTAGTATACAAACGGCATTAGCCCAATTGTGTCCAGTAAACGGATAAACAGTGCTATACAGGCATAGGCGGTTACCGCAGAAACCAGTGCAGCCATTCCTAATTGCGGCCAGTCCACCGATACCCCACTTGCTGACAATTTCCAGATCAACAGGCCTCCGGCACCGGTAATGACGGGAATAGAGAGCAAGAACGAGAACCGCGCTGCTGCCTGCCGGTCTAAACCCAAAAGCAAGGCTGCCGTTATGGTCACACCGGATCGGGAAACACCGGGTATAAGAGCCAATGTTTGCGCCAGTCCTATTACGACAACTATAGCAAGAGTTAATGGCACAACGGTGGAACGCCTATTCACATTCCGGTCGGCCGCCCCCAGCAAAAGCCCGAACAATAGATTGGCGGTGGCGATCGTCGGCAAGTTCCGAAATTCGCTCTCAATAAAACCACTGCCAAATACTCCGGCCAGGCCTATGGGTAGCGAGGCGAACGCAAGATACCAAACCAACTGGCTATCTTCATTACTCGCACCACAGCGGAGCGACTCTACCCAGGCGTGCCCCATATGCTGAATATCAGTACGATAAAAAGTCACAACGGCCAGCAGGGTTCCAACGTGAACTGCCACATCGAATGCCAGTCCCTGATCTGGCCATCCCAGTAGTTGGGAGGAAAATACCAGATGAGCCGAACTCGATATAGGGAGAAACTCCGTCAGCCCCTGGACAATGGCCAGCAGTAAGGCCTGATGCCATTCAATCACCCCCCGCCCTCCTGTTGCGCCAGCTTTTTCCAGGAAATTTCATCGCGCACGTAAACCGGGGCCACTTGCTCGGCTCGCTGCACATCCCCTATTCTATATTTCTCCAGGGCCAACGGGATTAGATCGCGGGCATGGGGTAGCACCGCCTGTGCGGTCCCATTAAGGGTATTTCGAATTGCCTCGGGCAGGGCCTGTTCATATCGAAAACCACTACCCACCCCCCAGAGTTCACCCGCCCTGTGATTAAAGCGTAATTTCTCAGGAGGACAAACAATAGGCCCCTGTCGCTGGACTGCCAACTCGTTATCAAATTCAAACAGTGCGCTATAAACCTCGTTAATCCTCGCATCCAACATGCTAAGCACGCTATCGTTTCGACCGACTATACCCTGTCGCAGGGCAGTTTGCGCCAGGCACGCCAGTGTGGAGATAGGTATAGCTGGTAAACCGTGAGCAAATGCCAACCCCTGCACAGCACTGGCCGCTATCCGCAACCCGGTAAAAGAACCGGGACCGCTACCATAAGCCACAGCGTCAACGCCGTAGGCACGCAAATTACCATCGGGCAGGAGTTCTCCTAACATGCCAAACAGGCGTTGATTGTGTCGCCTCGGTATAATCTCAAAACACTCACTATAATGACCATCCTGGTACAATGCCAAAGAGCAGGCCTCGGTTGCCGTGTCTATTGCTAAAATGGTAGTCATGATCAGGATTATCACACAGGCACTTGTGCTTATGAACCGCTGCCCGGTATATTCCCATGACAAAATTTCACCTGAATGTAGAGGACACAGTGAGCGACACAGATAATATCACGGGGCTAATTCTGGCGGGTGGTGCGGGCACCCGCGTAGACGGAAAGGACAAAGGCTTATTGCTCTGGCAAGGCCGTCCACTGGTAACTCAGGTGGCAGAGCGATTGCGACCCCAGATTGGAAAACTACTCATTAGCTGCAATCGAAATCGAGATGAATACGCCACAATTGCTGATTTAACAATAGGGGATAAACGAGAAGATTTTCAGGGGCCGCTGGCAGGCATCGAAGCCGCCATACCACACATAACGACACAATTTCTGGTAATCGTGGCTTGCGACACACCTTTAATCCCCCCCGACCTGGCAATGAGACTGATCGCGGGACTGACAACGGGCTCTAACGGCAGTCCGCAAATCAGTGTTGCATACGATGGTGAACGCAGTCAGTACCTGCACGCAGCCATACGCGTTTCCTGCCTACCTTCACTACCGATTTACATGATGGAGGGACATCGCACGGTGCGTCATTGGTACAGGTTGCACTCTCAAGTCACTGTCAATTTCGAAGACCAGCCAGGCTGTTTCGCAAATTACAACAATCTAAGTTCTTTTCCACCGGAAGAAAAAAACCCGCGAGCTCACTAGAACGCGGGTCCTTCATCGACGCTGCCGGGGCAATTACATTCCCCGGCTCTAGCTACGCTTTAGCCTTGGGCTTGGCTTTAGCTTTGGGCTTGGCTTTAGCTTTGGGCTTGGCTTTAGCTTTGGGCTTGGCTTTAGCTTTGGGCTT
>JABHWT010000334.1 GCA_018657645.1 Halieaceae bacterium | reverse complement strand
CCGCTTTTCCATAAAAGCGGTAGCCCCTTCAATCATATCGTTAGAGCCAATGGCCTGAACCAACATGCCAAGCCCACTCAGGTAAGCGTCCCGGCTTTGATTCCACCACACGTTGGAGGATATCTTGGCAATTTCGAGGTAACGCGGACTCATTCTTAATAGCTCGTTAGCCCAGTTGGTCACCTCCTCCTCGAGCTGATCGGGTTCCACAACCGCATTGATCCAGCCCATCTCGAGGGCTTCCTCGGCCTTGTATTTACGGCACATAAAAGCCACTTCCTTGGCCCGCTTTTCTCCAATGTTCATGGCCAGAAAATTGGTGCCACCCAGTACCGGGGCACTCCCTATACTCACGCCAGTTTGACCAAAGGTTGCGGTATTGACTGCAATGGCAAGATCACAGGCGACGACCAGTTCATTGCCGCCACCCGCCGCCGCGCCATTAACTGCGGCTATAACAGGTCGGGGGCTGTTGCGGATGGCTTCGTAAACATGCAGTGAGCCGTAGAACATACGGCGCAGCGCTTCGGGGTCCGGATTACTCAGGTTGGCAAGGTAGCCACCGGCGCAGAACCCACGACCGGTGCCGGTAAGAACAATAACCCCACTACCGGCAGCACCCTCAATGGCACCAATCAACTCCTTGGCCATTTCCGCGTCGTAGGCATTCATGCGCTCCGGGCGGTTCAGGCGAATCCAGCAAACATCGCCTTTTTGCTCTACCAGGACATCACTCATTATTCTCCCCGTCAGTCGCTGCAGTCCCGTTGGTGGGAGGTGCACGCGCTCTCTTGAATCTGCTCACCAATCGACAGTATGCAGATTATTTGAATATTATTCAAGTTGAATTTCCAGGAAGCTACCGGAAGTGGCCACGTGCCACATCCTCGGTGTTTTCACGTGTTTGTCAGGCGAGGTAAAGCAAAGAAACAACTACACCAATCCTCTGCCAGGGAGGGGAAAGATCCATAGCTACGCTTACGCTCTCGAGCACTCTCACAGCCCAGGAGCCCGGCGCGAGCTATCGGGCTCCTGGTGCAATTTCCGGGCTAGTTATTCACGGATGTCGTGCGGATGGCACATCTGGTAAGTTTCGTTAAACCAAACGCCCCTCTCATACATGTCTACCATCTTGCCAAAGTCCCAGGACGTCGGTGAATTCTTGTTCGGAATAACCTTGATAATTGCCCGGTTTGGCGTGTGCACGCCTTTGAAGGCAGCCTGGCGCATTTCTTCATTGCCAGCCAGGTCCCACCAGTACTTATCGATGATAGCCCAGTGCACCTTGGTCAAAAGATCTTGATCAAAGGAGACTTCCGCGTTGCCGATGATTTGAATAGACTTCTGCCGTTTTGCATTCGAACCGTCGTTGCTGATGCTGACGGAAATCTTGGGATTGGCGATGAGATGATCGATTTTCTGGCGGTATTTCTGCACGCTGCTGATGTACACAAAACCGTCATCCAGGACCACGTAGAACATCGGTGTAACAATGGGGTAGCCATACTTGGAGATGTGTGCCATGTGACAATAGCAGTTGTGCTTGAATAGAATATCGAATTCATCGGGCTCCATCGGGTAGTCTTTGTTGACATTGACTTGCTCAAGTTTCACCGGATCAAAATTGGGTTTTTTTTCTTCGGCCATTGTGTCTCTCCTGCAGTATGAACTGTTAAGGTGTAAATCAAGCCCACACGGTGCCTGGAAAGGGCTGCGTAGACGGTCAATTATGTTTTGAATATTATTTAAATAATGGCTGCAAGCACTACACTTGTCAAGCCCGACGGGGGCTTGAATTTCGGGAGCAGCAACATGGCTGAACCGGCATGCCAAGTGTGCTCAGGTATGTCGCTTGAAACCTATTCGCGTTGAGGTTCTACAAACCCGCCATGCTAATCATGGCGTTATTGTAGAGGCGTCGCGCATCGGCCAGACTGAGGTTGTCGTCAAAATACACCGCTGAGCGCAGGCCTATTAACATGGCATAACAGACTTCGGCACAATCCTTG
>JABHWT010000236.1 GCA_018657645.1 Halieaceae bacterium | reverse complement strand
TGGTGGGAACCCTGTTCACCTTATTTGTGGTGCCGTTGTTTTCCCTGCCACTGGCCCGCCAGCAGCCAGAAACAGATACGTCAATCGAAACACCGGTTGTTACAATTTAGGAAATACGCCTCGACAGCCGCTAGCCGGTGCGGCTCATTCGGAGCGCGTACCGCCTTTATACTCTTCCGCCAGATGACGCTTGTACAGCTTGCCGTTATCCATCCGCGGCAATTTCTCTTTAAAATCAAGTGATCGCGGGATTTTTATGCCCGACAATCGCTCGCGCAGCCACTCGAGGATTTCCAACGCGACTTCATCGGTCGCATCCCCCCAATTCTCTGGCTGCACCACGGCCTTGACCTCCTCTCCAAATTCCTCATGGGGAATGCCAAACACGGCTACGTCCGCCACCTTGTGGTGGAGGATCAGTGCATTTTCGATTTCCTGCGGATAGATATTCACACCTCCGCTAATAATCATAAAGTTCTTGCGATCGGTGAGATACAGGAATCCGTCCTCGTCGACGTAACCCACATCACCAGTGGTAGCCCAACCCTTGTCGTTATAAGCCTCCGCTGTTTTATCGGGCTCTCCGTGATACTCAAATCGGGGCACACCCTCCGCCGGACCAAAGTAAACAGTACCCACCTCACCGGTGGCCACTTCATTGCCATCGTCGTCCACGATGTGCAGGGCTCCTCCCACAGCTGGGCCAACCGACCCGCGATGGCTCAACCAACTGGCGGAGTCGATAATGGTGACGCCGACACCCTCGCTGGCAGCATAGTATTCGAAAATCACCTCGCCCCACCAGTCGATCATCTGCTGCTTGATCTCCACCGGGCACGGTGCAGCGGCATGAATGGCCACCTGCATGGAACTGACATCGTAGCGCTCGCGAACCTCCCGAGACAGTTTCAACATGCGAATGAACATAATGGGAACCCACTGGCTATGAGTGACCTTGTGCTCCTCGATCAGCAGCAGAGCCTGCTCGGCATCGAACTTTTCCATTACTACCGTGGTACCGCCCTGGTACAAAGCCATCATGTTGTAGTGCATGGGCGCCGCGTGATAAAGCGGCGCGGGCGACAGGTAAACAGTTTCTTCGCCGAATCCGAAAGCCGGCCCCAGCGCCTTCGCCAGGCCAGTGGGAGCATGAACATCGGTATCCAGGGGAGGCACCAGTACGCCCTTGGGTTGTCCGGTTGTGCCCGAGGAATAGAGCATTGGCACGCCAGTGCTCTGATCTTCGATAGGTGTGGTCGGTTGGGCATCGATAGCCTCTTCCCAGGACTCAAATCCGGGTTTAATTCCCCCCACCATCAGGAAGTTGTCTATACCCTGAACCCCGTTTACCACTTGTTGGGCCACCTCCGCCAGAGCCAATGAACCGATAAACAGCTTGGCGTTGCAATTGTTCAGGATGTAGGCAGTCTCCTCGGTCTTCAGGTGGGTACTGATTGGGGTGAAAATCATACCGGAGCGCTGCGCCGCCCAGCAAATCTCCAGAAACTGGCGGTTATTCTCCAGCATCATGCCAATGTGATCTCCAGTCTTTAAACCCAGTGATCTAAAAAGTTGAGCCCCCTGATTGGAACGTTCATCCAACTGTTTATAGGTAACTGTCTCCCCACTGCTACCCATAATGATCGCGAGCTTGTGGGGGTAGGTTTCGGCAGTAATGCTAGGATGTGGCATCGAATGGTCCTTTGAAGCTAATGTTTTGAGTAGTATTACACTATAGTGCCTCGCCCGGTAAAGTTACAGTGCTGGGCGAAACCGCATCAGACCCTGCTGCATGGTACTGGCAACGAGTTGTCCGTCTTGTGTATAAAAACTTCCGTGAGCCAGTCCACGCCCCCCGCTTATCCGCTTCGCATCAACCACGTTAAGCAGCCACTCATCCACCCGAAAATCCTGATGAAACCACAGGGCATGATCCAGACTGGCCACCTGCATACCGGGCTCGCGGAAGTCACGACCATGGGCAATCAGGCAGACATCAAGCAGAAAAGCATCCGACATATAGGCCAGCAATGCTCGATGCAAGCCCGGGCCGTCTGTTACAGGACCCATGGTTTTCATCCAGATTTGCAACGAGGGATTTCTGGCCTCCGGATTTTCCCAATCAACAGGGTCCACGACTCGCACGTCGAGGTCACCTCCGGTAGTAACCTGGAAAGCCTCACTGAGTTCGCCCGCTGCCACGCCCCGCTCGCGCTCGCTAAGCAATTGCTCCGGGGGAGGAACCTGAGGCATATCCACCTGGTAATTATCACCCTGGGAGGTCTGTTGGAAGGACAGGGAACTCACCAGTATCGGCTTGCCGGCCTGCAGGGCGACCACCCGACGGGAGCTGAAACTCAGGCCATCTCGCGCCCTTTCAACTTCGAGTACTATCGGCTCGCTGGGATCACCCGGTCGCAAAAAGTAGGCGTGCTGGGAATGTAGGCAACGATCAGTGGCAACCGTTGCAACTGCGGCGCTGACGCACTGTGCCAATACCTGCCCCCCGTAAACCCGACCGGAGTCCGGGTGCATATGGCCAGCACTAAACGTAAGTTCCCCGGTAGCCCGGGGGGTGACAACATCGATTAATTGATCAAGCATGGCAGGAACGTACTAACGCAGTTATGGAGGCGCTATTATCCAGATTTAAAAGTCTTTGCCAAATCTGGTTGATACCCTGCCCCTGCCTCCGGCCCTGTTTTTGGGGTAGAGTAGTAAATTCCACCTCGATAAGAGGACGACCTGTTTTCATGCATCGCGTATATTTATCCCACTACGCGCCAGGAGCTGCAATGAACGCGACCCTAACCCCACAGGCTCTACGCCATAAAATTCGCAGGGGCGACCACACAGGCAACACATCTGGCCTTGCGCCTGGTCATGTCCAGTGCAACATCGTTATCCTACCCACCAACTGGGCGGATGACTTCCTACGGTTTTGTCAGCTCAACCCCAGGCCTTGTCCGCTGATTGCAATGGCCGAGGCACCGGGCCACTACGCCCTACCACTTTTGGGGGATGTAGACATCAGGACCGACGTGCCAAGCTATCGCATTTTCCGTAATGGTGTACTTGCGGATGAACAAACAGACGTTACAGCACTGTGGAGCGAGGACCTGGTGAGTTTCGCACTAGGCTGCTCGTTTTCATTCGAAGAGGCACTGCTGGCCGACGGTCTGGAAGTACGCAATATGAGCGAGGGGGTCAACGTTCCAATGTACCGCACCAATATCGACTGCGCATCAGCCGGCCCCTTTGCCGGCAAGATGGTTGTCTCGATGCGCCCGTTCAAGGCCGCCGATGCCATTCGGGCGGTGCAAATATGCACCCGCTTTCCCTCGGTTCACGGTGCCCCCATCCATTTGGGGAACCCTGCACTAATTGGGATCGAGCACCTGGCCGAGCCGGATTATGGCGATGCCGTAAGTCTGGGCGAAGATGAACTGCCAGTGTTCTGGGCCTGTGGCGTTACGCCGCAAGTTGCGCTGGAGAGCGCCAAACCCCAATTCGCCATTACCCATAGCCCCGGCTGCATGCTGGTAACCGATTTACTCAACAGCAAAATGGCGGTGATGTAACTATGCTACTTAACTGCGATCTCGGTGAAAGCTACGGCAGTTGGTCAATGGGCCTGGACTCCCAGGTGATGCCCTATATCGACCAGGCAAACATCGGATGTGGCTTCCATGGCGGCGACCCCCTGACAATCCGGAAAACACTGACCCTGGCAGCAGAGCATGAGGTAGCCGTGGGCGCCCATCCAGCCTACCCGGATCTGGTGGGCTTTGGCCGCCGTTCAATGAATCTGTCCAGCGACGAAATTATAGCCAACCTGCACTACCAGACCGCCGCGCTGGATGGCATGGCCAGCACTCACGGCCTGACCCTCAGCTATGTCAAACCCCACGGCGCCCTGTACAACGATATGATGGCCAGTTCCAGAGTGCGGCAAGCAGTCATGCAGGCAATAGCCAGTTACCATCGGCCGCTGGTTCTAATGCTACAGGCGACGCCCGCATCTGCCTCACATCATGAAGAAGCGCAGACGCATGGCATCAGGCTTTCTCTCGAAGCCTTCGCGGATCGTTGCTACGACGACGACGGCAGCCTTTTGTCTCGCGCCAGAGAGGGCGCCGTGCACAGCCGGGAGCGGATGCTTGAACAGGTTAGCCAACTCTATTCCAACGGCACCATTACCACCATTGGCGGCCTGGTCATTGAGTTAAGGGCAGATTCGCTGTGCGTGCACGGCGACAACCCGGAAGGCGTAAGCAGCATTCAGACCATTCGCGCCCTCATTGACAAAAGTACGAGCTAAGTGACTCTTCATAGTGCAGGCGAGAACGCCCTGATCCTATACCTTGGCGATGAGACCAGCCCTGCGGTATCTGCCCGGGTGCAAGCCGCCACAGTAGCTATCGAGCAGATCCTGGCGGAGGATTTACTTGATCTCGTACCCTCCTATGCCTCGATTCTGATTATTTTCGATGCCCTGCGCACCGATCATATGAGCGTCCACCGCAGAGTGCACAAGGCCGTTGACGCACTGAAGGTCGAAGCCAGTACCGAAGCCCGCTCCGTGGTCTTGCCGGTGTACTACGCCCCCGAAGCCGGAGCAGATCTCGAGACCCTCGCCAGTCGGACCAAAATGAGCGTCGAGGATGTCATCGACCTGCATAGCGGCACTGAATACCGCGTGTACGCGATCGGCTTCGCACCTGGCTTCGCCTATCTTGGCGAGGTAGACGAACGTATCGCAGCGCCACGACTGGCCACCCCGAGACAAAGGGTTCCCCGTGGTGCGGTGGCCATCGCCGACCGTCAGACTGCAGTCTACCCCGCGGTGTCGCCCGGCGGCTGGAATCTGATAGGGCTCTGTCCGGTGCGGATGTTTGACCCCGAGGCCAACCCGACCATGCCGGTGGCAGTAGGCGATAGCATACGGTTTGAGGCCGTTAGTCGGGCGCGCTTTTTTGAGCTCGGTGGTGAGCTGGCATGAGTATGTCCGTACTTCAACCGGGCCTGCTGAGCCTGATTCAGGACCAGGGCAGGATTGGCTGGCAGCGCATCGGCCTGACCAACGGTGGTCCTTTGGATCCAGAGGCCTTTTTCTGGTGTAATCGGTTATTGGGCAACAACGCCAATTGCAGTGCCATTGAAGTCAGCTTCGGGGGACTGCAACTGGCCGCCAATGTCGACACTTTTATCTGCGTTACCGGCGCCACCATGCCACTTCATATAGACAACCTCCCCCACGACCTGTGGCAGGTTCACCCGATAAAGGCAGGTCAGACTATTGACCTGGGTTTCGCCGGATCGGGTTGTCGAGCTTATTTTGGGGTGGCTGACGGCTTCCAGATAACACCCCAGTTTGGCAGCTCTGCTACCGTGGTACGGGAAGAAATTGGGGGACTCGGCGGAGACAAACTACAGCCGGGCGACCAGTTACCCTGCGCCGAAGTGGGAACGCGACGGCGCTGTCGACTGGCATCCGATGCCCAGCCACACTACCACCGCGACATCGAAGTTCGTGTTATTCCCGGCTATCAGCAGGCCCGGTTTTCGCGCCTCCAGCAGCGCCGCTTCTTCAGCAGCAGCTATACTGTCAGCGACCGCTGTGACCGGATGGGATACCGTCTCGAGGGTCCTGCCATTCACTGCGAGATCGAGGGAATTTTGTCGGAGGGTATTTGTTATGGCGCTATTCAGGTGCCCGCCGACGGCCAGCCCATTGTGCTGCTCAATGATCGCCAGACCATTGGCGGCTATCCGAAAATTGGCTCCGCACTGTCACTGGACGCCGCTCGCCTGGCCCAGTTGACTCCAGGTGGAAGCGTCCATTTT
>JABHWT010000380.1 GCA_018657645.1 Halieaceae bacterium | reverse complement strand
CACGCGCGGGCGCGCCATCAGTGCACAGGCCAGTCCCAATTTCTGCTTCATTCCACCGGAAAGTTGTCCGGACAGACGCCTCTGGAAAGGCTCCAGGCCGGTAAAGTGCAACAGCCGGCCAAATGTTTGGCTGCGAGAATGCGGGTCGAGGCCGCTGAGATCTGCGTACAGATTCAGGTTCTCAGCGACAGATAAATCTTCGTACAACCCAAACCGCTGGGGCATATAGCCGGTCACGCTGTGAACCGCCTTTGCCTCAGCGGCTATATCAAATCCAGCCACACTAATACTGCCCCGGGTGGGCGTCATCAACGCCGCCAATAGTCGCATCAGGGTTGTTTTTCCAGCCCCATCGGGCCCGATCAGCCCGGTCAGCTGCCCCCCTTTTATCCGGGCGGAAATTCCCGCCAGTGCCTCGACCTCACCAAAACACTTGGATACTCCGACGATGTCTACATCGTTAGCCATGGATCAGCCCTTGGGCGGTGGAATTTCGATCGTAACAGGCATGCCCTGACGCAAGCCGCCGTCGGCGTTGACCACCACGATGCGCAGGCGGTAGACCAGGTCGGTGCGTAATTCCGGGGTTTGCACGGTTTTGGGCGTAAACTCGGCTCGGGGTGAAATAAAACCCACCTGCCCCTGGTAGCGCTTTTGGGAGCTGTCTGTGGAGATGTTTACAAGGGCGCCGGGTTGTACGTGGCCCAGTCGGGGCTCATCGACATAGGCTCGCACATAGACTGTGTCGGTCAGGGACAAGGTATAGGCCACTGCGCCTACACTAAGCATAGCGCCGGGTTCTCGCGCTCTGGTCAGGATGATGCCGTCGTTGGGGGCATACAGTTGGGTGTCCTCAACCTGCGTTCTAGCCTGCTCTCTTCGCGCCAGGGCACCCCCCTGGGCCGCACGTGCAGCCATAATGTCCTCGCTGCGGGCACCTTCCCTGGCCAGTGCCAATGCCTCTTCACTGGCGGCCAGCCGAGCGGCAGCCTGATCGCTAGCGGCAATCGAAGCATCCAGCTGGCGCTCGCTGTTGAGACCACTGTCATTGAGCTCTTTTTGCCTGCGCAGCTCCTGCCGGGCATTTTGCAGAGCTGCAGAGGCCTCCTCAACATGGGCCCGTGCCTGCTCTATTTCCTGAGGTCGCGAGCCGCTGCTCATTCGATCCAGATGCGCCTGCGCCTCTAGCACCTGGGCCTCGACTACCGCCAGGGCCTCGAGCGCCGGTTCGTCGTCCAACGCTGCCAACAGGTCACCGGATCGAACCACATCACCCTCTTCATAGTGCATTTGCCGCAGCCGGCCAGCCGTCCTGAAGCCCAGTTGCACTTCTCGTATATCGACATTGCCATAGAGGGTGAGCAGGCCCGACGTCTCAGCTTTGGGACCATAGTAGTACCACAGCCCATACAGCGTGGCGCCCACTACACAAAGGCCTAAAAATATGCGCTTTATCATGAACTGCTTTCCCCTTTGAACTGGGCGCGAAGATTTTCGCGAATCTGGTTGCGAATCAAAACCAATTGCTCGGGCCCTGCACTATCCCATCCCATATGCCTGAGCGCAGTCGTACGCCCCGCCACAAAGACCATGACCTGGCCCACTGTCATCAGGGAGCGCAGCCGCGCTTCGGTACTGTCTGTTGTGGTCCCAGTCGCCAGGGCCACCATACGCGTGTGTAGATTTAACACACGGCCCCACACCCGCTCGTAAATAATGTCGTAGGCGCTGGTTGGGTCTTGCTGCTCGCGAAGGATCAACATCGCCCATCGGGACGTAGCCGACGACTGGCTCAGCAGTCCAAGAATTGCAGCCATCAGTTCCTCCATAGATCGTAGACAAAGGGACAGACATTCCGGCGACTGATCATCTACCGCATCCAGAGCCAGGGACAATTCGTCCAGCTGCGCGTGCATGGTGGCCGAAACCTGATCGCCAATCGCCTCGAAAACGGCGTGATACAAGGCTTTCTTACCGCCAAAATGATAGCCAATAAGTGCCTGATTAGTGCCCGCTCTTTGGGCAATGGCGCGAGTGCTGGCGGCGTGAAAGCCATCGCGGGCAAAGATTTCCATTCCCGCCTCAAGAAGAGCCTGGCGAGTCTGCTCGCCGCGGGTAGGTTCGATTTTTGCATTCATGGCGCACAGTATAGTTAATCAAGTGAATAAGTCAATCGATTAATTAAATGTCATGCCGAAATTGGTCGGAGGACTGCGGCGGGAAGCGACCTACCGATTCACTTTGGCAATAATATTTTCGGCATAGTTTTCGAGGTAAGCGCGTTTTTGCTCCAGAGTGGTATTCGGCTTCATGGTAATGGCAAAGGGTAGACTGACAGTGCCATCGACCCCAGCGTCCTCCATGCGCTTAAAATCGTCAATTGTCATCTCGCCATAGATCGGTACGATCATTTCAAAAGGTTCACTACTGCGACCATATTCTTCTCGCAGGGCATGAATCTTTTTAACAGTGGCCAAGGCATCGTCGAGCGTCTGACCAGGTCCTAGCCAGCCGTCGCCAACACGTGCGGTGCGCCGCAGCGCCGGACCACTGATGCCGCCAATGTAGATGGGCACGGGTTGAGTGGGAGCAGGGCACATTTGCACGGGGCTAAACTCAAAGTGCTGGCCGTGATATTCCACTCTTTCGCCCGTTTGTAACAAGCGAATGATCTCTATGCACTCGTCGTAGCGCTTACCGCGGCTTGCAAAATCGACACCCAGAATGTCGAACTCTTCCTTCATCCAACCCGCGCCGGCGCCGAGGATAATTCGGTTGTCGCTGAAATAGGCGACACTCCCGGTTGCCTTGGCTACTTCGATAGGATGATGCAGCGGTAAAATAAATACATTAGTGACGAACCGCAGGTTGTCGGTTACTGCGGCCAATGCGGCCATTAACGACCAGCACTCCGGGTATACGGTTTTGTCGGTAAACTGCGGGGGCTGCCCATCCTCGGAATAAGGGTAGGCGGGTTCCCGATCCTCTATGTGCAATAAATGTTCGGAAATCATCGCGCCTTCAAAACCCAGATTGTCGACAATTTTAACGGTATCGACTATCTGATCACCCTCGCATAAAAAAATGGACTGCCAGAACTTCATCTTGTATCTCCTGTTATTTTTGTGCTGTTAGGGCAGCGCTGACCGATGTCATAGCATTATTCAGAGCCGCCTTAGGAAAAACTGCCGCTTTATCGCCTACGTCAGCCTATCCTCCCGTGTACTTGCCATGTTCACTAAAAAATGCAAATTCCATCATCCCGACGCCCTCGTCGCCATCGAGGGTAAAGCGGGCGGGGGTTTCAATCAGGCCCCAGAATTTGTCGTCGTCATTGACATCATAACTGGCGTACTGCACCACCTCCTCCGGCCCCTGATACATACCATGACGCCAATCGTGCTCCATCCCGTAACCTGTCCCCGCGGTGAGATAAGTTTGCAGTAGGGGTGTACCGCGAAGCTCCTGTGGCCCTCCGGGTGCATCCGGGAAGCGAACAATCCCCTCTTTAATAGTCGCCTTGAACGGTGCGGCGTGTTCAAAAACATGATCGTGCTCTGCCCGGCCTAACCAGACCGGCTCCCTGGATGAATCGCGGTATATCTTAACTGCCTCCTCTGTGGTTCGCCTTCCATCGCCGTTTTCGTTGATCAGGTACAGCAGGGCGTAGTCGTCAAACAGCACGGGGAAATAATTCCACATTCCCTCCATTGATGGAATACCCGTGTGGATACCCTCGGGTTCAGCCTCACCCACTGGCCGTATACCCCAACTGCGGTCGCGACTTCCGGTCCATTGTCCCGGATCGACATCGTAGGTTTTATCACCAACTTTCAACTCGCCGCTCCAACGTCCCAACTGGGCGAAGCGCATGGAGTCAAACAATACACGCCCCTCCTTACGGATGTAGTGACGAGGCTCTTCAATAGGTCGGTGTTGCCCCTCCCACATCACATCCATCTCGATTCCAGAATCGTTGGGCTCCAGCACTATACGAAGCTTGTGCAGTCCCTCCAGCACTTCTATTCGAATCGGTCCGACGGTGATATCCCCCCTATCCTCAATTACCTTGGAGGCCCGCACTACTTCGTGCTTATCTGCCTCCCGAACCAGCACAAAGCCATCCTGAACCCCCAGGGTGGGATACTGCCCCATTCCGATCACTACAAAAATGTCCTCGCTGCCACAGTGCATATTGAAATAGTAACGGTCGTAGAAATTTCGATCACTGGTGGCGGTAAAGCGCACAAAGTCTGCTATCTGGTGAATCGGGTAATCATCCATTTTGGATAACATGTTGTAACGCTCCTTTTCTTAGAGCCCATTCCAGTTAACTACCGGGAGAAATCAGGAGATGAGCTTGCAAAGTTCTCAATGCCTCGACCAGCACACAGTGTACCGCCAAACCCGGTGGGTTCAACAACCTCTTGATACAGCTGAATGTTGGCAAGGCCTATCTTGTCGGTAATAAATTCATGTATGCTAGGGCAATCAGCGCCATTCTGCCCATATCCGAGATATTTCTAATATGACGCTAGCCTCAAGCCCGCAACGCAACCGCTTCCTTGAACACCGTGCCCTTCGGGCCTCTTTTGTAGAGCGAAACTCGCTTCATGCCTACTATTATCTGCGCCACATCTTGCAGAGAAAGCACAGTTCAACGGCAGTGGACTTGCAGGAATCCGATATCTATAAACAGTGGTGGTATTACAATATCGAATTACTGCCCGGTGTTATCACCGAGGGAATCTACCCAGAGGACATGCCGTTCTTACCAAGAATTCTCATGCGAAACTGTGAATTAGCAGGCATGGACTGTCTGGACTTTGGTTCCATGGAGGGCATTATGCCTGTACTAATGGCCAGGGGTGGCGCGAGAAGCGTTTTGTCTACCGATGCATTGTTTTCCTGTTATGACAAACTCAAGGCCGTGCAGCATTATTACGACGTCTCCTTCCCATTTAGACCACTTGGACTTCTCTATGACAGCAGCGACAAACTGGGACTCAAGGCTCGTAATGGATTCGATTTTATCAATCTGTCCGGCATCTTATATCACGTATTTTCTCCCTTACAGGTAATTGCCAGCGTTCGCCCCCTGGTAAGGGAAGACGGCATGATTATTATTTCTACTAATATTGTGGAAAAATCCGGCTATTTCATGGAGTTTAATAATGGTGGAAAATTGCAGCCAGAACTCAACACGTTCTGGTATCTGTCGGCCCAGTTATTTGATTATGTTCTCCGCTACTTTAGATTAAAGCCGGTTGATTGCTTATATCACCGTTACAAGGATGACGATTCTGCTCGCTACTCCAATCAGTACAAGACCGGCTACCTGGCCGTGATGTGTCAAGCGGTGAGCGACTTTATCGCCGACCCGGACGATGATTGGATGGAGGCCTCGTTTAAGGAGTCGTGGGAATATATCGGCCTGTGTAACGAGAGGCTATTGAACAGACAGCCTAAATCTACAATAAAAACTAGGTCTCAGATTGATAAGGAACTGTGGAGGGCGGATGGGAGCAGCCTGGACCTGTTTAAGGTCATTACAGAGAAAAGCCCCTTGCAGACAACAGACAATCCCGCCGACACCCATTTACTGCGGCTTGCAGATCGAAATTAGGGAAGCCCCTGAAACTCTCGTTTTCATGCTTCGGTCGCATTGCGAGGAGGAAACCACTGACATCTCAGACGTCAGTTTGAACACTTCGCGGCCGGTTCCTTTCGTCAATCATAAGTGCCATAATTCATGAAAACCAACCTTATCGGGAGAAAATAAAATGAGCGCAACTGAATCAACTATCCTGTTGTTAGTGCTGTGGTGGGCAGTGCTGCTATTCCAGCTACCGGTAATCCGGTTGATTGCCAGTAAAAGCACCGGCAGCATGTCCTTCGACCCCAATGGTAGCGATCTGGAGGGCTATGGACGACGCCTGACCCGGGCGGCGGCAAATTGTTCTGAGAGTATTCCGATGTTTATCATCGTAATGCTGGTGGCCATTGTTACAGATAACAGCGACATCACCAATGCGACGGCCACCTGGCTCCTTTTTGCCAGGGTCGCGCAAAGCGTCGCACACCTGATATCAGTCAGCACACCCCTGGTTATGGCCCGGTTTTTCTTTTTCCTGGTTCAGGTCGGACTGGCTCTTTGCTGGATTGTTCAAATGCTAATGGCATAGCACCTCAGACTTGCCTTACTGATCAATGCTAAACGATGCATTGATTGTAACTTCGTAGGTGTTCTCGCCAGCGGCAATCGGCACTGCGTCTGCTACCTTGGACATTGCCATTTCGGATCTTCCCCGGCGCATTGGACTCGAGAAACTAGGCTGTTCTGAAATCTCCAACACCTTGCCAACTTTCAATCCCGCTGCCTCGGCAAGCGTATTGGCCTTAGCTATAGCATCTCTCACAGCCCTGCTACGAGCTTGAGCGATCGCGACAGTAGGATCGTCACTGGTGAACTCAATATTGCCCCCTTCGTTTACGCCAAGGGTAACCGACTTGTCGAGAATCGCACCGAGATTGGAGATATCGCGAACTCGCACGGTCAAACCGTTACGCACGGTGTAACCGACTATTTTTGGCGGCTGGTGTTCACCCGCCGAGTTCGGACGCCGATGCAGATACTTCGGCTGGATTGAAAAGTTGGACGTTTGCAGGTCCCGCTTGTCGATGCCTTGAGTTTCCAGAGCAGCAAGCACATCACTCATGGCACGCGAGTTTGCATCCAGCGCTGCGCGTGCGGTCGCTGCCTCTCGGGTGACCGTCAGGGTCAGAATCGCCATATCAGGTGCCACATCGACCCTGCCCACCCCGATTACCAGAATACGCGGTGTCAGGTCCTTGCTGTCTGCCTGGGTCAACAGGCTTACACCTAGTACCGCGATAGTAGCGGTAAGTAAAATAAAACGCCTAAAATTCGCGGAGCTCATCATAGCTAATTCCTGTTCTGTTGATCGGGGCCACTTCATTCCACGGCAATATAATTATGACACAGCTTAGTCGGAGTTGGTTCCGGGCAATTTTTTGCGATTAAAGAAATTCACGCGCGTTCATGTCCACGCAGTGTTGCAGGTGCCTCTGGGCCATTACCAGAAACATTTGATCGCTGCGTGTACCCGCTTCACTGAACATCGCCCCCAGTATAGTAAGTACCAACCCATGTGCGGAAAACTGCCGATATTGCTCCCAGCACGCTTCGCTCCCCAGATTGACCCCCGCCCCCGCCAGAGCCTGGCGATAATGTTCCACCAATCCCCGCTCGCTCTGACGGCGCTCCTCGGTCGTCAGACTACCGCCCAGAAAATAGGACACATCCGCCACTCCGCAGGATTCCGCGATTGTCTGCCAGTCGACAGTTGTGGCCTGCCCTCCTTCACCGAACAATATATTCTCGGACCTGAAATCGCCATGAATAACAGTTTTTGGGCCCCTATAGCGGGTAGCCCAGCCAGCGTAACCGGCAACATAATCATCGCAAAATGCAATACACTCGCTGTTCAAGCCATGGCCAAAACGCGCCTTAAATCCAGGCCAATTCTGCTCCATCAATTCCTGGCCGAAGGCGGCACCATCGGCATCGCTGCGAGTAAGATAGTCCCTCTCCAAAATATCAGTCTTGTTGTGGAAGGCAGCGTGCAATTTCGCCACTTCCGCCATAGCATGCATCGCCCGCTCAGGCGTCTCACCAATCAATTGATTACCCGGCTCTGCCATGGAGAGATCCTCCATTACAATGACAAAGTCCATGCCGTCCTGATCCATCATTTGAAGATAAACGGTCGGAGTCGACATGGTGGTCTGGCCGGCCAGCTCACTGTAGAACATAACTTCTCTTCGGTAGGCCCCCAGCGAGCCGGCCATGCTTCGCGCGGTTTCATCGCTTGCGGGAAGTTTGGCTACCAGCGTAGCCGGAGCATTACAGGGGTGATCATAGCCAATAGTAAACTGAACATTGTCACCCATTTTCCCGGTGCCGATCACTCTCCAACTGACCTGTGTCACGCTCCCTTTAGGTAACACTCCCTGTTCTTTGAGAACCTTGGTAAGCCACTGCGGGGTAATGCGCTCCGGATTAGATATGAGTTCGATCACTGGCCATGCCTGCTGTAGTTGAGGAAGTACGCCAACACGGTTACCAGAACCGACAGTCCGCGGGGGGGGTGAATGCTCATGATGGCCACTCTTAAGCCCACTTAATCGACCTCCAATCTTACCGGAAATCGCTCCATGTAGAACCCGAAGCGCTCGCGAACCTGTTGCGGCTCTGCTCCAAAATCCTTCCTTAGATTGTATATTACCTGCCCATGCTTACCCCTTGGATTGCTGGCAATGTAGGCATCCAACTCAGCCCTGGCCTGGTCTGTCATCGGCAGGTCGGCCTTGCTGTATATCTGCTCGACGGTGGCCACTTCCTGGGCCATGAACTCGTGAAACAGTACATCGATTGACTGGTCGGGAGAAACCGCATCCCGGTCGCGAACACAGGCACGAAGAATAGTTTCTATTCTTTGAGTCCAGTAATCCAGGGTTGCCCCTGCATCGACCCGCTTATTGCGCACCCGATCACCATAGGTCAGCATAGTGGCGGCGGACTGTATTACCGACACCGGATCGCGGTGGGTAATAACTACGGTGGCGTCGGGAAAGGTATTCATCAACGGTTTCAGTTGTTCCATATGTTGCGGAGACTTCAATACCCAGCGCTTGTCACCCCTATACCACTGAATAATTTGTAACACTTTTTTCATGTAGTGGTAGTGTGGTGTCTGATCGTGCTGTAGATAGTAATCCCTCCACCGCGGCACGTGGGCAATCCATTCAAGCAAGTAAGAGGAAAAATCCGGCCCCTGAAGTTCGATCTCCTCGTGAATATGCTCCGGCGGCATGGGGTGCATGGCCGCGATTAGCGGCATCATGGTCCGCATTTGCTCCCAACCCTCACTGCAGCGAACATAGCGGGGATCTTGTTCAATTTCTGTACCAACAGCAGCTTCCGGTACCGGTGCACAACTTTCCCAATAGGGCAGGGAATGCAGCCGTGAATCGGCCGACATTAAATTCAGCAAATGGGTCGTACCCGAGCGAGGTAAACCAGCCACTATAATAGGCTTTCTAATTTCGATATCGTAAATTTCGGGGTGCTGTTTCAATGTATGCTCTATTCGCAGCCTACTAGCGGCATAGCGCAGGCAATCACCGTACACCCCTAGCCTGCCCAGCGGATTAAGGTTGCTGTCTTCGTTAATTGCTTGCATCCAGACTTTCAGCCGCGCCCGAAAATCATCGGCCCCGAAATCCTCCAATCCGGTTTGCTCCACCGCAGCCTGCAGCAGGGACTCAGCAGTGAAACTAATCGGCTGTTGAGTGGCATACTCCATCGCCATTTTCTGAATGTCACTCAACACCGGTTTGGTCAGGTCCTCGATGCGAATCTGTTCTGTCATGTTGCTGTGCTCCTGCCTGATAAGTGGGGGCCTGCCATTCTCAATCTTTAACCTCTCCACTGACAATAGCGATGTCCTCGACCAGGCACGTCACTCCCTCGCCTTCAAGCTGCTCCAGCGACAGGGGATAAATTTTCACCTCAGGCGCTCCCATAGTTTTTATAAAACGCAGACTACAAATGCCAAGCGTGTGCCCAAAGGAATCAATCCAGTTACCGCCGATGCATGGATTTCGCTCTGCGATAACAACACGCACCGATCCATCCGGCTCTACGGATGAAGTGAATTTGGTGACATAGCCCTGCCCGTCCTCATAATTATCGAGATTTTCCTGCCACAGGTTGCATAACTGAAAACTCCAGTACTCGCATTGCGGCGGAGTGAACACGACCACCAGCGCCTCCGATTCAGCCTTTCGCCAGGTGCCAAAGCCGTGAATTCGATCCTGGACGCCTCCGACACTTAAATAGGTGGCATCAGAAAAGCGGATTTCATTGGGTCTGGCAGAAAGGTTCTCGCTCCACCAGGAGCGCACCATTTCGGCATAGCCGAGCACCACCTGGCCAGCCTTGGCCAGGCCGGCACTCACCTCGTCGGCTCGTATTGGACGCGGCTCCGGTTTGTCCATGCGTTCAATTTTCAGGCTGGGT
>JABHWT010000488.1 GCA_018657645.1 Halieaceae bacterium | reverse complement strand
TAGACCGCTCCGACAACGGGTGCAGCACCTGCCGCATTCGAAATCTGTGCTCGGGCGGCTGCTACCACGAATCTTACACCCGCTATGGGGATCCTTTGCACCCCACCTATCATTATTGTGATTTGATGCGCGATTGGGTCGACTTTGGCCTGGAGGTCTACACCCGCATCGCCACTGAAAACCCAGAATTTTATGAACGCCACGTCGAGCCCCGGAGGGCGACACTATGAAGCACTTAAAGCCACTCAATAAGAAAGCGGAGCTGCTCGATAAGGCAGCCGACGACGGCACAGCCGAAGAAGTGTTCCAGATGATCACTGTCGCCGGTTGCTCGGCAACCCTTGATCCGGGCTGGGAGGTCGATGCTTTTGGCGGGGTTGCCGCGCTATGCCAGCCCATGGAGGCCGACCTCTACGGGTGTTCCGACCCCTGTTGGTGGCCGGCCCAGGTGCCCGACACAATGAATACCTACCCGGATTGGACCAAGGAAGCCAAGTCGGCGGGTAGCGACTGGCGCAATCTGGATGCTGTTTACCCAACCGACGAGGAGTAAAGAGATGAATCTCTGCAAATGGTCCGCGCTGCTCGCAATGGGCGCACAGGTTCTCCTCTCCGGCTGCGACAGCGGCAGCCAATCAAAGCCTGGCGAGACAGCAACCGACGGACTAAGGGATTACATGGTGACCTTTAGTCGGCCGAATATCCTCAATCTGGTGGACCTTGAAGATGACAAAGTGGTCAGGCAATGCGAGGTTCCCGGCAGAGCCGCGCCAGGTACCGTTGTCGTAAGCCCCGACAGGAGTATTGCCTACGTGCTATCGGATGGTTTTAGCAATGCGTATGGTTTTGCACTGAAAGATTGTGAAATGGTTTTCTCCACCAACCAGGCCGATGGTAATATTCGGGTGAAGACCATGGCATCACTGGCGATCAGCCCCGATGGCAAGGAATTATACACTCACCAGAATCGGGTCAAGCTGCTCAATGATCGCTACGAGATACAGCCCCCACTGCTGGCCGTATTTGACACCAGCGCCGGCCTCGATGTTCCTCCCTCCCGGACGTTTCCCGCGCCGCGCCAGGTAACCATTATGACTGCAAGTGCCACAGGACACGTTTATCTTGGCGGGCCCGATATCTATAAAATGGATGCCACAACAGGCGAATACGAAGTTGCCTTGCAAAGTCGCAGCCTGCAGGATCCGGCCTATAGTCCCCGCGATATTTTGTCGGTGTGGCCGCTGGGCGAAGTGAACAACGAATGGATTCGCCAGTACAGCGTTGTGCACTTTCTTGGTGAAAGCGGCGATATGGAAAATGCAGAGTTCCTGTGGGGTCACGAGCGCGTGGATCTGTTAACCGGCGCCACTGGTAGCCGGGAATTTGGTCCACTCGATAGGGTGTTGTTTACCGGCATGCCCAGGCCCGGAAATATGGACACCGTATATGGGGTGCTCAATCAACTGCAGGTATTTGATGCAAACACCCAGTCGGTGCTCCGCACTATCGATCTGGAGCACGCCTACTACTGTATAAACTTCTCCACAGACGGTAGCAAAATCTATCTATCGGGTACACTCGATGACATCGCTGTATACGATGCCGACAGCCTGGAGAAAATAACCAATATCCAGGTAAGTGGCGATATGGGCATGTCCAATAGCTATATCTTCAAACGCACTGTGATTTAGTGTACATCGCACTCCGCTGTTGAGTGCTTCCCGAATGTTGCGATATGAGTGACGAGGCACACCTGTGAACAACGAAGGCGGGGTGCGATCGGGGAGTGGCTCGGTCGAACTTCGGTGGCTGTACAGTTTTTTGCGGCCTCAGCGAGGGGCCATCGTATTTTTAATGCTGTTGTCAGTTCTGGCAACAGGGCTGGCTCTGCTACAACCCTGGTTGACCAAGCTCATCATAGACGATGGGTTGCTGGCCTCTGATTTTGATGCACTGCTTTTCTACTCTCTGTGTCTGCTTGGGTTAGGCGTGGGTGCCACCGGGCTGTCCGGTTATAACCGAATCCGGCATACGCGCCTGTCGGGCAGTATTCTGTTTTCCCTTCGCGAGGATGTCTATGCCCACCTGCAGAAGTTAAGTCCGACCTTTTTCAACAGGCAGCGCAGTGGGGATCTAATTTCCAGGATGGATCGGGATGTGGCCGAGATCCAGCGGTTTGCGGTCGACACCTTATTTAGCGCCTTCTCCGGTGTTATAGGACTGGTGGGAACCTGTAGCATGATGCTTCTTCTCAGCTGGCAGCTTTCGCTGGTGCTGTTGCTTATCGTGCCGCTGGAATTGGTTTATCTGAAGTTCATGCGGCCGCGGGTGGAGCGGAAAAATCGCCGCCTACGCGAACGCGGTGCGGATATATCCTCCTTTCTAACGGAGAAAATACCGGCCATCAAGTTTATTCAAAGTGCGGGGGCAGAACAGCGAGAGCTGGCCGGGCTGTCCCAATTGAATCGTAGTTTCCTCGGCGACCTGGTCAGTCTCCAGAAAACAGAATTCTGGACCGCTGCGGTTCCGGCACTTCTGCTCACTGCCTCGCGGGCCTCGGTCTTTGTCCTGGGGGGCTTCTGGGTCATTAACGGGCAGTTGGAATTAGGGTCCCTGATCGCCTTTAGTGCCTACCTCGGAATGGCGACCGGGCCCGTGCAATCACTGCTGGGCTTGTATATGGCCTGGCAGCGCCTGCGGGTAAGCCTGGAGCGTGTCAGTTACCTGCGTCAACAGCCCACCAACGAGATCGCTGCCAATTTCCGCGAAATGCCCGTTTCTCTTGAAGGTGCTATAACAGTCTCGGGTCTGGATTTTGGCCACGGTGGCGAGCACGCCCTGTTTTCCAAAGCCAACCTGTCAATTGGCGCGGGATCCAAGGTCGGTTTATATGGTCCGACGGGCATTGGCAAGTCTACATTGCTCGACCTCCTGCAGCGGCATCTGAATCCCGACCACGGGACCATTTGCGTCGATGGTCACGACATTGCACTTTGGGAGCCAGCCCAGTGGCGTAGTCGTATAGCCGTGGTGCCGCAGGAGCCGGTCATTTTTCGGGATACCCTGGCCAATAATGTTCGCTACCGCGTGCCCGGGGCCAATGAAGCGCAAGTTGCCGCTGCCTGCCAGCGGGCGGGGTTGGAGTCTCTGTTACACTCCCTTCCCGCGGGACTCGAGACCGTGTTAGGTGAGCGTGGAAGTACGCTCTCCGGCGGGGAGCGACAGCGTATTGCCGTCGCTCAGGCCCTGTTGCAGAAGCCGCTGCTCCTGTTGCTGGATGAGCCCACCTCCGCCGTCGACAGCAAAACCGAAATGCAACTGGTCCGTGAGATCGACAACTTGTTCGCGCACACTACGCGGATCATCGTCAGCCATCGTCCGAGCACGATTGCCGGCGCAGATATGCTGGTCACGATTAATCAGGGGCAGCTCATTATCGAGCAAGATAGCGCCTCGAGTGAGCACCGTGCGGGCTAAATCATTGCATGGCGTGGGCGTTATCGACAGTGCGATTGCGCTACCATTCCCGGGTGTGTGTCGAAGCAAGGACTTCTCCAATCCTTTACAACAAGATACTTCTCACGCGCCGGATCACGGGCGCACGATTATCGAGGCTATTACCAATGCCGACCCCACTGTGGATGTCTATCTGGCATCCGTATTTAATCATCGACTGCGTTGTACTCCCGCTCAGGTGGCAACGGCTATGGACTGGTTGATCACCCAGCGGGTTAGCATCATCAACTTGAGTTTTGGCCTGGGTGATGACAGAGAGATACTGCGCACAAGCTGCGAGCGGGCACTGGATCTTGGAATTTGCCTGGTTGCCGCCAGTCCTGCACAGGGTGCGGCGGTTTATCCCGCCAGTTATCCCGGGGTTATTAGCGCAACCGGAGATGCGCGTTGCGCTGCCGGGGAGATTTCCTGGCTCAACACTGCCCAGGCCGATTTTGGAGGATATCCGGGTAACCCTCAGGAGGGAGTGGCCGGTGCCAGTGTCGGCTGCGCTTCAGTCTGCGGAGCGCTGGCTCGTCTGTCGGCCTCGAATCCGCAGTGGGAGGCCGACGAACTCCGTTGTGCCCTGGTCCGCAGTGCCGATTACCGCGGGCCGGAGAAAAAGTCCGAGCAGGAATTTGCCGTTCCGCCCCTACCCGCTCGGTAGACGCAGTCAGCGTCTCAATCTTTACTACGCGCAATCGTAAGCTGACCCCATCGAGTTTATTCTAGGGGGCGCGAAAGTGATAAGCTTGGAGGGTCGACAGACCGCTGGAAATGCGCCGTGAACACTAGTCAAAAAAAATACGATGCCCTCGTTATTGGAGCGGGTCACAACGGTCTCACAAATGCCGCCTTTCTGGCCAAGGCAGGGCTCGACGTTCTGGTACTGGAAAAGAACGATTACACGGGTGGGGCTACAGTCAGTCGCGAGTTGCACGAGGGCTGGATGTACTCGAACTGCTCGTACGTGTGCAGTCTGTTCAGACCCGAAATATACCAGGCCCTGGATCTGGGTCGACACGGTCTCGAAGTCGTGCCCCTACAGGGCAGTACGACCTTTAAGCAGGACGGTGACTATTTTGGCAGCTACCATCAGCCAACGGTGAGGCGCCGCGAGATTGCCCGGCACTCCAAGCGTGATGCAGACGCCACCGCGCGCTTCGATGCGGATTTGATGAAGTGGTGCCGCTTGATCAGGGGTTTCCTGCTGCACACACCACCGGACCCGGCCTCATTTAAAATACGTGATGCAATGGAGTTTGCCTATTTGCTGAAGCGTTTTTACAGTCTCACTGAAAGCCAGATCTACGAATTCCTTCGTTTTTTTACCATGTCGATCGCGGAGTACCTGGAGGAGTATTTTGAGACTGACGTCATTCTCGCTCATTTCTCCGGCGGCAGCGTTATCGGCACCGGGCTCGGTGTGTACTCGCCGGGTACGGCCTATGTCCTGCTCCATCATGCCATGGGCGATGTCGATGGCAACGTCGGTTCCTGGGGGTTTGCCCGCGGTGGTATGGGCTCGGTATCCAAGGCCATAGCGTCCTCGTTTCAATCCCTGGGCGGCGAAGTACGCACCGGTGCCGAGGTGCAGCAAATTACTGTAAAAGGGCGCAAGGCGACCGGCGTGGTTTTGGCCTCGGGTGAGGAGATTAACGCCGGTGTCGTGATTTCTAATCTCGATGCCAAACGGACCTTTCTCGGTGTGATGGACCGCAAAGACCTGCCCGCTGATCTTGTGCATCGCGCCGAAAATTTCAAAATTCGCGGCTCTTCCGGCAAGCTCAATATCGCCCTTGACGGGATGCCAGACTTCCCGGCTCTGCCCAAGGGGTCACCGCTCACTCTTGGGCATATGCATTTTACCGACACTCTGGAACGCCTGGAGCGGGCCTACGACGACTGGAAAGACGACCGCTGGTCCAGGGACCCCTATGTGGATACCCTGATTCCTACTC
>JABHWT010000487.1 GCA_018657645.1 Halieaceae bacterium | reverse complement strand
TGTGCTCGTCTCGCCTGATGACTGTATCGACTATTGGCGAGGCCTTTCCCCTGCACTGTCTAGCCAGTGGAAAGGCTATGTTAGCTGCGATGCCCGATGAGCAAGTAATGAAGTTGCTGGGAGAAAAGCCGCTCAAGTCACATACGGCCAATACGATATCGGACGTGAAACTCGTAATTGCTGAATTAGAAAAAATACGAAAATCACAAATAGCACATGACCGAGAGGAGCACCTGGAGGGTGTAAGCGCCGTCGGTGTTGCCATACAGGAACCTGGTGGCAAGCTGTACGCTATTTCAATACCCGTTCCCACTGTCCGTTTCAGGAAAAAGCAGAAGGATTTGATCAAGGCGCTGAAGGAGTGTCGCGCGCAAATTCTCAGCGAAATTGAATCGTGAATAAGTCTCGCGTGTTAGTAAGTCGCTTTGCATTGATGACGATTTCCGAAACAACTGCCGCGCCCTGAGCCCCAGGCAGCGGCGCAAGCTTTAAGCACAGCTACACCCCGTCCTACTTGAGAAATCCTCAGGACGTCCTGGTTCCGTCGCACCCAGTTTGTCGCAATATGCTCTGAACGCGTGTTCTGTAACTGTGTGATGCCAACTGCAGAGAGGGGGAGAATATAGACGCTTGTAGCAGAAAAGCTTGACAGCATGAATCCATTATGTAACCGTATGGTGGTACACATAAACCACATCGTGGTTCATGCAAGGAAAAAGCTGATGGATGTTACACGTTTCGATGAAGCGCGTCGTTACGACGCTCCCAAGCATTTCGATATGCGTTCCCTGCGATTGCAGGGCTTCGATGCCAGTGCCTCGGAGTTTGCCTGGGTCGGCCTGTCACACTTCCTTCCAGGTGGCGGTGCAGAAATGGATGCCAGCCCACTGGAGAAGATCTACGTTGTTCTAGAGGGGGAGATAACCGTAGAACTCGTCGAGGGTGAGATCCAGGTGCTAACCGCCATGGACAGCTGCTTTATTCCAGGCGGTGAATCACGTGCCATTAGCAACAAAGGCAATAGTGTCGCATCAATGCTTGTGGTGATGCCTTATCCGGAGGCAGCGGCGTGAGTTTGCCCACAATTGATACTGCGGCTTTGTTTGACGTCGCCGGCAAAACGGCGATTGTAGTGGGTGCTACCGGGGCCTTTGGCCAGGTAGCCTGCGCGACCCTGGGGCAGGCCGGAGCGAAGCTGGTGATAACCGCTGGTAGTGCGGATCCGTTGGCGGCTCTGAGTGCTGATCTAGAGGCAGCCAACATCGAAGCAGTTGGTGTAGCCCGTCGACCCAGTAGTGAGGCCGACTGCGATGCAATTGTTGCTGCGGCGCTGGAGGCCTTTGGCGCTGTCGATATTCTGGTTGTGGCCTCGGGGGTGAACGATGTGGCACCCATTGTCGAAATGGAACCCGAGCGATTTCAGCGCGTAATGCAGGCCAATGTCGATGGCGCCTGGCTGATAGCGCGTGCAGTGGGGCGGCAAATGATCGCCCAGGGTCGTGGGGGCAAGGTGGTATTCACGTCATCTGCCCGAGGCAAGTTGGGCCACCCAGCCGGTTACTCCGCCTACTGCACATCAAAGGCAGCGGTCGATGGTATGACCAAGGCCCTGGGCTGTGAATGGGGTGGCCAGGGAATTTCGGTCAATGCCCTGGCACCGACCGTATTTCGTTCTCCTCTGACTGCCTGGATGTTTGAAGACAATGAGAATGCTACCAGGGTGCGCGAGGGCTTTCTGGCGCGGGTGCCGGTCGGGCGACTGGGGGAGCCAGAGGATTTGGCTGGGCCTTTGTTGTTTCTCTGCTCGAAAGCATCGGATTTTCATACCGGCCACATCGTATACGCCGATGGTGGGTACACAGCGGGCTAAGTGATTTAGCGTTGGTTCGCGTGATCGAACAGTATTTCGATATCAGACAAAGAGCACTAGTTTGTGCCAAAGCGGAGATTTGAAATGAAAGGGTTGGAGAGAGCTTTGATTGTGGTGGGTATAGCGGGCACCTTGATTGCCAAGGGCGCCTTTGCCGCCGAACTTGAAGAGGTGATTGTAACTGCCCAAAAAAGGGCCCAGAGCATGCAGGATGTCCCTATTTCGCTAAATGCTGTAACCGGGGAGAGCATTCGCAATAAGGGCATGCAGAATATGGAGGACCTGGCAGTCGGCGTTCCTAATCTCAATATTAGCGACTCTCCGGGAGTGAATTATATCGTTATCCGGGGGCTGGGAAGCGGCGCGGGGACTATATCGTTTGAGCAGTCGGTGGGTATGTATGTAGATGGAATTTATGCCGGCCGAGCTGCTCTTTTCCAGGCCCCGTTTCTGGATATTGAAAGGGTTGAAGTTCTGCGTGGAGCCCAGGGCGTACTTTTCGGGAAAAACAGTATAGCGGGAGCAGTGAGTGTCATCACCGCCAGGCCATCGGATACGTTTGAGGCAGAAGTGTCCGGTCGCTATGAATTTGAGGATGAGGGTTTCGAAGTTTCGGGTTTTGCCTCTGGGCCCTTAAGCGATGGCCTGTATGGACGAATAGTACTGAAATCCAGCGAGAGCGGTCCCTACGTGGACAACGAGTTCATCGATGATGCCTATCCTGTCGATGAGGCCGATGTTATGCGCGGTACGCTTGTATGGGACGCCAGCGATGCCACCAGCGTGATGTTCAAAGCCGAGACTTCGCGATACGAGGAGGAGGGTACGACTTATCAGATTTCCCATCGAGACTATGCCACGCCACTGCCTCCCTTTCCCGGGAGTATTCTCGTCAGCACGCTGTTAAGTGGCATGGAGGCCGGTGGCGAAGACTTCAAATTAAACAGCAAGAGCTTTCTGAATGAGATGAATACGCTAAAGCAGGATGCGAGCAATTACACCCTGGAAGTGTCCCATGCTCTGGGTGAGTTTGAGCTGACCTACCTCGGCGGTTATTCCAAGTACACTCGGAAGGAATTCAAGGACATGGATTTTTCCGCGCCTGAGTTTCTAAAGTGGAGAAACAAGGAAGTATACGAGCAAACCAGCCATGAACTGCGCATTACATCGCCTTTGACCGGAAAACTGAACTACGTTGCCGGGCTGTTTTATTTTGATCGCGAACTTAAGCTGCCGGAAACGCCTCTGGATCTGAATGCGCCGATTATAGCGTCCAGCCATGCACTCGGATACCGGGAGGAGACCGAATCGTGGTCGGCCTTCGCCCAGGGTACCTGGAGCTTTAGCGATACCTTACGTGCCACTCTGGGTGTTCGCTACTCGTCGGAGGACAAGGATGCGCGAGCTTCACACGCAATCTACGAATATGAATCTAGTTCCCGGTTGTTGGAAAATCCACTTGCACTTTCTATCCTGCAAGAGCAGTTTGGCTCTGTTAACTACCAAAATGAAGCGAGTCGGCACGAGAGTGATCTGGACCCCACTTTTAACCTGCAGTGGGATTTCAGCGATGCAGCGATGCTTTACTTCACCTGGGCCAAGGCGAGCAAAGCAGGTGGATTTAACAGTAGCGATCGTACCGGTAGCAATTTCGAGTACGAGGACGAGTCCGCCGAGAACCTGGAAATTGGCCTTAAATCCGACCTTCTGGAGGGTGTTGCCAGAGTTAATCTCGCCGTTTTTTACACCGAGTTCAGCGATTTACAGGTTTCTTCTTTCAATGGCTCCAGCTTTGAGGTGGGCAATGCGGCCCAGGCGACATCCCAGGGTTTTGAATTGGAGCTCACTTATCTGCTGGGCGAGCGCTGGACTCTAGGGGCCAATGCTGCCCACCTGGATGCTACCTATGACCAGTTTGAGTCTGCCTGCCCCCCGAACCCCAATCAGTGGAGGGGATCCTGTGCGGTGAATGACGGTGTATTTCAGGATATGTCGGGTGAATCCCTTGAATTTGCTCCCGAGTGGAGCGGAAATATATTCGCCGATTTCCAGGTGCCAATCGGCGATAATCTGGTACTCAGCGCTCGAGTTGATGCTGTATACCAGGATGAAATTCACGTACATTCCAATCTGGATGAGCATCTTGTTCAGGACCCGTTCTGGAAGTACAACATGCGTGTGGCCGTGGCGAGTGCGGACGAGCGCTGGCTCATCGCCGTGAGTGGTTTGAATCTGGGGGACGAGAAGACCATGAATTTTGGTGGCCAGTCACTGGGTCTGCCCGGCGTTTACTTCAGTAACTATGAATCACCGCGTCGTATCGAGCTCTCTGTTTCGTATCGATTTGGTAAATAGTAGAAAAATGGCTAGTCAAAAAGAGGATTGCCCGTGAAAAACAAGTATCTGGGTTATAGCGAACAGGATTTGGCCGAAAGCCCGTATGCCCCATTCTTCAATTCCGAGATTGCACCATTTCAAACGCATGTAACAGAAGCCATGTTGGCCGGGGGGCAGGCACACGAGCTGATGTACGGTGTTGAGCGGGCCGCTGAGATGAATGATGAGGGCTATTGGCCGATAGAGAACGGGTTTGCGCGAACACCCGATGGCGGAATCAGGGTTTTCTGCCTGACCGAAATGCCCAATGTTACACCTGCCATGTGGGACTGGTGGTTTGCCTGGCACGGTAGTGAGCCGCTGCGTTATAAACTGTGGCACCCCAAGGCGCACGTGCACGTGGGCTGGAAAGATAACAGGAGCGATCTTAGCCACTACGTCGGGCGTACTTCTCATATTGTCGAATATCTCGGCTCTGAACGACTAAGTGGGGCTATCAATTTTGTAGCACCCGCAAGCTTGGGGTTGGACGAGACAAAACTGCGCGATCGCGGCGAGGTGGCCGTTTGCGCCCGTATCTCGTTTCCCAACACGCCGGTGAAGTTGGGCTGGCTAATGCATCACCTCCGTCCAGTGCCGGGTGGCTCTGAAATGCGATCCCGCATGTGGATGGGCGGCGCCAATGTCGCCCTTGGAGATAGACCCGGACCGATTGCCAGGGGGCTGGGCGTTGTGGTCGCGCAACTGGCTAGAATGCAACTACCCAATCCCGCAGAACTGCTGGCTCACAACGCGCAGGAAATGGCGCACCTGGCGGGTTTCCTACCCGAGCTATATGAAACCTTCAGCGCTTCTGACTGATTTCAAACAAACTGGAGAGCGGCAGGTATGAGAAGGCCAACGGGTAGGGGCGTCATCCACGAGCGAGGCACGCCAGGGTTTGATAAAACAGTGCTGGCAACCAGTTTCAATGGCCGCGATCCGGGCCACCGGCCCAGGGTTCTGGTTGAGGCGAACGACGTTTCTGATGTTGTCGAGGCGCTTAAGCGAGCGAGACGAGAGAATTTGAAAGTCAGCATTTTTTCCGGTGGGCATAGCTGGGCGCAAAACCACTTGCGCGAGGGCGCGTTATTGCTGAGCATGGCTCGCCTCAATAGTATTGAGATTGACCCTGAGAGTGAAACGGCTACTGCCGGACCGGGATGCTGGGGCGTCGACCTGGATCGAGCCCTGAGAAAGCACGGCCTGTTCTTTCCAGTCGCCCACGCGCCTGATGTTTGTCTTGGCGGTTTTTTGCTGCAAGGTGGATTTGGATGGGGGGGAACAAGAGTAGGACTGGCCATCCAGAGCGTTATAGGCCTGGATGTCGTTCTGGCAGATGGCAATGTGGTACACGCCAGCGACAAGGAAAACCCCGATTTGTACTGGGCTGCACGTGGCGCGGGACCGGGTTTTTTTGGCGTTGTTGTTCGCTACCATTTAAGGCTTCATAAGCGGCACAAGGCATCGGGGATGAAAATCCAGGTTTTCAGCCAGAAACACCTTGAGGATGTTTATACCTGGGCCGACAAGGTCGGGCCGGAGGTTTCAAACCTGGTTGAATTTCAGTTGTTGATAACGCCCAAGGCGATGGGTACTTTTGGCCCCGGGATCGAAGTGTTCGCGCCGGTCCTGGCCAGTAGTTGGAAAGAGGCCAGAGAGGCGGTTGCCTTTTTGTCAAACAGTCCGATCCGGTCGAAAGCCAGCCTAACCACGCCACTGATACCGGCGTCGATTTCTTTCATGTCGCTGATTGCTAATTTCACGCATTTTCCGGCCAATGCAAAATGGTGTACCGATAACATGTGGGTCGATGCGCCTATAGAGCAGTTACTACCCGGGCTGCGCAAAATTGGCGACACCATGCCGCCGGCCCCCAGTCACTCCCTGCTGCTTTACTGGAATCCGCATAATCAGCCCGAGCGGCCCGACATGGCGTTCTCATTAGAGGCTGGAAAATACCTTGCGGTATACGGCGAATGGAAAAAAGATGCGGATGAGGCCCGGTATGCGAATTGGGCGACGGAGCGAATGCAGGAAATGGCGCCCTTGAGTCTTGGCGTGCAGCTGGCAGACGAAAATCTGGGCCGTCGTCCAGCACGTTTTACCAAGGATACAAATCTGGCGCGCCTCGATCAGCTTCGTTCCACCTTTGATCCTCAGGGTTTGTTTAACTCGTATATGGGAAGGTTGGGTTAGAGCGTTGATAGAGGATCGTATCCAAGGCGGTAACGCATTTGTGGGCAAAGTAAATAAGGCTTTTTCAGGGAGGAGAGGCATGTCACGAATCGATGTTTATTCACCGCTTTATTCATCTCCTGTTGTTTGTGGAGTGGTCTTATTTGCTTTTCTGTTAACCCTGTCAGCAGCCTTGCAAGCCTCCGTGTCCGACCGCCCCCATGTCGTGGTTATCCTTGCCGATGACCTGGGATGGCAGGATGTTGGCTACAACGGCAGCGAAATCGAAACCCCTCTTCTGGACAAGCTGGCACAGACCGGTGTTCGTCTGGACCAATTCTACGCGCAGCCCACCTGCAGCCCAACCCGAGCCAGCCTTATGACAGGGCAGGCGGCGCTGCGCCTGGGGGTATTGCAGCCTATCAACAAAAACCTGAAGCGCAGCCTGCCACTTTCTCTGGCGATTATGCCTCAGTATTTTGGCGAAGCTGGCTATCAAAGCGTCATGGCGGGAAAGTGGCACTTGGGTCATGCAAGCAGAGCGCAACTTCCCAACGCGCGCGGATTTGAGCACAGCTATGGCAATGTGACCGGGGGGGTGGGCTATTGGGATCATCGGCACGGGGGTGGTTTGGATTGGCACAGAAACGGCAAAGTTCTGCGTGAAGAGGGCTACGCCACTCACCTGGTAGCCGCCGAGTCTGTTCGCCTGATAGAGAGCCGGGACAGGGAGCGGCCGCTATTTTTGTACGTGGCGTTCAATGCGCCTCACTTGCCCAATGAAGCGCCAATTGAGACGGTCGATAAGTACCGGCAAATCGAAAATCCTAATCGCCGGGTTCATGCGGCGATGGTCGATGAACTGGATCAGGCCGTGGGCCAGATTCTCACCGCATTGGAAAAAGCAGACATGGCGGACAACACGCTGGTCTGGTTTATGAGTGACAACGGCGGCTTGAAGCCAGGTGCCAATCCGCCCGTAGCAGAGAAAGCCGTAGCCTGGTTGACCGATTGGTTTGGCCGGCCATTGCCAGATTTTGGGGGGCTGGAGTTTCTGCGGACCAACGTGGAGGATGGGGGTTCAAACAACGGGCCCTATCGTCGCGGCAAGGGTTCAGTCTACCAGGGCGGAGTGTTGGTGCCCTCGGTCATTTCCTGGCCTGGGTCACTGGACGCCAGGCGTGTAAAGGGGCGTATCACGGTGCAGGATGTTTTACCTACTCTGGCCTCGGTGGCGGGTTTGTCCCTGCGCGAGGATCAGGCTGTGGACGGTCGCAGTCAGTGGCCCGCGATAGCGGACGGAACTGTACAAAAAGCACCAGATTTCGTGATCAAGGGTTTCGATGGCGAGGCGCTTTACCACGACCAGTGGAAGTTAGTGGTAGAAAACCAGGATGCGCCCGAGCTATACAACATGACGCAGGATAAGACCGAGCAGATTAACCTGGCGGCAGTTCATCCCGAGCAGCTGTCGGCGCTGCAGGACCGGTTGGCTGACTACCCGCGAGGGGCGAGCATTCACGAAACACCCCTGTGGCGCATATTGCTCGATCCCGATGCCTTTGGTGGAGAAGAGGATCGAGAGCCCTGGGCAGATCGGGTTAAAGACTAACGGCGACAATTAAGGTCGCTACAATTTTGAAATAGCTACAGGTGAATGTCCCATGGGAAAAAAAGTACTGGTAGATTTAAGCCATCCGTTTGGTAGCAATATGCCCGTTTGGCCCTACTTCAAAAAACCGCAGATAGACACCGTCCACGGGCTCGCCAAGTCCGGTGTTCTGACCCAATCGCTACAGATTGTTATGCATTGCGGTACCCACGCCGACTCTCCCAGGCACGTTATGGAACGAGAGTTTGACGGTTCCCGCGCGCGCTATACCCACGAGATGGATCTTAGTGAGTACTACGGCGATGCGGTCTGTCTCGATGTGAAGACGCCTGTTTGGGGGCTAATTACAGCTACCGAACTAGACGATGCGGTATCCAGAGCCGGTATGACCAATGATGAACTGGAGGGCCTGATCATCATTATTCGCACCGGCATGCACCTGAAATGGGATGACTCGAAAGACTATTTTCACTACGCCACGGGCTGCGGTGCCGAGGCCGGGCACTGGTTTGTGAAAAACAAGGTTAAAACTGTGGGGATGGATCAACAGGCACTGGACCACCCGTTGCATACCTCTATGGGGCGTAACGGTATTCCGATGGATCTGGTGGGTAAATCGGGACGACCTATTGTCGAGGAGTATATCGAGAAGTTTGGTGAGAAAGCCTACGCCTTTTTTAATAGGGAGTTGTTTATCAAGCACAATGGAGAAGAGGCCTACAAAGCGCTCTACGGTGAAATTGAAGAAAAAGGCGAATGTTCGGGAACCTGGGAGCCCTGCCACAAACTGATGCTGGGTAACGGTATTACCGGCTATGAGAACGTGGGCGGCGACTTGGAAAAAGTGGTCGGAAAGCGCTTCAAAATCATGGGTTTTCCCCTGCGCTGGGTAGAGGGGGATGGTTCGATGGTGCGCCTTGTCGCTGAAATAGCAGAGCGGGATCTCAACGACGTGGAAACCCGAACTTACCCTTATGGTGATCACTAGCGGCGCTAAGGTATAAGGGGAAAACGCGCCTACTATCGGAGAATAGTATTATGTTGATAAAGAAAATATTCCTGATTATTGCCTTTTGCACAATGCTGCTTCTTTCCGTGATATACGGCGTATCACCGCAGTGGTTTGTGAGCACCTTTTTTGGTCTTACAACACTATCTACGGACATTGCACACATCTTTCGGGCGATCATGGGGCTCTATATAGCCCTTGGATTCTTCTGGTTGGCCTGTGCGTTTAATGATCGTTACATAAATGTGGCCCTGGTCACCATCATCGTCGTTGCCTCTGGTTTGCTAGGGGGGAGGCTGGTCAGCCTGGTCGCCGATGGCGTCCCCTCACCGTTATTGATTGCATACACAGTCATTGAACTGACAATTATTCCCGCTGCCCTGTGGGTATGGAAGATGCCAGAGGGCGACACCGCTACAGAGAAATAGTTTTCGTCTGCCTCTCAGTATGCCTATGGAAGCTCGGGTTTGGTTCATCCCATTGACACTTCCTGTGCTTAGGCTTGCAGTTATCATTGAAAATCAGATAAATATTCGATGCATTTCACCATAGCAAAACGCATAATCGAGGCCCTAACAATAAAACTGGTGCAGTAAACATGAGCCTGACAACTGTGACATCTCTCCTTTCATCACCGGACTCAAGATCCAGGATAGGACTGCTCCTTATTCTTACACTATATCTAGTGCTTTCTGTACAGTTCATGCAGGCTACTCCGGAATTTGAAGCATCAGACGAAGCAACGCACTTTGGTCATGTTTTGCACTTAAAAGAAAACAAAATGCTAATTGTTGCGGATGCCAACAGGCGCACATTAGCAGCGCAGGAGGCCACTCAACCCCCTCTTTACTATGTTTTAACCGCTATTGTGATAAACACTCTCAATACGGCTGATAAGTATATTATGTATTTAGGACGTGCCAATGCTCCAGTTGGTCGCGCGGATATTGCAGGATACAAACATGGCTTTATACATAGTGAACACAGACAGGCACCGGCTCTAACTGCGCTAGCAGTAAAAACCGCCAGATACTTCTCGATGGCACTTGGCTTGGTAACCATCATATGTACTTTTCTCACATTTCGTACCCTTTTTCCGAGTCAAAGTTCAAGTGTTTTGTTTGCTACTTCGCTGGTGGCTTTTAACCCTATGTTTTTGTTTATTAGCAACTCGGTAAACAACGATACGCTTCTGATGAGTCTATGTTCAGCTGTGACTTTTCTGGCAGTGCGATTGAGTAAGAACCAGATTTCACTACTTGGGACATTTATACTAGGGATTATTCTAGGATTAGCAGTTTTAACCAAAGTCTCAGCATTAGTTATGCTTCCCGGTCTAATGGCTTTGTTACTTTTCAGTCAAACCAATACAAGTCTACGGGTTAAGCACATTACGATGCTCCTTACTGTTCTAGCGTGTACGTGCACCTGGTGGTTTTGTCGAAACTATGTTCTATATGGTGACTTGCTAGGTCACTCTGTCCATGTCGCGCTGGCCGGAAACGCTCGGCATTCTGTTGAACTACTCGCACTCGCTTACGAGTGGGATGGTTTTGTAAAATCTTATTGGGGAGTGTTCGGACTGTTTAATGTCATTTTTAGCGATCAGATCTACTATGGTTTTTACATTCTTACGGCCTTGGGATGTACTCTGATAGCTTCATTGTTTTTTTTGGTTCGAGACCATAACAAAGCTGTGCTTTATTTCCTAACTCTAGTATTCCTTTCCAACCTTGGTGCGGTGGCGATCTGGACAAGCGATCTCTATGGTTCTCAAGGAAGGCTAATGTTTCCAAGTATTACTGCCTTCGCAGTATTATTTGCCTGGGGTCTTTCCTACTGGCCAGAATCTATCGGCAGAGCCACTAAATACACTATTAGCGTTCTTCTCTTATCAGCATCAACATATGCGAGCCTCTGGGTTATTCCTGCTCAGTATCCCAGTTAAGCTGAGAAAACTACCTCTATCCTATATGCACCCCAAATGGGAAGGCGCGAAAAATAATTGGCAGCACCTTTCTTTTTTTGTAGTAAATGCTGATTGCTTATTCACTAATTCTTGTGGTGTGCATCCCTGCGAAGATAAAGTGCTTTCTCGCTAAAAAATTCCATGCAAATACAAGCCCGGTTGCAGATACCTTCGAAAAAAGCATGTTCAATGCAATAACATCTACAAAAAAATAGAGAACAAGTTGGTGTACGAACAAGCCAATGCCACTAACTATAAAAACAAAAGCCATTTTAGTTCTTTGGCCGAAACGGGTGCTACCTTTAAAAACAAAACGAATTGACAAGAAATAGTTAACAAAGGTGGCAACAATAAACCCTCCAGCACTAACCAGCATATAGTTAAAACCAGCAAAATATGCAAATATTGTAAATATTGTCCAGTCAATGAGAGCACTTGTGCCACCTACAAAAAAGTACTTTACAGCTGTCACGGGGTTCGCTACCTGAAAAGATTGTATTTTATAATACAATAAAGTGACCGTACGCCATCACGCCAGCCAATTTTTTTGCCATCATCGTAGGTGCGTCCATAGTATGAAATACCAATTTCATAAATACGACATTGTTTTTTTGCTATCTTGGCAGTGATTTCCGGCTCAAAACCAAATCGATTCTCCTCAATATTTATCGACTGAATAATCTCTCGTCGAAATACCTTGTAACAGGTTTCCATATCTGTGAGGTTTAAATTGGTTAGCATGTTTGAAAAAAGAGTCAGGAAACCATTTCCCATACGATGCCAGAAATACAGTACACGGTGAGCTTCCCCGCCCATGAATCGAGACCCATATACAACGTCGGCGTCACCACTGAGTATTGGTCCTACTAACTTTGGATACTGTGCTGGGTCATATTCCAGGTCAGCATCCTGAATAATAATCATCTCACCCGTTGCAGCCTGTATGCCTGACCTCAAAGCCGCTCCTTTACCGCGATTCATGTCATGGAAAATTACTTTGTCTACCTCACTGGCCAGTTTATTCTGGAGAATTTCTCTTGCTCCATCAGTTGAAAAGTCATCAACAACAATAATTTCCGTATTTTTGTAAGGAGCGGACTTAACCTTTTGAATAATTAATTCAATGGTTTTACGTTCATTAAAGCACGGGATAATGACACTTAACTTCATCGTGTAATTTTGCATACCTGGCGGGACACCCCTATATTAAGCATCGTAGCTTTTCTCTCAGTATGCGCATGGAATCTCGGGTTTGTCTCCAATAATGCGCTGGAATTCAGTGGTTCGTGGATAATTCACTGCGCAAGCCGCGTATCAGGCTGACACACATTAACAGCAGCACGATAACAAAGGGCAGTCCGGTGGCCAGGGACGCGGCCTGGAGAGCGCCCAGTCCACCCCCCAACAGCAGCGCGATGGCTACAAGTCCCTCAAAGGTGCACCAGAATACCCGTTGCATTGCCGGTGCATTGATCTTGCCCCCCGCCGTGATCGAGTCAATCACCAGCGATCCTGAGTCCATACTGGTGACGAAGAAAATGATGACCAGAACAATACCCAGGGCCGAACTGATGGTCGAAAATGGCAGCGATTCCAGATACTTGAACAGCGCCAGTTCGATTTGTCCGTTTTGTACCACCTCGGTAACGCCGGTGGAGCCCATTTGCAGATACTGCTCCACGGCGCCACCGCCGAAGCTTGTCATCCAGATCAGCCCGACTGTGGTGGGAACCAGCAGAGCGGCAATCAGAAATTCTCGCACGGTGCGGCCGTGGGAAATGCGGGCAATGAACATGCCCACAAAAGGGGACCAGGCGACCCACCAGGCCCAGTAAAATGTTGTCCAATCGTGCATGAAGGCATCGTCCTCGCGGCCCACCCAGTTGCTCAGGGCGGGCAAATACTCCAGATAAGCAACCAGGTTGCTTCCAACCCCGCTGACGATGGCCATTGTGGGTCCGGTTACTACCACGAAAATCAATAGTATGGCAGCGCCCCCCATGTTGATTTCGCTGAGTAATTTGACGCCTTTATCCATGCCGCGCAACACCGACACCAGGGCGATGGCGGTAATCCCCATAATCACCACCACCTGTGTGGTATTGGAATTGGGGATGCCGAATAGATAGTTAAGCCCGGCGGACGTTTGCTGGGCACCAATGCCCAATGAGGTTGCGAGGCCAAATAACGTGGCAAACACAGCCAATACGTCTATCAGGTGTCCCGGCCAACCCCAGACTTTCTCGCCCAGTAAGGGGTAGAACGCAGAGCGCACAGTGAGCGGTAAGCCCTTATTGTAATGAAAAACAGCGAGCGCAAGGCCCATTACCGCGTAGATAGCCCAGGCGTGCAGGCCCCAGTGAAACGTCGAGGTAGCCACACCCAGACCGGGCATTCCCAGGGCCTGCTCCGCACTATAGCCAAGGGGTGGTGTCAGGGTGTGGGTCACCGGTTCCAGCACACCGTAGAACATCAGGCCTATACCTACGCCGGCTGCAAACATCATGGAAAACCAGCTGGCGTAATTGTAGTGTGTGTCTGCGGTTTTGCCGCCGATGCGAATCCTGCCGAAGGGCGATACGATGAGGAAAAGGCACAACAACACGAAGAAGTTTGCCGCTGAGTAAAACAACCAGTCAAGGCGGGTGGTAATCCACAGTCGAACCTCGCTATAAGCGATCGCTGCCTGGTCGATAAACAGCAGGGACAGAATCACAAACAGGGTAATTGTTCCCGCTGCTATGACGAATACGGGATTGTGGATGTCCAGGCCAAGTACCTGGATATTGTCCTGTCCGGGCTCGTAATCTGTATTGCAGTGCGCATGCTCTGTGGGTGCCAATGTCTCATTTCCTCGCGGGATGAATGTTGGACTACGCTACCATTTAGTTCTGAGGAATTCCAATGACGGTTTCTGTCAAAGTGGGGTAGTTCGGGTGGAAAAATAACTTACCGAGGCTGGTCAACCAAAGACACGCTGCTTCGTTATATATAGAAGAAACGGGGTGATTGGAGCAGTATGCTAAGGCCACGGAGGTCATGGGACGGTATTCGAGATTGAAAATACGGTCTCCTTAGCCCAAAATTATGGGTAGTATGACATCGAGCACTATAACAACCAGAGAAGATGATGCCGAGGTCGCCCCCGTGTCACCACCGTTGACTATGGAGGCGTTTTTGGCTGACATTGAGAAGAGAGCCTATCACATGGCCGCCTATGCGGCCGGCTCACACGCGGATGCGCTTGATTTGCTGCAGGACAGTATGATCAAACTGGTAACCAGCTATTCAGACCGGCCGCCTGCTGAGTGGAAGCCCCTGTTTTACAAGATATTGAAGAACTGTATTCGCGATTGGCATCGGCGTCAGAAAGTAAAGAACCTGTTGTTTTTTTGGAGTAATACCAGGGCCGATGAAGGATACGAGGAGTGGCCACCGACCACGGCGAAATCTGACGACAGCGAAAACCCGGAAGCTGAAATGGCCAGAAGCCAGCATCAGGCCGCTGCCTTGAAGCATATGGCGCAATTGTCAGAGAAACAACGCCAGTGTTTGTTACTGCGCAGTTGGGAGGGGCTCTCAACTGCTCAGACTGCCGATGTTATGGGCTGCTCCGAAGGCAGTGTAAAAACACATTACTCGCGAGCCATTGCGAAAATGAGGAAACTTATGGAGGTCGATCATGAAATCTCCTTCTAGCCATCAAGGTGGTACGGAGCAGGGCGAAGATATCGAGCAGCTTATCAACTCGGCGTTGGATCAATCGGCCGACAACCTTTCTGAACGTGTGCTTGCAGATCTAGCGCAAACCAGAAACAGGGCGCTAAGGGCTGGACATGAGGAACCCGCTGCAACGAATTTCGCCGAGAGCCTGAGTCAATGGATAATCCAGCCCTTGCCCCGCGTAGCGGTGCCTGTTGTAGCTGTGGTCGCTGTTGCGGTATCGTTGAACTACATTTGGACTGAAACCATTCCGCCACTATCGCTGGCAATGGTGGCAGAAGAGATGCCCACTGAAGATCTGAGCTTACTGGAGGATTTGGAATTTGTTACCTGGCTGGCTGAAAACGAGCAGGACATGCGGCTATAGTATGCTACTGATGACCGCTTGCATGGCTCCACTGGGCGCAGCACAGGAGGGCGAGACATTACCGGATATATCACTGCTCGAATACCTGGCGGAGTTGGTAGAGGTAGATGGCAAACTGATTGGTCCACTGGAAATGGCGGACGACCCGGAGTTGGATCAGACTGGCGAGAATCAAGAACAACCCGGCGCGGCAGGCGCGCATTCAACAAATGATACAGACGATCAGGGAGGTGAAGAACATGAATAGATTTTCAATAGTCGCATTATTTTGTTTAGCATACCTGCCTGGTGCCTGGGCATTGGAGTGGCAG
>JABHWT010000345.1 GCA_018657645.1 Halieaceae bacterium | reverse complement strand
CCCCTCTTTTCGGGTACGCTGCAGCCGAGCCCCCATGGAGGGCCTGCCCCTTTTTTCGGGTATGGGTTCACGGCGTGTCCTGATGGGCATTACCATTGATCGACGCCACGACATGGATTTAGTACTACAATACAAGTATTTAATCGACTTGGGGAGGCGCTCCTATGTCATGTTTCTGTCCAGGACACGCAGCGAGTACGTCCCTGTATGCTCGGCTGCTGCGTCCTGCAGCAGACGGTCCTTTGACAGAAACATGACATAGGAGCTCTATTCGACAATCATCACTCCTACAACAAAACATCTATTTCTGGATGGTCACCAGCTATGCCACTATCAAGGTTCCCATTCGGAGTTACCACATACGCCGATCAACTGGCCACTGATGTTGCGACCCTCTGTGGCTAGAAATAACGCGGTTTGACCTATTTCAGCAGGATCGATTCGCTTTCGCATTGAAATATAAGAGAGCCGCCTTTGCTCTGCGGCAGCGATGGTAATATCCAGCTCCAGCGCCTTCTTTTCAACAAGCGCGTGCCCTCGTTCATTGTCTATCGCACCGGGCAGAATAGCATTGCAACTGATATTACTGGGCCCCAACTCCCGAGCACAGTTCAGGGTGAGACCCTGAACCGCGTGTTTGGATGCGACATAAGCACCCCGCTGTGGCAACCCTGTTGTGGCCGATGCCGAGGAGATATTAATAATGCAGCCGCTGTGCTGTGCCTTCATAATGCGAGCCGCCTCTCGCATACAATAAAATGTGCCGTTAAGATTGACGTTTATAGTTTGCAGCCAATCCTCATCACTGACCTCCTCCAGAGGTGCACAGGGCCCGCCAACCCCGGCATTATTGACCAGCACATCAAGGCCTTGCATAGTTTCAGATGCCTTTTCGAACAGGGACTTAACTTGCGCCGAATCTCCCACGTCCGCGCAACAAGCCCCAATGCCAGGCAGCGCCTCCCGTACTTGCGCGATGGCCTGCTCGTTAATATCACAAACATAGACACGGTGTCCGTTGCTATGAAAAACCTGGGCGATGGCGTAGCCAATACCCGATCCTCCCGCTGTGACGATGACACGCAGGGGTTTAATCATCGGGTTCGACGCCGTAAACATCCCGGGCGCGTTGTTCGGAGATTCTGCCATCTGCTACATCTCTACGAACCGCACTTCGATTCCTGCTCCCGGGCTTGCCAAAACCGCCCCCACCGCTGGTAATGGAAACAAGTCGTTGTCCGCGATTCAGGCGCAGAACACCGTGGGCGGGAATTTCCTGCTCCTCGCCATCGGCGTGTTTCAGGTACTGCCGTCCACCCGCCGCAGCCTCGCCGCCACAAACTCCCTGAGGCGGAAACTGAATTCCATCTGTTACATAGGCAACGTTAACTTCATCGGCCATGACCTCTATTTCGACGTACTTGCCCGGCGCACCGCGGTATTCTCCTGCACCCTCGGTATCGGGAATCAGGTAACGGCCGCGCACATACAAGGGCTGATATAATTCGGCCAACTCGATACTGTCCAAATAGCCCATGCCACCATTACCGGCATGCGAATAATGCAGCCATCCATCCGCATGGGGATTTCCCGCGCCGCCGGAGCTACCCAAAAATACCTGGTTGACATAGGCCTTGCCAGACCTTGGGTCAACACCGGAAAACACACCGCGGGAGGCGGGCAAATTTGCACCTATCTCGGCCATGCCGACGCCCTCTCCAATACCTGAAATCGCCAACTGCACAGCGTTTGCTATACGATCAGACACGTTGGTCGTCGCCGCAGAGCAACTGTGGGGATGTGTTGGGATACCTACAATGCAGTTTTCTTTCAAATCCAGATGGATACGCCGAAAGGAGCCGGCATTTTTGGGGACCGACGAATCCAGGCAATTAAATAAACCAATCATTGCAGAGGTGTGAACACAGGCCTCGGATACATTAAGGCCATTGGGCTGGCAATCGGGGTTGTCTCGTAAATCAATGTGCACGTGGCCCAGCTTATTGTCGACACGCACATCTGCCGACACGGTAATGGGTGTCTCACAAACACCAGAAATTGCATCGTGGGTGCTGCTGGCCCTGGCTCTGCCATTGGGCATCGCGTTAACCGCTTGCTCCATTCGCGCCTCGGAGTAGTCAAACCACTGACTACCGAACGCTTCGAGATAGTCCCAGCCATATTCTGCCCCCAGCGCCAGCAGGGCTCGTTCGCCTGTGCGAGCCGCTCCCAGCATAGCCTTAAAATCGCCTAGCCACTGTTCTGGCACCCGAATACGTGCCGTACATATGCGGACAATATCCTCAATCGTCTGGTAATTTTTCTGGACTCGCGTGGCCGGAAAAATGAGGGCCCCTTCTTCGTAAACATCCCGTGCGGCACCAAAATAGGTCGTTGGCTGAGAATTGCCAATATCTGCCTGGTGTGCTTTGGCCACCACCGTATAACGGTGTACTCCCCGACCATCGACAACCGGCACCAGGATGGTGTGGTCAGCAGGGTGAGAGCAGCCGTGATAAGGGCAATTGTGTAAAAATGCGTCCCCGGCCTCCAGTTTGGAATGGTAATTCACCATGCTGGCCGCCATCATATCGGGGCCGCGCAGCACGTGAATGGGAAGACTTTCCGCTGCGCATAAAAGCTCGTTACCGTGAGTAACAATACAGCAGGAAAAATCCCGCGCCCGATTGAGCACACCAGATCTGCCACTGCGCAGCAAAGTGCTGGCCATTTTGCGCACAACGCCTTCCAGGCGTGCGTTAACGATGGCCAATTTCGCACCGTCAAGTTTAATCCCAATAGCGGCAGCCCTGTTTAACATTGCACCTCCACATTCCCACTATCACTGCGCAAAAACTCGATACCCGGGTCAATGACCACCGACGTAAAGGGTGATTCGATAATGGCCGGCCCCAGGTAGTGCTGTCCCGGCTTCAAAGCACTCCAGCGATAGATGCTGGCCTGAACTTCACCATGCCCGGAGAACATACAGTTACGAAGGGAGGGTATTTCAACTATCTCTCGATCACTGAGACGGCCCATACAATCAGAGCCGACTACACATTCCACCCGGCTAACCCAGTTGCTAATCTCAATGCTTGAACCCTCGTCAGAATAGGCGAACAGGCGGTAGTGTTCGCGGTGAAAGGCATCTATCAACTGTTGTAGGTCCTGGGCACTGTTGAAAGACGAAATTGGCAATGGCACGACAATATCCCAGGCCTGGTTTTCATAGTGGGCCTCCACCGACAATATAATGCGGGATTCCCTATCTGAGCTGCCCGCGCTGGCGATAAACCGCCAGCAGCGTTCACTCAAGTCCAGCAGCATCCTGTTGACCGCTTCATAATCAAACCGTTCGCTACTCACCATTAAGGCCGCGCGAAACTCCCGGCTTATATCTGTGACCAGTGCACCAACAGCACTCATGGTGGCGCCCACTTCCGGGATGATGACTTTCCTACACCCCAATCGACGAGAGACGGCTACTGTGTTGAGACCAGCCGCACCGCCAGCACCGATCAGAACTGCCTCCTCCGGATCGATACCATGGCTACCGGAAAAGTCAAAAATGGCCTGGCACATATCCTCAGTGGCAACCTCCACTATTGACAGCGCCGCCTCGGCAATAGACAAGCCCAGTGGCTTTGCAATGCAATCGCCAATAGCTTGATTTGCCAGTTTGCGATCGAGGTGCATCTTGCCGCCCAGAAAGTTGCCAGGGTCAAGATAACCCAACACTAAACTCGCATCGGTCAGGGTAGCCTCCTCTCCGCCTTTGCCATAACAGGCCGGCCCCGGATCGGACCCCTGACTCTGTGGCCCCACGTGGAGCACGCCGCCCTCATCCACCCGGGCTATGCTGCCCCCACCCGAGCCAATGCTCTTCACATCAACCGACGGAAACCCCGTCATGTGACCGACAAAGGGGCCGCCAATCCACAGCTCTCTGGAAAGCGGAATCTGACCTTCATGCACAACACTAAGGTCATAGGTTGTGCCGCCGGTATCGGCTACTATTACATTGCGATCCGAGGTCACGGCTCTACCGGCCACCGGTGCCATAGAGGGCCCCGAATTGAGCACGTGAATCGGCGCACCCGCTACTTCGCTGGCATCGAGTAACCCACCCTGAGAACTGATTACCAACACCCGGCCCTTGAAGCCAGCCTCTCGCAGGCGTTGCTCGAGGTTCCCCAGATAATGCGTCATTGTAGGTTTGAGCGCCGCGTCGATACTGGCCGACGATGCGCGTCGATATTCCCGTAATACCGGATTGAGCTCATGGGATAGCGTAACCGGAACATCAGGTAAATGACGGGCCAATAGCTTCCCTATCTGCCTTTCATGCTGCGGATTGACCACCGACCACAACAGACAAACCGAAATCGCCTCCACTTCCATCTGTTTCAGTTGCTCCACAAGTTCCAGTACCTGTTCGTCCCTTAGCGCCGTCAGCACGTCCCCCTGGGCAGAGATACGCTCCTCTACTTCCAGCGTAAGACTCGGTGGAATAAAAGAAGCGGGATAGGCGGTAGCATGGTCAAACGGATCGACCCGACCACCCTCTCGCAAGGTAAGAATATCCGGATGTCCCGCGGTGGTAAGAAGGGCTGTTCTGGCCGTATTACCGGTTATCAGGGCATTCAGTGCATGCGTTGTACCGTGGATGAACACCTCGCCCGTTCCCAACAATTGATCCAGGCTCTGATTGCGACTATCAGCCGCGTCCTGCAGTACGCGTATGACTCCCGCCACAGGATCTAGCTTATTGGTGGGCGCCTTGAATAGCGCCAGACCACCGGTGTCATCTTCAATGACCAGGTCGGTAAATGTGCCCCCGGTGTCAGTTGCAAATCTCATAATTTTTTCTTCGACATATTCAAAAAGTACATACAGCTCCCTCGAGAGGGGCTACCGTTTCTTCAGTCCGAGTTTCTGACGACACTCCTGTGGTGTCGCCACGCTCTTACCCAAGGCCTCAATAATAGTTACCGCGCGTTTAACCAGTTGTTCGTTGCTGGCAAATACGCCTCGGCTGAGATAGAGATTATCCTCAAGGCCGACTCGAACATTACCACCGAGCAAAACCGCTTGTGCCACCATTGGCATCTGCATACGTGCAATACCAAAGCCCGCCCAACAGGAACCACTGGGTAACAGGTTGCGCATGTAAAGCATCGTTTCAGGGTCGCAGGGAGCGCCCCATTTAACACCCAGCACAAACTGGTATAAGGGCGTGCCTTCAATTAACCCCTCCTCCACCATCGAGTTGGCAAACATGATGTCCCCTGCCTGAAAGGCCTCCATCTCCGGCTTTACTCCCGCGTCGCGAAAGACGCTCGCCATGGCTCGCAGGGTGCGAGTGGTATTTAGATAAACAAACTCCTGGTCTCCATCTCCCTGGTTGGCTGTAGTGACATCCAGTGAGGCCAGTTCGGGTCGATTTTCCACGATGTGCTCGGTGCGCTGCTCTACGCTCTTAACCGTGGTGCCCGGTCCGGCCCGGCTCTCATCTTCCGGGTCTGGGAAAAACCGGGCATTGCCACCGCAGGTAAGATTGATTACGACATCGATGTTACTGTCGCGCACCCGATCCACTACTTCCCTGAACAATTTCGGATCCTGGCTGCCATTTCCGGTCTCCGGGTCGCGCACATGCAAATGCACGACGCTGGCTCCAGCCCGGGCAGCGGCGAGCGCATCCTGTGCTATCTGTTTGGGCGTAATAGGCACATGCGGGTGCTTGCGGTTGAATTCCATGCCGCCTGTCACCGCGCAGCTCAAAATCACTTTGTCTGAAAAGTTCATCGTCTCTCCTGTTCTCTACAAACCTGCAGCTCTTCCTTCGTCCGCCAAAAGCGTACTGCCGTGCATGGCCCGACTACGATCGCTAGCCAGAAATAACGCAGTCTGTGCTATATCTTCAGGTTCGGAAAAGAGGCGCTGGCTGGGAGTGCTGCTTTCAATCATCGCGCGCCGCTCTGCAAATTCTGGTTCAGTGCGGATATCCTGATTAATCGGCGTTGCTGTATTTCCCGGCGCGATAGCATTGACATTGATGTTGTGTGGGGCCAACTGCAAGGCAAATGTCTTGGTCAACGAAACCAGTCCCGCCTTAACCGCCCCGTACAGGCCATATTGCTTTGAACCCACAAAGGCAGATACCGAGGACACATTAATAATTTTACCCCGCTGCCGGGCGATCATGCCCGGCGCAATGCAATCAATCAAAAAAAACGGGCCTTTCAGGTTAATACTCACCATGCGATCGAAATCTGCCTCGCTGGTTTCTCCTATCAGGGTCGGGAAGAACACGCCGGCGCTGTTCACCAGAATATCTACTGGGCCTAAGGCGTTCTCGACATCACTCACCAGGTGATTAATCTGTGCAAGGTCTTCCACATTGCAGCTAAACGCTTTCCCGCGCCCACCCGATTGCGAAATAACATCAACTATCCGCTGTGCTTTAGCTGTGTCGGAACTGGCAACCACTGCCACGGTAGCGCCCTCCTCGGCGAACAAGCGGGCTATCGCCGCACCTATTCCAGAGGAACCTCCGGTGATCATGGCCACCTTATCCTTGAGTAAAAGTTCAGACATCGCGCAATAAGCTCCTGTTCGCCAGCCAGTGGTTTTTCATGTCAGTAGTGCAAAGCAAAGAATGCTAATTGTGCCCAGGCCCAATACGTTAAGAACCAGTCCCGCTGACGCCATTTGTGAAATTGAAATCTTGCCGGTGCCATAAACGATGGCATTTGGGGGAGTAGCCACCGGCAGCATGAAGGCGCAGCTTGCGGCCAGTGTGGCGGGCACCATCAGGATCAACAGTGGATAGTCATTGGCTACGGCAACACCCGCGAGCACCGGCAACAGGGTGGCCAGCGCGGCCGAGTTGTTAGTCAGCTCTGTCAGAAACAAGGTAACAGCGGTGACGCTCAATAACACGGCAAACAGGCTCCAATCTTCGGTGTGAATTACCCGGGCAACCAGCCAATCTGTAAGGCCGCTACTACTCATTGCACCGGCCAGGGCCATACCACCCCCATAAAGCAAAACTACGTTCCAGGGCAGTGTTTTTGCCGTCGACCAGTCCATTAAATAGTCGCCCTGCCCCGAGGGAACCAGAAATAGAACAATGGCTCCAGTCAGCGCTATCGCTGTATCGCTCAAGTGGCCAAGACCCGGCAACTGCAGTAGCAACGGTCTAATAACCCAGCACAAGGCAACTGCACCAAACACCAGGGCAACCCGACGCTCGGCCGTCGTTAGAGGCCCCAGTTTTTCATAGTTGTCTTCAATTTGGCGACGCGCTGCGCGTAGATTAATTTCCCTGTCACTGATGGGAAAACTGAACCGGGTAAGAGATATCCAGATCACTGGCAGGAGCACAATGACGACAGGCAAACCGAACCTCAGCCAATCCACAAAGCTCAGGTCAATGCCGAATTCCTGCTTAAGAAAACCTGCCAACAGCAAGTTCGGGGGAGAGCCTACCACCGTACCAAGCCCGCCCACGCTGGCCTAGAAAGCGACCGCCAGTAATAGAGCCACCTCAAACTTGTAGGCGCCCCCCTCGGGCGATTCATCGCAAGCTTCTGCAACCACCGATAGCGCAATGGGTATCATGATGAGGGTTGATGCCGTATTGCTGATCCACATACTCATCAATGCGGTGGCCACCATGAAACCACCAATAATGGCAGCGGCAGAGTGGGCAAACCGGCGCAATACTATCAGCGCCAGACGCCGGTGAAGATCGGCTCGCTGCAGGGCAAGGGCCAGGATAAAACCACCGATGAGCAGGTAGACAACGGGTGTTGTATAGCGACCCGCAACGACGGAAATAGTGTCTGTGCCAAGCAGTGGAAACAGTACCAGGGGAAGCAGGGAGGTCATTGCGATAGGCACTGCCTCGGTGCCCCACCAGATTACAATCCACAGCAGCGCGGCCGCTACTTTCAGGCCCGCCATGGACAAACCTTCCGGCAATGGCAGCAATATGACCAGCACGAAGATAGCAGGCCCCAGGTAGCGGCCAATGCGACCTGGATTTAAAGCTTGTCCCGCGTGCGCAGTGTTGTCAGCTTGCTCAGACATAAACCTATCATCACTGCAAGGCAAGCAATACAAACCACTCTAATGGGGGGGAGTTCCCGCGAAACATTTCGCTTTAGACATTCTCAACATCTCTTTCATGGAATAGCAACACAAATGCTATAACAATCAACAACGCAAATACTGCCGGCACAGCCCAAATACTCTGCCAATCTCGAGTGCCGTCAAGGGCCGTATAGAAATCGACAATGAATCCGGAAACATAGGCCCCGATCAACATTCCCAAGCCGTAGGTAATCAGGGTCATCACGCTCTGCATAGATGCCCTGAGATGCTCGGGAGCGGCGCGGTCCATATAAACCTGACCCGTCACGAAGAAGAAGTCGTAGCATACCCCGTGCAGAATTATACCCAGATAGAGAACGGCAACTACGTCGCCACCAGCGCCCCAGGCAAACAACCCATAGCGTAGAACCCATGCCAACATACCAATCGTCAACATAGCCTTAACTCCCGCTCTACGGAACATAAATGGCATGAACAGCATGAAGATAGCTTCCGAGATTTGTCCAAGGGTCATTTTTGCCGCGGCAGCCTCCATTCCAATTTCGTTGAGAAACAAATTGGCAAAGTTGTAGTAGAAGGCCAAAGGTATACTGATCAATCCGGAGCAGACAAAGACGGTAAGCCGTGGCCCCTGACATACTGTAGTAATAGCGTCCAGTCCCAGCGCCCCACGCCAGGAAAATCCGCCCTCCTGCACTGCTGCCGGGGTAGAGGGCAGACAGAGGGAGTACATACTCAGAGCCAAAGACACCAGAGCCGCGTATTGCAGAGGATGCCGAGTAGTTTCCACACCCAGTACACCCACAGTAAGTCCTGCCACAATCCAGCCTATGGTTCCAAACACCCTGACCCGCGGAAACTGGCTACCCGTATCGGTCATAACTCGAAAACAAATCGTATTGGCCAGCGAGAGGGTTGGCATATAGCACAGTGCATAAACCAGTAAAACGGCATAAAACGCATTGAACGTGCTTAAAGTACTCGCCAGATACAAGGCGGCGGCACCAGCCAGATGTAAACAGCCAAAGATTTTTTGTGCAGGAAAATAGCGATCGGCTATCCAGCCAATTAGTAAAGGCGAGAGAATAGACGCTATTGCCGTGGTTCCGTATATCGCACCGATCTGGGCACCGGAAAACTCGAGGGTTAAACCCAGATAGCTGCCCAGAGTCACCGCCCAGATTCCCCATATCATAAACTGGAGAAACATCATTAAACACAGACGGGGATGCATCCTGGCCGCAACTGTTAGCAAGGCCGTCAATCGGGGAGGCATTTTGTTGTTGCCTATGGGTCCCATTCAGATTCTCCTGTCGCATTCATCGGGGTGTGGCTGAGGCCAGACCGGGCGGCGTTTGCTGGCATTTAATATAGTCATCCCTGTGGGTTAGCTGCGAGGCAGCCGCTCGATCGAGAAGCACTGTTACCTTCGGGTGTAACTGAACTGCCGAGGCAGGACAAATAGGGGAAACAGGCCCCTCCAGCGCTGCGCGCACCGCTTCTGCCTTGTGCTCGCCGGTCGCTATCAATAGTAATCCTCTACTATCCAGTATCGAACCAATACCGACAGTAATGGCCTTTTCAGGGACAGCCCCGCTCTCTCCAAAGTAGTGGCGATTACTGTCGATTGTACTATCTGATAATGCGACAACCCGGGTACGGGATGCAAAACTGGAGCCCGGTTCGTTGAATCCAATATGGCCATTGGTGCCAATACCCAGAATCTGTAAATCAATACCACCCGTGCTGGCAATTGTCCTTTCGTAGCGCTTAGCAGCCAGTTGCAAGTCGTCGGCGCGCCCATCGGGTAGGTAGCTGTTCTTCGCCTGCAGGTCGACATGGTCGAAAAAGTTGGACTGCATATAGTACCGATAGCTGTTAGTGCTATCTGGAGGTAGGGCAACGTACTCGTCCAGATTAAATGTTGATGTTGACCGAAAGCTAATTTGCCCCTTGCCATAGCAATGGATTAACTGTGCATATAGCAACAGGGGCGTAGCCCCTGCTGCCATCCCCAGTACAGGTGACTCGCAGCTTTGAACAACCCCGATCACTTGCTCTGCAGCAAGCCTGGCTATCTGCTGGGACGTATCGAGAATGACGATATTCACGATTGCAGCCGTCCTGGAAGTATAATTATCATCTGGGCTTTATATCCTGGCCACCACGGGCACATAGTCGATTAAACTCTCCTGGTCTGGATAGATGACGCGTCCCTCTTCTGCAGACTTGTACAAAGCCATGAGCATCTCTACCACTGCCACGCCGTCTACAAAGTTCTCCGAGGGCATCTCGGTGCGTCGAAAACTCTCTACCATGTGCCTGTTTTCGTTAACGTAGCCATAAACGCCCGCCTCATCTTCCACCACCGGCATCAGGCCCTGCTCCGCATTCTGTTTTTCTACCAGGTCCTCGCCCTCGCTTCCCGTCACTTCGCGCGACAGGAATAGTTTCAGACTCGTATTGAGGGAGCTAAACTCCATGGCATATTCCGGCCCGCTCAACTCCAGTTGTATTCGAAGCCCCGATCCCACATAGGCCCAGGATGTACTGGCCTCGACAATAAGCTCATTGGCCTTATCGTCTTCAAATATCAAAGTGCCCCTGGCAAAATCTTCAACCGGTCTGTAATCGCCTTGCTTCCCAAGGCCAAATTTGTCGTTCAATTTCTGGGTATAGGGCGGCTTGTTCCACTTCAAATTGGCAACCGTCGCGCTGACACTTTTCAAACGTAATTCATCGCGATTACTTCCAGGCGTGCTCAAAAGGAAGCGGCCGACCTCGACACAATGGCACATCAAGTCAGAGAGAGCGCCTCCCCCCTGTTCACTGCCCTTCCAAAACCAGGATTCGTGTGGTCCCGAATGTTCCTCCGACGTACGCGCCAGGTAGGGGCGGCCGGTTAGAGGGACGGCTCTTTGCCACAATATTTCCTTACCGCGTTGTACAGGTGTGCAAAATATCTGGTTTTCAAGATAGCCATGTAACAGATCGGTGTCCTCAACAAGGCGAAGCATTTCTCTGGCCTCGGCAAGATTGCGCGCCAGCGGTTTCTCACAGGCAATACCAACCAGCTGCGAGCGGCCTGCCTTTACCTGGCGATGGATAACGCGCATAACGTCAAGCCTCGTATTATTGGGGGCCAGAATCCACACCGCGTCTATATCGGGGGAATTTATCAGCGCCTCCAGGGAATCATAGGGTCTGCATTGTCCGAGGCCCATTTCTCGAACACGTTCGGCAAAGACCTGCCTTTTACTTTGTGTAGGACTGTAGACACCACAGACATCGACATTGCGAACAGCTACCAGGGCGTCAAGGTGGAAATTGGCGATGAAACCACTGCCTATAAATCCAATTCGTAATGTACGGTTCTCGAAATCATTCATGGTTTATTGCTCCTGTTCCTGGCCGCCAAGATGTATGTAATAGGCCTCTATACGACGCAGCCAGTCTTCAAATTCCCTGGTGCGATGCTGTAGCGGTATTGTTTTTCCACTGGCGCCGCGCACCACTGCAATTTGTTTTGCCACCAAAGCCTTTAAGGCTGGCCCTTCCAGTCGCGCGGGTCTGCTATCAACTGAAACATAAATAGGGGAACTATGAGCCAGTGCGCCATTGTGCCCCTGCGCGACAACTACGAACCATTGGCTCTTATTTACCGAAAGCGCATGTGACAACTTCAGGGGACTTTCGCTTCGGTCAGCTCGTGATACTTCGATCAGTTTCTCCCCCATGCTGATCAGGGCAAGCTGTTTGGCGGCACCTATATAGGGCGGTGCCTGAGCCTCAGCTCGAATACGCAGTGTGTCACCTGACCGTACATTCACTGCACTGCCAATGCCCTGGCCGTTAATGGTAAACCTGAGAATCGGTCCCTGGGTGACATAGGATCGGCCTTCTTTTAGTCCCTGGTACCATGCCTCGGGGCTCAAAGCCTGGTCTTTTGCGAGCTGTACATAGGTGCGTTGATCACCAATGTGGGCTCCCCACGGATAGTCGGAGCCCGCAGACACCGGCAATTTGAAGCCCAGATTCAGGGCATCATAGTATTGACCCGGACTCAAAATATCACTGTCATCCAGTAGCTCAACAAAATCTACCAGACCATCTGGCAGCAACAGAGCACCTGCCCTGTAAGAGTGAAATTTTGCATAAAAGTAATGCGCCAGGCCAGCCACCGCGCCATCATCCCGAGCTCGCGCAAACAGTTGGTCATATCGATAGTAGTTATCTTTGTCGCGATACAGTTGCTGGGTATTGAGCACAATACTGTGCCCCAGCTCGTTAGTTCGTGGCTCTTCCTGTCCCGGCACCAGATAGAAGCTCCCCTCCCGGATGCGTCCTGCCAACCCCCGGCTACGCCCAGGGAAGTGCATCTCGTCCACGTCGCCCATTTCCAGCGTACTCGTGATATGGATATCCTCAGCCATGGCAGCGGCCAGAATATCCCTATCCTTATCAAGGCTTGGCCTGGATACATGAACGTGTGGATCACCGGACCACCAACCCTGGGCCGGCAGATCGACCCACCGACGTAACCGAACATCCACACTTAGTGTCTGTTTTCCAGCAACCTCAAAATTATGCTTTTCGCGGTAGTACTCCAACCCTTTCCCAACAGTTAGCGTGTAGTGCCCCGAGGCAAGCATCAGAACGGTTTCTCCTTTGCTATGAATCGGAAACTTCCCTCGCCATTGACGGCGCTCAGACGAGCGGAGCGGGTGAAGGGCGTTAGATAGGAACTGCTGTTCCAGCGGTATTTGCTGCCAGCTCCCTGCCCTGGCCAATGACAACATGGCAGAAGTCCGCTTTCCCTGTTCGTTATACAGCCTGATAGTGACAGGAAAAGTTTGCTTCTCGTGGGAAGATAGTTCCGCTGCTACCGCTGGTTCCGAGAGTTGTCCTGCATCATCGCGATGCACAGGTTGATGAGCACTGACAGCAGCCACCCAAAACACAAGCAGAATTGGATTAATCAACTTCATCATTCCACCAGGGCCTCGTTTGCGCGCTGCTGGTGTTGAGCCCTTGCCTTTTCATATGCTGCCCGGGCATCGGCCAGTTCATCCCTTCGAATAAAATGCGATTTGCTCTCCCACAAATGCTGCACCGCACGGTCCAACCAATTTGCACTGTCGGAGGAGGCTCTTATGGGTTTGTCATCTACCAGCACGAATACCGGGTTACTGTGAGAGCTGGGGAGTATTCGCAGTGCCAGCCAACTTGACCGATCAATCGGAACATCAAACTGGAGGTCGTTCCAGGCCCCATCGGCAACCATACGCCGACTGGCCACCGCATGCCCATTCATAACCAGCTCCACTGCCACCTCTCGAGTTCCGGGGATACGCGCTCGAGCAATATCCCAGGCCGGTTGGCGCTGTGCGTCACTACCCGCAATGAAGGCATCAACCCTGGAAGGCACGCGGGGCAACCATGCCGTGGCACGTAATTTTATGGTTAGTTTCTTCCCTGCCTCAGTGCGAAGTTCACTATCACCACGACCTAACAGCTGACCGTTTACAGCAATGTCAATTAAATGAGATTTCCCATCGCTGACATAGCTGCGCCCGGCGCGCAGAGCTTCCAGGTAGGACTCAAAACTCATCCGCTTATCAAGCCTGGCGTAACTGCGAGCAATGCCAATTTTTTCGTGGTAAATACAGGGGAAGTCACTCTCGCCCATAATTCGCGTACGATAGCCACTATTGAGGGCGTGATACCAAAGGTTAAGTTCCTGTACCGGCGGGGTATCGCCAACCCCCAGTAAATCCACAAGCTCCTCTGTGACAGCCACCACATACTCGTTGGCGCCAATACCCGTCATTGGTGCCAGGGCCTGATTGGGCAGGCTATCAGTAGACTCCAGCGGTTTCAGTCCCCATCCTGCATGGAGGTACCCCGTGGTGGCTCGCTGCTCCCTGGCCCAGCGCAAAATTGGGTTGTTCCAACTCGGCCAGTCAGCCACCGAAGTCGTATTGGGATAATCCGGCACCTGAAGCCCCCACAATCCCAAATGACCCATCTCGTTTGATGGGAAATTGGAGACCTCTACATCGTTGTGCAACAGGCTAAGTCCCTCCTGGATATTGTGTCCGAAGTGCTTCTTCTGCGACTGCCAGCCTGGCGCCCAGTTCAGTACCGACACAACATTGAGGCGCTCCCCTTTAGCCTGACGCAATAGAATTGTCGGATCCACTCCCTGGCTCGGGGACTCGAAGTGCTTACAAGCAGTGGCGTGTACGTGCAGATCGCCACTGTACCAACCAAGGTCGGTCATTTTCACCCAGGACTCAATATTCAAGTTAATGGTCTGCATGGGCCCCTCACCAATCTCAATACGACGGCTTTTGCTGATGGTTTCGGGGCCAGCGCGGTAGTCAATACGGTAGCGTCCTGGTGGCAGATACAGGTATTCCCCATCACCGCGATACACCTGTGCCTGGAAATATAAATCTGGAAAGGGATCCAGCTGGGGTAATCGCCTGGCGGGAAACGGATAAATGCCCGTCAAATGAGGCTCCGAACTGGCCTGTGTCTGGTAGGCGCCGTCTACCCATATTCTCTCCCATGGTCGACGCATCGCATATCGATGGCGGTAGTTTTGAGGCAGCGGATTTGCCTCCGGATCCGCAACAAGGCGATTCACGCCATCGGTTATTGTTAGCGCAGCAAAGGCGGGTCGCCCTAACTCGTCCTTTATCGCAAACTCGACGCGTGTTGCCGGTACTGTAGTGAAGGGAATGATCACCGAGCTGCCGCGCATGACGCCACCGGGGGTAGCAACAAGACGCGCCTGGAGCTCTACCTTTAGAGGTCCGGGTCGCCTGGTATACAGCTGCAGGGTGCGCCACTCCTCCCGCTGCCCCGTCAGTGGGCGAGTCAGCTCGAGGCCAGGTTCCGGCAACATTGCTATAGTGCTGGTCGCCAGTTGTTGATCGGATATCGTCAACTCGGGGAGTGCCAGTAACTCACCACGCGACTTGTGAAAGAGGGGCGAGGCATTGTTACTAGTGAGACTTAAAACACCCTCTTTCCGAGCTGGGTTGTTTATCAACACCTTATAGGTTTTCCAGCCAGCCTGTTGCAGCACAGGATTATCATGAACTATTGATATTTGCGGCCTGCCTTGCATATCAATAGTGATCTTCGCGAGAACATCCGCCCTTGCGTTAGATGAAATCAAAATGGCGATGAACCAGGCGAGAGTAAGGGCAACTTTCATCTTGGCAATTCTGGGGCAATTGCGCACCATAGATACCTCCCTAAGGTGGGGGTATCATAGGAGGTAAATCGGAGAATTATCGTGCTCCAAACCTGAGGGGTTGCTCTCACATGACAAAATTAACGGCCGTAGCAGACAAGGCAGCCAACAAGAACTCTCGCGATGACGCGAGTACGCTTCTCTCCCTGCAAACACCTCCACCCATCCGCAAAAAGAGACTGTCCCGGCCCGCTCTCGAGGAACGCCACTCAGGGCTGCAAGATTATTCCTTCAGTTTGCTGGTTGCCCCCCAAGGATATGGAAAGACCGATATATTGAGCTGCTGGCACGCTGCCCTGGCAGACTCCGGTGCCAATCTTATATGGATAACGCTGGATAATAGCTGCAATGATCCCGCCAAGTTAACCCGCACTCTACTCAACGCCTTCGCCCCACACCTTCCTTCGGACAAGGCAGATACAGTAAATGAGTCCGAGGAACCCGCAGAGCAGCGGATTCAAAACCTCTGTAACTTGCTGCACCTGGAAAAATCAGATTGGCTCTTAATGATAGACCAGTATGAAAACCTGGGTGAGTCCGCTGCCCGCGAACTGTTCACTGATTTTCTATTCCACCTGCCAACAAGCACACATAAGGTATTGGCGAGTCGATCAACTCCCCATTGGATGACCCCGAGATTACAGATTGAGGAGGATGTACAGGTGTTAGACCGGGAAGCACTCGCATTCTCTACTCCGGAGATGGAAGCTTTTCTGTACCTTGAAGGGCACAAGTCGGTTAGTGAAGAGGAGATCCTCAGTCTGACGGATGTGACCGAGGGCTGGCCTGCCGCCCTCAAGCTCGTTAGCCTGGCTTTCAAGAAAGCCAAAACACCGCGCGAGCGTACCAATATTGTTCACGGGGAGTTTCCACTTCTTTTTGAATACCTGGATCGCAATATTATCTCGGAGTTGACTCCAACCCTGCAGAGTTTTGTCTATCAAACAGCGCATTTGAAGAGGTTGCGAGTCGATTTGTGTAACCATGTCTGTCAGTCCAATGATGCCAACAGCTGCGTGCAGGCTTTACTGGAGCAGGGTCTACTGGCTGGAAACACTTATGCCGACAACTGGTTTTCCTATCCACCGATTTTGTACAACTTCCTGATAAGACAATTACAAAAGGAAGGACGCGACAAACTGATTGAGCGGCATTGCAGGGCAAGTGACTGGTATCTGGAGTTCGGACTCCCCGATGCAAGCCTCTACCACGCACTGCAGGCCCAGGATCACGAGCGTGCCATCGCAATATACTCTGGCAACGCAAGAGATCTGGTAGTAACCGGCGGTGCATCCCTGATAGAGCAGTTCATAAAATCCTTACCGCCGAAAAAAATGGAGGAACACCCCTATATTTTGTGGCCCTACGTCTGGATGTTGGTCATATCTCAGCACTTCAAGGAAGCCGAGAAACATCTGCCGGAGCTAAAGCGCAAACTGGAGTCAGGCGTTGAGGATAATAGTGCAATTCCACTAACACCGACCCCAGAAGACCTCGATGTTATCGAATATCGCGTGAAACAGGCCCTGGATAGCGAGTGGGCGGAACCAGCTGTGTGGCTCGAGCTGAAGCGTAAGCGCGGAAATCAGGAGGACTTCCTGCAAGAACAAATTGAATTATCTCTTGGCTCGGCCTACTTCAGACGTAGCAAATTCAGCGATGCCTATGTGGCTTTCAACGAGGCAAAAAGGCTGGCGGAGCTTAATCACACACCCATTACTTCCGTGTCGGCGACTACCAGAATGGCAGAAATTCGCTACATGCAGGGGCAGTTATCAGAGGCAATGTATCTGTGCAATGAGGCAATCGATTTGGCCTCTCTTGTGACCGGGCAGTTTTCGCCTCTTAGTGGCATTCCGCGACTACTCAGCAGTCGCATTCTATTCGACCAAAACCGGCTGACCGAGTCCGAACATAGCTTCTACGAAGCCAGGGATATGTTTCGCCTGTATCGCGCCACCCACTATCTGGTGGATTCCGCAATGCACCGGGCCCGACTAGCCAATGACAGCGCCGGTTGGCAGAGCGCATTGCACATACTTGAGGAGGCCATGGGGAGTTTGCCTGAAAATATTCT